>CAYULG010000148.1:0-6487 GCA_964445365.1 uncultured Salinivenus sp. | reverse complement strand
TCGCGGAGACGAAGGGGCGGACGCTGGAGGAGATTTCGCGCGAGGCGGCGGTGACCTCCTAGATGTGCCCGTGCTGGACGCGCACATGGTCCAGGCGCGCCTCGCCGAGCGGGCCCGCTCCGGCTCCCGAAGTCTGGCCCCCTTGAGGCCGAGTGGCTACGCATGGGTTGTCGTCGGAAGTGCGCCTCTGGCTCTCTCCCACCAGACTACATTCCCGACGCGATGGATTTCTTCTGGCATTTGCCCGACCGAGCGGTCGGTCTTTCGCTGTGTTCGGTGCTCGCTCTCGCGTTCGTCTTGCTCTCCGGGTGCGGGCAATCTGATGCCCCGCCCCGCGAGAAGGCCGATCGCTCCCCTGCCCCGGCCGAGAGCACGCTCTTCACGAAGCTACCGGCCGCCCACACGAACGTTGGGTTCGAGAACGAGATCGAGTACACGGAAGACACCAATGTCTTCACGTATCGCAACTACCACAACGGGGGGGGCGTGGCCATCGGAGATCTCAACGGAGACGGCCGCCAGGACCTCTATTTTACGTCCAATCAGGACGCCAATCGGCTCTACCTGAACGATGGAGACTGGTGGTTTCGGGACGTGACTGAGGCGGCCGGCGTGGCCGGGACGCGGGCGTGGTCCACGGGCGTCTCGCTCGTGGACGTGAACGGGGACGGCCGGCTCGACATCTACGTCACCAACTCCGGGGACATCTCCGGCGACGACCGGAAAAACGAGCTGTTTATCAATCAGGGCACCAGCGAAGACGGCGTTCCTCAGTTCGAGGAGCAGGCCGAGGCGTATGGCCTCGCCCACCCAGGCCACTCGACGCACGCGTCATTTTTCGACTACGATCGGGACGGGGACCTCGACATGTATCTTTTGAACAACGCGTTCACGCCGATCAGCGAGTTTGATCTCCGCAACAACCAGCGCGACCAGCGCGACTCGCTCGGGGGGGATAAGCTGTTTGAGAACCGGGGCGGAGAGTTTGTCGACGTGACAAAGGAAGCGGGCCTTTACAGCAGCGAGATTGGGTTCGGACTCGGGGTCACGGTCGGCGACTTCAACCGCGACGGATGGCCGGACCTCTACGTCTCGAACGACTTCTTTGAGCGGGACTACCTGTACGTCAACGAGCAGGACGGGACGTTCCGGGAGGCCCTCCCCGCCCAGATGCGCCACAGCAGCCTCTCGTCGATGGGATCCGACGTCGGCGACCTCAACAACGACGGGTGGCCGGACCTCTTCGTGACCGACATGCTGCCCGAACGGGACGACCGCCTGAAGACCACGACGACGTTCAAGCCGTGGGGGGAGTACCAGAACATGGTGGGCAACGGGTACTACCACCAACTCATGCGCAACACCCTCCAGTTGAACAACGGTAACGGCACCTTCAGCGACGTGGCCCCGATTGCGGGCGTGGACGCCACGGACTGGAGCTGGGGCGCGCTCATCGCCGACTTCGACCTCGACGGCCACAAGGATATCTTCGTCGCCAACGGGGTCTACAAGGACGTCACCAACCAGGACTTCCTTCAGGAACTGATGACCCAGGAGACAGCCCGCCGGATGAAAGAGCGGGGCCGCGCCGAGTTTCTGAACTTGATCGAGGACATCCCGTCGAACAGGATTTCCAACTACGCCTTCCGCAACGCCCTCGGGGCCGACTCCACGACGGGTCCGGTCTTCCGAGACGCAGCGGCTGAGTGGGGGCTCAACACGCCCAGCTTTTCCAACGGTGCCGCCTACGGCGACCTCGACAACGACGGCGACCTCGACCTCGTCGTCAATAATCTGAACATGGAAAGCTTCGTCTACCGCAACGAGGCAAGCCGCCACCGTGATCACCAGTCGCTCCAGCTTGCTCTACAAGGCGAGGGGGACAACTCGTTCGGGGTCGGCGCGCAGGTCACCGTAGAGACCGGCAGCACCACGATCTACAAAGAGCAGATGCCGGTGCGCGGCTTTCAGTCCACCGTGGGCCACCGGCTCACCATCGGGGTGGGAACGGCCGATACGCTCGATCGGGTGACCGTGGCGTGGCCCGACGGGCGCACACAACGCCTCAGCGACGTCGCGGCCGACCAGGTGCTGACCGTAAAGCAGTCCGACGCCCGCCCGGCGTCAAGGGCCGATCGTCCGGTGCCGTCCCTTCCCAATCCCTCGACCCAGCCGCTCGTGGACGTGACGACCGAGGTGGACCTCGACGCGGCGACCCACGAGGAGAACCGGTTTGTAGACTTCACCCGAGAAGGACTTATCCCGAAGAAGCTGTCCACGGAGGGCCCTCGGCTTGCCGTCGGGGACGTGAACGGAGACGGTCGCGAGGATCTCTACGTTGGCGGGGCCAAAAATCAGCCCGGCCGCCTCCTCGTGCAGCAGCCCGGGGGTCGGTTCGTTCCGACGAACGAGGACCTCTTTGCCAGGGACCAGATTTCGGAGGACATCGGGGCGACCTTCTTCGACGCAGACGGGGACGGGGACCAGGACCTCTACGTCGTGAGCGGTGGAAACGAGTACACGGAAGAGGCCCCGGCCCTGGCGGATCGCCTCTACCTCAACGACGGCACCGGCACGTTTGAGAAGGCGCGCGGCCGCCTGCCCACCCTGCGGCGAAGCGGGTCGGTCGTCGCGGCCTCCGACGTCGACGGGGACGGGGACCAGGACCTGTTCGTCGGCAGTCGCGTGGTGCCCTGGAGCTACGGCGTAGATCCGAAGAGCGTCCTCCTGGAGAATGACGGAACGGGCCACTTCACAGAAGCAACCGGCGAGGTCGCTCCCGCCCTGCAGGAGATCGGCATGGTGACGGACGCGGTCTGGACCGACGTGACCGGCAACGGGCAGGAGGATCTCGTCGTCGTCGGGGAGTGGATGCGGATCTCTGTCTTTGAGAACACTGATGGCCGCCTCCGGCGCCTCAATCCCGACGGCCTCGCCCAGAGCAGCGGGTGGTGGAATCGCGTTGTCCCCGCCGACGTCGACGAGGACGGGGACGTGGACCTCATCGTCGGCAATCTCGGCAACAACACGCGGCTGAAGGCCCGCCCCGACCGGCCGGCGTCCCTCTACGTCAATGACTTCGACCGGGACGGCTCCACCGAGCCTGTACTCTCGATGTATCGGGAGGGCAAAAACGTGCCCTTCGTGCTCCGGGATCGCCTGATCGACGCACTTCCGCCGCTGCAAGAGCGGTTTCCCTCTCACAAGTCCTACGCGGGGACGCCCATTTCGGAGGTCTTTCCGGAGGACCAGTTGGACGCGGCGGACACGAAGCGCGCCCATACGTTTTCGACCGTCTACGTCGAGAACGAGGGCGACGGCTCTTTTTCGATGCGCCCTCTCCCTTTCGAGGCCCAGCTGTCGCCGACGTACGGGATTTTTCCGGACGACGTGAACGAGGACGGCCATCTCGACGTGCTTCTGGCCGGCAACTTTCACGGAGCGCCCCCAAATCTCGGCCGGATGGACGCCAGCTACGGGGTCGTCCTGCGGGGCGACGGCACGGGCCGGTTCACCGCGGTGCCGGCTCGCGAGAGCGGGTTTTCGGTGACCGGGGAGGCCCGGGACATCACCCCGATCAATACCGCCGCGCACGGCCGCCTCCTCGTCATCGCGAAAAACGACGGGCCAGTTCAGGTCTTTCGGCGACGACAGACGACCAAGCAGCGGGACCGCCCGTCGACGGCCCGCCCGTAGCGCGTGCGCTCCTCTTTCGCTCGGTTCTCCATCTCCGACCCGGCCTGGTCCCCTCATGTCGCGCTGCCTCGCGTTTCTCTTGGTCGTGTCCTTCACGCTTGCCGGATGTGGTGGGGGCGAGGAGGGCGCCGATTCGCAGCCGACGCTGTTCGCGGAAACGAGCCCGGACACCACAGGCGTGACCTTCACCAACACGCTCGAGGAATCGGCGGACCTCAACATCGTCAACTACCTCTACTACTACAATGGCGGGGGCGTGGCCGCGGGAGACGTGACGGGAAACGGCCGCCCGGACCTGTACTTCACCTCGAACGAAGGCCCGAACGCCCTCTACCTGAACGAGGGCGACTTCGAGTTCCGGGCGGTGACCGAAGAGGCGGGCGTGGCGGGCACGGCCGACTGGACGACGGGGGTGACCATGGCCGACGTCAACGGCGACGGCCGCCTCGACATTTACGTCTCCGTCGTTCACGGCGTCGAAGGGCTGGAGGGGACGAACCAGCTCTATATCAATCAGGGGCTCGGCGACGACGGCACGCCGTCGTTTTCGGAGGCGGCGGCCGAGTACGGCCTGGATGCTCAGGGCTACGGGACGCAGGCTTCCTTCTTCGACTACGACCTGGACGGCGACCTGGACGCGTACCTCCTTAACCATTCGGTGCACGACGAGCAGACCTACGGGCGCGTGGAGTTGCGCGAGGAGCGCCACCCGCAGGCCGGCGATCGGCTTCTGGAAAACCAGGACGGCACGTTCGTCGACGTGAGCGCGGAGGCCGGCATCTACGGGGGCCGCATCGGCTACGGGCTGGGCGTGTCGGTCACGGACGTCAACACCGACGGCTGCCCCGACCTCTACGTGGCCAACGACTTCCACGAGGACGACTACCTGTACGTGAACAACTGCGACGGGACGTTTTCGGAACAGCTCCGGTCGGCCATCGGCCACACGAGCCTGTCGTCGATGGGCACCGACGCGGCCGACGTCAACAACGACGGGCGTCCCGACCTCGTGGTGCTCGACATGCTGCCCGTCGACGAACAGATGCGCAAGCGGTCGGCCGAGCCGGAGGGGCGAGACGTATTCAATGCCAAAGCACGCTACGGCTACCATCCCCAGTACGGACGGAATACGCTCCAACTCAACCAGGGGCGCGGGCACTTCAGCGAAATTGGCCCCCTCGCTGGCATCGAGGCCACCGACTGGAGCTGGGCCCCGCTCTTTGCGGACTATGACCTCGACGGGCGGACCGATCTCTTCGTCACCAACGGCATCCCCCACCGCCCCAACGACCTCGACTACGTTTCCTACGCCTCAAGCGAGGCCGTTCAGGCTCAGGTAGAGCGGGGCCTCTCCGAAGACGAATTGTCCGAGCACCTGCGCCGCATGCCCGAGGATCTCGCCCCGAACGCCGCCTTCCGCAACGACTCGGCGGGGCTCGGCCTCACGCAAGTCTCGTCCCGATGGGGCCTCGATGAGAAGGGCGCCTCCAACGGGGCCGCCTACGCAGACCTCGACAACGACGGGGACCTCGACCTCGTCACGAACAACATCAACGCCCCGGCCTCCCTCTTCGAGAACCGCGCCACCGAGATGACCGGCCACCACTACCTACGGGTCGACCTCCGCGGGACGGGGCAAAACACACAGGGCATCGGCGCCACCGTCACCCTCCACGATGATGGCATGCAGCAGCGAAAGAACCTGGTGCCTACCCGCGGCTACCAGTCGTCCGTCGAGCAGCGACTGCTGTTCGGCCTCGGGGACCGGGCGACCGTCGACAGCGTCTCGGTCGCCTGGCCCGACCGCCGCGCCGAGGTCCGAACCGACGTGAAGGCCGACCAGACGCTCACGCTCCGGCAGTCCGACGCGACGCCGCAGTCGTCGTCGCCCAGTCAGCCCCTTCCCGGGGACACCCTGTTTACGGACGTGACCGAAACGGTGGGCCTCTCGTACCGGCACGACGAGACCGACCCGGTCGACTTTACCCGCGAGCCGCTCATTCCGCACGCGCTTTCGATGGAGGGGCCGGCCCTCGCCGTGGCCGACGTGAACGGGGACGGCCTCGACGATCTCTTCGTGGGGGGCGCCAAGCACCAGGCGGCCCGCCTGTTTCTCCAGCAGGACGACGGGCGCTTCACTTCTGCCAGTGAGGAGACGTGGGCGCAGGACGAGGTGCACGAAGACGTCGACGCTGCCTTTTTTGATGCGGACGGCGACGACGACCGGGATCTCTACGTCGTCAGCGGCGGGAACGAGTTCTGGGGCACCGCCGACGCCCTCCGCGACCGGCTGTACCTCAACGACGGCACAGGCCAGTTTCGTCGGGCCGACGGCGCGCTCCCCGACGACATGCACGCCAATGGGGCCGCCGTGGCCCCCGGCGATTACGACGAAGACGGCGACACCGACTTGTTTGTGGGAAGCCGGGTCGTGGCCCGGCAGTACGGAAAAATCCCCGAAAGCTACCTCCTCGAAAACGACGGCACGGGCCACTTTGCGGACGTGACCGACGAGGTCGCGCCCCGCCTCCGCGAGGTGGGGATGGTGACGGATGCGGTCTGGGCAGACGCAACGGGGGACGACCGGCTCGACCTCACCATCGTGGGCGAGTGGATGCCGATTACCGTGTTCTCCCGCGCGAACGGCCAGTTGACGAACCGCACCCAGGCCGCCGGGCTCGCAGAAACGAACGGATGGTGGAACGCGATTGACACGGTTCGCACCGGAAACGATGAGCCTGTCGACTTCGTGGCGGGCAACCTCGGGCTCAACGCCGTGCTGGAGGCCAGC
>CAYULG010000147.1:0-6547 GCA_964445365.1 uncultured Salinivenus sp. | reverse complement strand
CGGGGCTCTGGTAGAAGGTGTTGTTGACCTCGACGGTGTCGAACGTGTCGGCGTAAAACGCGAGTCGGTCGCTTTGGCCGAGGTCATCGGGGTAGAAGCGGCCGGCAAACGGGTCGTGCTGCCAGCCGGAGGTGCCGATGCGGATGGAGGGCATGGACGTGGAGGAGCGTGGGTGTGGAGGGCTGGACGTTCAGGGGACGGCGGACGGCAGACCGCTGACCGCCGAACGGGGCGCTTTGGACAGCCTATGAACAATCTCCCGCAGGGCGCGGTCCGTCGCCTACGGTCGTTGGTCCTGGCAGCCGGGTGTGACGTGCACTTGGCTGCCCATCGGTTCTCGTGCGCTCGTTGAGTGGGGGCAGGCGTTCGGACTGATTCGTCCGGGATCAGCCCCTTCCGTTTCCCGTTTCCGCCTTGAATCCGCGTCGAGGGGCGCACATCCCGTCCGCAACCGGAACGAGGAGCCCGCGCATGATCGATCTCAAGAACGTCTCCGTCTCGTTTCATCTCCCCAACGGTCGGCACCGGACGGTGCTGGAGGACGTGTCTTTCCATCTGGACCGGTCGGAGATGGCGTACCTGGTGGGCCCCACCGGCAGTGGCAAGAGCACGATTCTGCGCTTGCTTTACATGGACCTGTTTCCCGACTCGGGCGTCGCGAAGATCGGAAGTCACCGGTCCGACCTCATCGACGAGGACGACATCCCCTACCTCCGCCGCTCGATTGGGGTCGTCTTTCAGGATTTCCAGCTTCTGCCGGACCGTAGCGCGTACGAGAACGTCGCCTTTGCGCTCTACGCCACGGGCCAGAGCCAGTCGGAGGTGCGGAGCAAGGTGCTCAAGTCGCTGGCCCGCGTGGGCCTCAGTCACAAGCGGGACAGCTATCCCCACGAGCTGTCGGGGGGCGAGCAGCAGCGCGTCGTCATTGCCCGGGCCATCGCCAACGACCCGTGGGTGCTGCTCGCCGACGAGCCGACCGGGAACCTCGATCCCGTAGTGGCCGACGAAATTCAAGAGCTCCTTGTCAGCCTCCACAAGCAGGGCATGACGCTCCTCACGGCCACCCATGACTACCGCCTCGTCAAGTCCTATCCGGCTCAGACCTATGCGCTGATGAATGGACAAGTCGTTGAGATCGACCCGGAGACGCTGTAGGTTCTATCGTCGGAGGGAGGCGAAGAAGGCATCGATGGGGCCCAGTGCTCTGCTTTTTTTCCGCCCGAAGTGGTTCGTGTTGCGTGTAGACGAATCGGGGTACCCGAAGCGAATACGCAATACGAAAGACGCCGCGTTCGCCCACCACATCTCGGTGCGCCCTGATACGAAAGGGGAGCGAATGTAATCGTGTTGCCAACCCTTGGGGTACAGAAAAACCGGATCGCCACTCGGCACATTGCTTTCATCATAACACTTCTTCCTAGATCGGTACTCCGGCGTGATGAATCCGCTCTTTCGCGCTAGCAACCGGGTCTTCGACACCTTTGAGGCATGGTGGGAGAGCGCGGAGGCCCGTCGGGTCGTGGCGTACGTGCTCATTTCGGGCTTCCTTGGGGCCCTTTTTGTCATCGAGATAAATCGGCAGGGCGGACTTCCCGCCTCCCTTGAGGGAATCGTGTCCACAAACCACTTCGTGGCTATCGACGTCGCATTCACGCTGTTTTTGGTGGTGGAGCTCATCGGATTGGTCGTGGGGCTCGCGACGAGCGTCGCCAAAACGGCGGGCAAACAGTTTGAGGTCTTCTCGCTCATCCTCCTCCGCCGGTCGTTCAAGGAGCTGTCCAAGTTCAACGAGGAGCCCATTCAGTGGACGTTCGACGCCGGGCGAGAGGCCGTCCAGTACGTGGTGGTGGACGCCACGGGCGCGCTGCTGATCTTTGTCAGTCTGGGGTTCTTCTACATGCTTCAGAAGCACCAACCCATCACGCAGACGGACGCGGAGCAGCAGTACTTTGTGGCACAGAAGAAGATGGTCTCGAACGTGCTTCTGCTCGTCTTGATTGGGCTTGGGGCCTACACGGTCATCGCTCCCTTTTTGGTGAAGGACGTGCTTCCGTTCTTCAACACGTTCTACACGATTCTCATCTTTACCGACGTGCTGGTCGTGCTTATTTCCCTCCGCTACAGCGCCACCTACCACGTGGTCTTCCGAAACTCCGGCTATGCGGCGGCGACCGTCATGATTCGGCTAGCATTGGCCGGGCCGCGCTATCTGGGGGCCGCGTTGGGCGTGGGGGCTGCGCTCTTCAATCTTGCCGTCGCGGCGGCCTACAACTACGTGACGCCGGCCGTACAGGAGTCCTACCGCCGAAACCTCGAACACAAGACGAAGGAAGAAGAGGAAGAAGACGACGACAGCCTCCCGGCCGGCAAGGTTGGAGGGGCGCCTCTGTAAGAGATCATTTTAGGGATGGAGATCGGCCTCAATCCCGAGACATCCTCGTAGAGGGGAGGTAAATCATCGCCCGATGAACGGCAAGCGGGCCGTTGGCGCGTGAAAAAATCGTAAGCCTCCCCGCACGAAGCCACTTTGGGGGTGCCTTCTTGCCGGAGAACGGCTCAGTTCGGGAAGGCCGTTTGCGCGGGTCGCCTTCGCCTCCTATATTCCAACGGTCTTCCACAGATCCCTCACGTTTGAGGGGTGCCAATGCAGGTTGATCCGTCGCGCTGCCTGCGCCATGGATGTCCGTCGACGTGGACGTCAACGCGACACCTCATCGCTGATTTCTCGGTAGGGTTCTTGTTCTATGTTCACGGATACCGTCAATTTTCTCGTTGATTTGGTGTGGTCGCGGGGCATCCCGACGGGGACCGGTGAAATTCCGATCACCGTCATTCTGCTGTTGGGGACGGGGGTGTACCTCACGTTCCGGCTCGACTTGGTCCAGTTTCGTCGCCTCTGGCACGGGTTTGCCGTAACTTCCGGCACGTACGACGACCCGGACGATACCGGTGACATTCCGCACTTCCAGGCGTTGACGACGGCCCTCTCGGCCACGGTCGGCATCGGCAACATCGCGGGCGTGGCACTGGCGATTCATTACGGCGGCCCCGGCGCGCTTCTGTGGATGTGGGTCACCGCCCTGCTGGGAATGGTCACCAAGTTTAGCGAGGTGAGCCTCGCCCAACTCTACCGCGACGAGGAGCTTTCGGAAGAGGGAGAGGCGCCGGGCTGGCTCGGGACGGTGTCGGGCGGTCCGATGTACTACATCTCGCGCGGGCTCGGCTCCAACTGGGTGTGGATGGCCGTGGCCTCGGCGGCGCTGCTTGGGATCACCTCGTTCCTGACCGGGAACGCAAATCAGTCGAACACGGTCGTAGACACGATGAGCGCCTTCAGTTCGCTCTTCGGAATGCAAGAGACGTCGGTGACGCTTCTGGGGGGGAACGTTCCGGTGTTCGACCTGATCGTGGCGGGATTGGTGTCCGGCACTATTGCTATCGTCATCATCGGCGGTGTAAAGCGAATCGGGCGGGTCACGGGCATCGTGGCGCCGTTCATGGCCGCGATCTACGTGCTTGGGGGCCTCACCATTCTCCTCCTCGATGCGGGCAACGTGCCGGGCGCCGTGGCGGCCATCTTCAGTAACGCATTCGCGCCCGAGTCGGGCGTGGCCGGCACGGGGGCGGGCGCGTTCCTCCTCACGATGAACTACGGGGTGCAGCGGGGGCTCTTCTCGAACGAGGCCGGTATGGGCTCGGCCCCCATTGCCCACTCGGCGGCAAAAACCGAGGAACCGGTGTCGGAGGGGAGCGTGGCCCTGCTGGAGCCCTTCATCGACACGATTATTGTCTGCACGATTACGGGGCTTGCGATCGTCGTCACCGGCGTCTGGGACGATCGGATTCCGACCGAGCTCGTGCTGGATGGGGGCGACGTGTCCTACCGCGTCGAAGATCAAGGAAGCATCCTGTCGTCGGGGGATCCCCCGGCGGAGATTCAAATTATTAACGGGACCCCGCGGGTGGAGGAGGGAACGCCGCAGTTCGCCTGGCACGAGGCAGTCGTCGATACCTTCTACACGAGCTGCGCGGGGGACTGCGCGGAGCGGGCCGACCTAGAGGGGACCTTCTCGGGGACGCTCTATCCGGATAGGGGCGTCGCCGTCTCCGAGGACCGGACCGAATACCAGAGCCTGTACGGCCCCGCCGTCGAGAACGGGGCGCCGCTCACGCAGCTTGCTTTCTCGCGGGGCCTCTCCCCGCTCGGCGACTGGGGCGGGCTCATCGTCGTCTTCAGTGTTGTGCTCTTCGCGATTTCAACGTCGATCTCCTGGAGCTACTATGGGGACCGCTGCGCGATCTACCTCTTCGGTGAAGATGCTGTGCTCCCGTATAAAGTGGCGTTCGTCGCCATCAACTTCATTGGCGGCATTGCACCGTTGGCGACCGTCTGGGCCATCGGGGACATTGCGCTTGGCCTCGTGATCATTCCGAACCTCGTTGGCGTGCTGTTGCTCTCCGGCAAGCTCGAGGAGATCACCGACAGCTACTTCGAGCGCAAGCCGTGGCTCGAAGCCGCTGGAGGCGCCGACGGCTCCGAGGGGGGCTCATCGTAGGGGACCGAACGGTCACGCTCAACGGCCCCCCGGGCGACGGGGGGCAGACTGTTCTCTCCCGCATAACTTTGTCCATCTGCTCTGCGCCTATGGAAAACCTTTCTGTCGTCGATCATCCCATTTTGAAGCGGGACCTGACCATCCTTCGTCGGGACGAGACGCCCCACGGGCAGTTCCGGAAGACCGTCTCGGACGCCGCGTCGATCCTCGCCTACGAGGCCATGCGCGAGATCGATCTGGACGAGACGGAGATTGAGACGCCGTTGGAGACGACCACCGGCTACGAGATCACGGAAGACGTGATGGTGGTGCCCATCATGCGGGCTGGGCTCGGGATGGTGGACGGCTTCGTGCGGTACGTACCGGAGGCACGTGTGGGGCACCTCGGGATGCAGCGCGACGAGGAGACGTACACCCCCGTGGACTACTACAGCAACATTCCCGAAGGGATCGATTCGGCGCACGTGTTCGTGGTCGATCCGATGCTGGCGACGGGCGGCAGTGCCACGTTTGCCATTAATCACCTGAAGGAGGAGGGCGGGCAGGACTTCACGTTCGCGTGTCTGGTGGCGGCGCCGGAGGGCGTGAAGAAGCTCCGCGAGGAGCACCCGGACGTGCCGATCGTGACGGCGGTGCTCGACCGGGAGCTGGACGAGAATGCGTTCATTCGGCCGGGGTTGGGGGATGCGGGGGATCGGATTTTTGGGACGCGGTGAAACCAGTTACGAGTCACGAGTTACGGGTCACGAGTTACGGGTCGCGAGTCATGAGTTGATGGGTTATGAGGATTTGTTCTTTTGGCCGATGGAATTGATGTAGCTGTTGAGCATTTTTCGGATCTCGATGAGCTCAGTAGATCGCTCCTCGAAGCGCTCTTTTGAAATTAGGCGGCGACTTCGAGCCTTCTGCAGCCCCGTTCTGGTTGCCTGAAGCGATCCGCGAGCGTAGTAGCAAAAGTGTCGGTTCTCGCCGAAGTGATAGCGTCCGTGTCCCTCGCTGATGTTTGGTGCAATCGAGTCGGCGGACTGGGTGAGTTGTGTACCAATCGAGTATTTTGCGAAGGACGGCCAGTCTTCTGCTTCCGTCCAGATTTCTTCCGCCAGTCGCATTGCCCGTTTATACACGTCCAGCTCGTTGATGTCCATTGGTGTTCTCAGGTCGGTTCCTTCGTTGCACTGCATTGGGCAGACACCTATGGACCCGAAGAGATAACGTTAGCCCTTCGATTTTTGCGTTCCAGTTCGTGATTCTGAACTCATGGCTCGTGACTTCCTGGCTCGCACGATCGTTGTCTTTCTCGGGGTCCTGTTTGTGGCTGCATCGCCCGCAGTGGGACAGGACGCTGGCGCGGTGGACGTGCCGGATCCGGTGCTGACGGACATCGCGTTTTCGGTGACGGTGCCGGGCGATTCGACGCTGGCGGAGGCGGGGACACCGAGGGTTCGGGTGGGAGACGCGACCCACGCGCTCTCCTACGACGCCGAAAACGAGCAGTGGACGGCGGAGGCGGTGACGGTGCCGTCGAGTGGCGATGCGACGGTGGAGGTCGTGGCGAACGACACGGTGGTTCGGTCGGCGAGCACGCGGGCGATTCCGGGTTGGCTCTCCATTTTGCCGCCGCTTCTCGCCATCGGCATGGCCCTCGTGTACCGCCGCGTGGTGCCGGCCCTCTTCTTCGGGGTGTGGATTGGGGCCGTCGCCGCGATCGGCTTCACGCCCTGGGCGGCGTTTAAGGGCCTGCTCGACACGTTCCAAGTCTACGTGCTGGGCGCCCTGGCCGACAGCAGCCACGCCGCGATTATTCTCTTTTCGCTCATGATCGGGGGCATGGTGGGCATCATCTCCAAGAACGGCGGCACGCTCGGGATCGTCGATCGGCTCACCGGCTGGGCGAGCGACTCGAAGCGCGGACAGGTCGTGACGGGCGTGCTTGGAATCAGTATTTTTTTCGACGATTACGCCAACACGCTCATCGTGGGCAACACGATGCG
>CAYULG010000146.1:0-6548 GCA_964445365.1 uncultured Salinivenus sp. | reverse complement strand
TGGATCGGGACCGGCAACAAGGACGCCGCCGACCGGGCGGCGGTCGAAGCCCTGCAGAACCGGGCACGCACCGACAATGTCCACGGAAGGGTCGTGATTGGGGAAGGCGAAAAGGACGACGCGCCGTACCTGGAACCGGGAACGGTGATCGGGCCAGACGCAGATCCGGTCGTGGATGTCGCCGTCGATCCACTGGAGGGCACGACGCTGGTTGCCAACGATGCGCCCGGCGCCCTCTCCGTGCTGGCCCTCGCGCCTGCCGGGGCCCTGCTGCCGCTGGGCCGCGCCTTCTACATGGAAAAATTGATCGGCCCGCCCGGGCTCGGCGACGCCCTTACCCTGGACGCTCCCCCCCACCAGGTGGTCGACGCGGTCTCGAACGAGCTGAATCTTCCGCCGTCGGCGGTCCGGGTGGCTGTGCAGGAGCGCCCCCGCCACGACGAACTGGTCGACGACCTCCGGGCGGCCGGCGCGGACGTGCATCTGTTTGGAGAGGGGGATCTCAGCTTTTCCCTCCTGGCCCTCCAGCCCCGGCACCGCCCACCGACGGGATCGAAAGAGACGACGCCGCCCATTGACCTTCTGTGGGGCATCGGTGGGGCGCCCGAAGGCATGCTTGCCGCTGCCGCCCAACGCGTGCTGGGCGGATCGACCCACTTCCGTCTGGCCCCCCGGTCTGCGTCCGAACGCACCCGCCTACAGGAGGACCCCGCGCTCGCGAACGTGCTGGATCGCACCTTCACGGCCGACGATCTCGTGCGGGCCGACTCGGTGGCAATGACCTTAACCGGCGTCACCCGCGGCCCGCTGCTCGACGGCATTCACTCCGCCGATGGCGTGAAGGAGACCGAAACGCTGATCCTGTCTTCCGGTCGCCCCCCTCGGCGGCAAACCACGACGCACCAGCGCGCATCATGACCCGTTTTCCCGGGTCTCTTCGCTGGAGGCAGGGACCGCAAGCGCGCTCCAGTACCCTTTTAGCTGGGCGTACCAAATCGACCAGCGTGCGCCGTTCTCCACCTCAATGCGCGCCGCGTTTTGATTCGGCTCCACCGTCAGCTGCAGGTCCTTCGGCGACATGCGGAAGCCGGACCGTCGCGCCTTCAGCGTCGCCTCCTTGAGCGTCCAACACAAAATAAGCGCCGCGTCAGCGTCGTAGGGCAGCGCGCCGATCAGGCCCCGGTCCCCCGGTGCAAACAAGAACCGAGCAATGGCCGGGTCGCGGGGCTCAATATGCTCCAGATCGACGCCGAGTGGGTGACAAGCACACGCGGCGACTGCGTGCGGACCGGAATGGGCGATAGACAAGCGCCAGTCTTCCCCGATCACGTCGACGGCCTCGTCGGAGGCCCGGCGGAGGGGCACCTTCGACGGGGACACCTCAAGACGAGCGGACAGGAGCTTGCGGGCAGCGACCCGGCCCGATAGGAACTCCCGGCGTCTCGACTTGGCGCCGAACCCGTCCATGCGACGCCGCTCCGCCGGTGAGAGCCATCGGCGCCACCGGTCCGCCGCCGTGGGGTCGTACGTTGTGCCCTGCACAAAGACATCCGAAGGCAGGCGCTGCACGAGGGGCTTTGTAATCATCGTGCTGCAGCTACGACCAAGAAGCACCGGCATCTCCCCGTGCCGGAATCTATGCGGCACCGGATACCTCTTTCCCAAGGGCACGAATGACAGGGGCCTCGAGGGTTTTTTTCAACTCCCGTGCCTCCACCGCCGGCTCATCGTCGATATACATAAAGTGGACGTACAGGCACTCCTTGTCGGCGCCGACGTCGAGGGTCAAGGTGCCCGGCGTCAGGGAAATAAGGTTGCCGAAGAGCGTAATCGCCAGGTCCGACTTGACGTCGAGGGGAACCTCAATGATGCCCGCGTTCATGCTGTATCCCGGGGTGAAGGCCTCCACCGCCACGCGAAGGCTCGACTTGATCAGTTCCCAGAAGAACACCACAACCAGGGTGATTTGGTACCACAGTCGGGCATCATAGCCCGCCTCCCCGATGAGGGGACGCATCACCAGGAGGCTGCAGTAGCTAAGTGTAAAGCCAACCAGGAAGTTACCGAGGCTGAACGCGCCCTGGATGGCCATCCAGATCAACGCGAGGAGTAGCGTCAGCAGTAGATTTTTCATGGCCCGTAACGGCTTCTACGTAGGCAGTGGAATCCATCAGTTCAGTCGCCGATCGCTCGGCGAGGTCGTACACCGGCCCAGCAAACACGCTGATCATGAGCGTTACCGCCGCAAGCGCGCCAATCGGCAGATACATTAGGCGGAGGCCGGACGGGGTCGATGCCGACTCCCTGGTTGCCGCCTCGTCCGCCTCCGTGCCCGGGAGGAACGCATTCACCCACACTTTCGACATCGAGTACATCGTGAAGAGGCCCACCGCGACCGCCACCCCAACGATCCAGTACGCCCCAATCTCGATGCCGGCCTTGGCGAGGACGAGCTTGGCCCAAAACCCCGACAGCGGCGGAAAGCCTGCGAGCGAAAACGCAGGAATCACAAAGAGCACGGCCAGGACCGGATGGGCGGCGTACAGGCCCTTCAGTTTTTTGAGACTGAAGGTGCCCTGGAGGTGATTTGCGGCCCCGCTCACCAGAAAGAGGTTGGCCTTAACGATGATGTGGTGCACGATGTAGAACACGGCTCCGATGAGTGCCAGCGGCGTAAAGAGCGCGAGCCCCATGATCATGTACCCAATCTGGCTCACGATGTGAAACGAGAGAATCTTCCGAAAGTCGGTCTGGATGGCGGCGCCAAGCACCCCGCTGACCATCGTGAAGCCCGCGATCCAGAGGAGCAGATCGTGCGTAAAGCCCACATTTTGGGTAAAGAGCAGGGTAAAGACCCGAATCAGTGCGTACACCCCGACCTTCGTGAGCAGCCCCGCAAAGAAGGCCGAGATGGCCGCCGGGGGGGTGTGATAGGAGGCCGGAAGCCAAAAGAAGAGGGGGAACAGGGCCGCCTTGATGCCGAAGGACACGACAAAGAGCATAGCGACGATAGTGACCAGTCCGGGCTGCTCTACATTCGGGAGCACGACGGCCAGCTCCGCCATGTTGAGCGTGCCCGCCAGCCCGTAAATCATGCCGATACCGGTCAGGAAAAGCAGCGAGGAGACGAGGTTGATCACCACGTACTTGATGCCGCCCGCAAGTTGCTCCTCCGTGTTGCCCAAGACGATGAGCACGAACGAGGAGATTAGCATCACCTCGAACCACACGTACAGATTGAATAGATCCCCCGTCAGGAAGGCCCCATTGATCCCCACCATCAGGAGGTTCATGAAGGGATAGAATCCGAAGTTCACGCGCTTGGCGTCAACGTTGGGAATGGCGTAGACGGACACGGCCACCCCGATGATGGCGGAGACGATGAGCATAATGACACTCAGGTGGTCGGCCACCAGCATGATGCCGAAGGGGGGAGGCCAGCCGCCCATGCCGCTCGACTGAATGCCTTCTGCACCCACCCGACGGAGAAGGGCAACCGTCACGGCCAGAATGCCGATCATTCCGGTCAGATTGATCCACTTCTGAACCGCCGGGCGCTCCCACAGCAGCAGTGTGACCACCGCTACGACGAACGGAATCAGGAGCGGCAGAATGAGCAGCGTATGCGAGTCCATGCAGCACGAAATCAGAGTCTAGGAAATAGCGACGCCCAGAGCGTTCTCTATTCAAGCATCGGGCGTACCCGGGTCCGGCCCCTCGTCCAGAAACCGTTCCGCGTCCACGGTTCGCCTCGTGCGATTGGTCCGGTAGAGCAGAACGAGGGAAAAGGAGAGCATCCCAAACCCAATGACGATGGCCGTAAGAATGAGCGCTTGCGAGAGCGGGTTCGCACTTCCCGTGGGCGGATACTTGGCACTGTCCGCGATGAGGGGAGACACGCCGCGCGTGACGCGACCGAGGGTGAAGAGGGTAAGGTTGACTGCGTTCGACAAGATGACGACCCCGATCACCTTTCGAACCAGGTCGCGCCGCATCAGCAGGTAGATGGACACGGCTACCAATCCGCCGATAACAAAGGCAAACAGCGTCTCCATGGGGCAAACAGGTCAGTACGACGAAGCGAACGAGCGCTCTCTAACTGGGGTGTTCCGGGTCCACGCCATCCCCCGGCACGGGATCGGTCGTCCGGGCATCCTCCCTCGGAAAAAGGCCGACCCCAATCTCATCTAGTTCGTAAACGATCATCAGGGTGATGCCGATCACGAGCAAGTAAACCCCTACGTCAAACAAGATCGGCGTTCCGACCTTAATCTTCAGGGGCAACGTGGCCCAGAGACCCTGCAGAAGCGTGCCGCCCCCCAGAAGCGGGAGCATGGCGCTGAGGAGCGCCACGCCCAGCCCTCCGGCCAGCAGCGTACTCGGGGTGACGCGGAGTGCGCGCCGCGAGGCCCGAGTGCCGTAGGTCATGGCGTACAGCGCGAAGGAGATGCCGGCCACCAATCCCCCGATAAAGCCCCCCCCAGACTCGTTGTGGCCCCGAAGCAGCAGGAACACCGAAAACAGCAAAATGAGGGGCACGAGCAGCCGGGCAGCCGTGCGTAGAATCTCGGAACGCCTCATGGGACCTGTTCTGTCGTCTCAGTGGCGGATACAGTGGAGTCGACCGGGCTCGACGCGACGGTCTCTTGCTCCTCGTCGTCCCCTCCCCCCAGCTCTTCGGGCGTAGAGGCCCGCCCGAGTCGAAGGAGAACATAGATGCCGAAGCCGGCGATCAGAAGCACCGTAATCTCTCCGAGGGTATCTAGTGCCCGAAAGTCGACCAATATCGTGTTCACGATATTCCGGCCAACGGCCTCAACGTAGCTGTTCTGGGCGTAGAACTCCCCCATTGGATTTTTGAACGGCGCGTGCAGGATCGCCAGAATCAGGGCCGTCACCGTTCCGCCCACCGCCACCGCTAAGGTGCCGTCTCGGACAGCCGCCCCCATCGACGCCGATTCGTCGACCGTCGGCAGCGCCACGAGGACCAGCACAAAGAGAATGACGGTGAGCGTCTCAATCAGGAACTGCGTCATGGCGAGGTCCGGTGCACTGTACGCGAGGTACAGCAGCGCAATGCTAAACCCAGACACCCCCAACGAAATGACGATTGCGATGCGCGAGCGAAAGAACAGTGTCGCGAGGGCGCCCCCCACCACCAGGATTGCCAAAATCCATTCGTGGACGGCGATACCGGTCACCGATGGTGACCACGCCAGGGTTTCTACGGACACGGCGGCATAGGCTACGAGGCCGACGAGGGTGACCAGAATGGTTGCGATGTAGTTTCGGAGTCGCCCGTTCTGAAGCACGCGGGTTTGCCAGGCGCCGAATGCCATGAGGCCGTCCACGACGTGGTCGTAGCCATTGTCCAGGCCGGTCCCGAGCCATCGCTCGAAGGCGCGCCCCGGGGCGCTGGTGTGAATTCGGGTCCAGACCAGATACGTCCCCACGCCCGCGGCGACGGTGATCACGCTGAGCCCAAATGGCACATTCACGCCGTGCCAGAGGGCCAGGTGCGGAGACACTGGCGTCCCGAGCAAGGCACTCGCCGACGGGCCCAGGACTGCTTCGTCAAGGACCCACGGAGCGACACCCAGCCCGGCGCTCAGAACCGCAAGGACGACCGGCCCGAACCAAAGGCCCACCTCGGCCCGGTGCGCGTCCTGTGTCATCTCGTTGAGGGCGCCGAAGAAGGGTCGGACCGCAATGAGTCCCGCCCCCGCCACCAGCGCAATGTTCGCGAGGACCGATGCCGTCGTGACCGCAGCAACCGCCGGACCAAAGTGCAGGGTGGCTTCATAGATGAGCTCTTTTCCAACAAAGCCGAAGAGGGGCGGAAGGCCGGCCATCGAGAGCGCCAGCACCCCGGCCGCGACCATTGTAACGGGCATCCGCTTCCGGAGCCCCCGAAGACGCGTCACGTCCCGCAGGTGCAGTTCATGGTCCACGGTTCCAGCCACCATAAACAGCCCCGCCTTGTAGAAGGCGTGGACGAGCACGAACACGAGACAGGCCGTGACGGCCGTCTCGGTGCCGAGGCCCAAAAGCATCGTGAGCAGCCCAAGGGCCATGATCGTCGTGTAGGCCAGGATGGTCTTCATGTCCGTATACTGCAGGGCCAGCCAGGCACTCACCACCATAGTGAATGCCCCGATCCCCCCGACCGTCCACATCCAAAACCCCGTTCCCGACAATACAGGATGAAACCGAGCCAGGGCATAGATCCCGGCCTTGACCATGGTGGCCGAGTGCAGGTATGCACTAACCGGTGTGGGCGCCTCCATGGCATTGGGCAGCCAGAAGTAAAACGGAAACTGAGCCGACTTGGTGAAGGCCCCAGCAAGTACGAGAATGACGATCGGGACGTAGAGCGCGTGCTCCCGGATGGCGTCCCCCGTCGTCAGGATCGCCGAGATCTGCAGCGTGCCGGTTACCTGCTCCATCAGCAAAAAGCCAACGAGGAGCGCCAGCCCCCCCGCCTTCGTCACCAGCAGCGCCTGCCAGGCCGCCCGGCGGGACGGCGCCTGATCATGGTTGAACCCGAT
>CAYULG010000145.1:0-6577 GCA_964445365.1 uncultured Salinivenus sp. | reverse complement strand
GCGCATCGCCCCGGGTCCGGGTTCTGAGCCGGATGGGTCCCTCATTTTCGGAAACAGTTGAAAAAGGGTGCTGCGTTTCGGAGACTGATGTCAGTTTGTGAGGGGGCGTTAGCGACGACGCCGTCCCCGACGAATTGTCCGTCCGCACTCCGCTCCATGTCTCCCCTCTCGCGATGACCGAGGATGCTCCCAACTCGTCCGTCCCGGGCGACGCCTTCAGTCAGCTCCGTCACCAGTCCATCGTCCCCAGCACCGGCCACATCTCCTGAATGTCGGGGTGTTCTTGGACGACCGAATCGACCGCCGTCTGGGCCACGTGGTTGACGTAGTTACTGAAGATCTTGAGGCCGATCAGGGTGTTAATCTCGTAGAGCTCGGTTTTGCCGATCCCCTCCCACTGCAGGCTTGAGAGGTCGTCCTCGTCGAGCCAACCGCGCTTGTCGAGGAGGCGGCGGGTGGCCTGGACGAGGGCCTTCAGGCGGTCGTCGTCGGGCAGGCCGCCTTTGTGAATGGCCTGGATGGCCTCCTGCGAGAGCCCGGCCTCCCGTCCCAGGAAGGCGTGGGTGCGAGTGCAGTAGTGGCAGTCGTTGTAGCGGGAGATGGCAAGGATCACCGCCTCCCGCTCGGGGTCGGCCAGCTCGCCCTGCTCTACCAGGTCCATGGTCGCAATATACATGCGGGCGGCCGCCGGACTGTGTTCGTTGAGGACGTCGATCTGATTGGGCACAAAGCCGCCGTAGAAGTCCTTCGCCATGTCCCGGACTTCTTCGGTGGCATCGGTCGATGGGTCTTTCGTCGGGTGGGTTGGCATCAGTAGCGGATTCAAAAATTCGAAGATCTGAGTCGGATTGGGATAACCGTCCAGGGCCAGTTGCTCATTGCGGCACGTCAGCAGGGCCTCTGAAGTAGACTCCGCCGTCACTCCCGCTCTCCCTCTCCCCCACACCTAGCAGGCACGCCGCGAGCAACGTGCAGAAGAGCCCTTCGCCTGGAAAGAGGGCCTCCACCTTCGACAGCTTACCCCATGAAGAGGCGCTGGCGCTCGATGGAGTCGGGCTCATCGGGCACGTGGTCGAGGGCCTCCTCAACGTCGGTCAGCGGCCCATCGAGCTCGGGGTCGGCCAGGTGGGCCGTGAAGCCGGAGAATGTCTTGAGGCCGATGAAGGCGAAAATCTCGTACAGGTCGCCGCGGCTCACGCCCCGCCGCTGCAAGTCGCGCAGGATCTCGGCGTCGAGCCAGCCGCGCTCCTCGCAGGAGCGAAGCGTCGCGTCCACGAGGGCCTGGAGGCGGTCGTCGGGCACCGGGTCGCCGGCTAGGAGCCGGTCGATGGTGTCCGGGGACAGCCCGGCGTCCAGGGCCATCCGGGCGTGGACGACGGCGTCGTAGCGGCTGTCGTGGTAGCGGGCCATTGTGAGCAGGACGGCCTGCTGCTCGCGCGGGCGGAGATTTCCGTTCATCAGCGCCGCGTCGGCGGCGAGGTAGACGGCGCCCGCGATGCCGGTGTACTGATTGGTCTCTTTGAGGAGATTCGGCACGGTGCTGTATGCCTCGGCCGCGGTGTGCTGAACGTCATCGGCAAGGGAAGAAGACATGGATGAGCAGGGCGGATTGTACAGATAAATGGAGGACAAGGTATTATGCCCCTCAGCACCCTGTCGTGTTCGCCTCCTCGGAAATCGTCGAAGAATTTGAACACGAGGTGCCCTGGGGACGAGTACATCTCTGTAGGAGCCCGGCGACGAGTTATTCGTCGAGGGGGAGGGTCCCGCACGCCACGGGCAGTGTGGCTTTGTACTCCCCGTTTACCATCGCTCCGTGCACGACGATCGCGTGATTCTTCAGGCTCAGGTCGTCGAACGACCGGTCGTCGTTGACCGCCAGGTCGGCCATCGCTATGGACCCGTCGTAGGTGTACGCCCCATTGGCTTCAGCTACGGGGAACGTTTCGAGGTCACCCACACCCTCCGCCGCGTCGAGGCTGCCGTCGAGCGGAACGAGGATGCCGCCGTAGGCCGGCGCGCCCTCGCTGACCGAGATGCGGCCGTTGCCGTCACTGTCCGCGTCCATGGTGGGACAGGACGAGGCGGTGCCGTCCGTCAATCCGTGAATGTGCTGGGGATGGACCTGCTCGGCCACCGTGCCCTCAGCGTCGACGGTGACCATCATCTGGTCACCTTCGATGGTCACCGTGGCCGTGCCGCTCACCCCGGAGCTGTTCAGCGCGCCCAGGTCGGCGGTGTAGGTCGTCGTGTCGGGGCCGTTCGAGCCGCTGTTGTCGCACCCCGCAAGGAGCAACGGACCGGCCAGTAGGAGAAAAACGGGAAGGAGGCGAATCAGAAAATTGGGGGTGGTCATGGTTGACGTTCTGAATTTGTGTGGGAGAGTGTGTCTCTTCACTGCCCAGTCTATCGGCGCAGAGTGCCCACCCACCAGACTAGACGGTGTCCAATCGGTGTTCAGGAGCGTGACGTTCGTGTAACTCGGGCCGTCAGAGCAACCTGAGGAGCCGACAACGTGTTTTTGGCGACACCCGCGTGGCTCTTCTCTTCTTCGTTTCCGGTGTCATGTCTTCCATTGGCGATCACTTAGAAGCGGCGCGGAGCCACCTCTTCGTAGGGCGGGACGCGGAGGTGGAGCGGTTTCAGGCCGCCCTCACGGCCGAGACGCTTCCCTTCCACGTACTACGCGTCTTTGGGCCAGGGGGCGTGGGAAAAACGGAACTCCTGCAGGCCTTTGCCCGGTGCGCCGACGCGAACGACGTGCCCGTCCACTACCTCGACACCCAGAACGTGGACCCGACCCCCGACGACTTCCGGACGGCCCTCCGCCGGGCCCTCGACGGAGCCCCCGGCGAACCGGCACTGTCAATTCTCGCCGATCAGGACGAGCGGACGGTCCTTCTCCTCGACACCACCGAGAGCATCGCGGCCCTCGACGACTGGCTGCGCACCCAGTTCCTGCCCAACCTCCCCGATCAGGTCCTCGTTGTGATGGCCGGGCGAGACGAACCGGGGCCCGCCTGGCGCACCGAGCCCTGGCAGGCCCTCGTGGAGACGATCCCCCTTCGCAATCTCGACCGGGACGCGGGACAGGCGCTCCTCCGCCGCCGCGATGTCCCCGCCGACCAGCACGAACGCATCCTCGACTTCACCCACGGCCATCCGCTGGCCACCGCGCTCGTGGCCGACCTCATGGACCAGCGCGACGACGACACGTTCGAGCCCGAGGAGGCGCCCGACGTAGTGAAGACGCTGCTGGAGCAGTTCGTGCAAAAAGTGCCCGGCCCCGCCCACCGCGCCGCCCTGGAGGCGGCGGCGCTCGTGCGCTACACCACGGAGGCGGTGCTGCGCGCCGTGCTCGATATGCCGGACGCCCACGATCTCTTCGAGTGGCTGCGCGGCCTCTCCTTCGTCCGGCCCGGCGAGCGGGGCGTGGTGCTGCACGACCTGGCCCGCGAGGCCCTCGCCGCCGATCTCCGCTGGCGCAATCCCGACTGGCACGACACCCTCCACGAGCGGGCCCGCCAGTTCTACACCGACCGCCTTAAGGACGCCCCCACCCGGGCCGTCCCCGACGCACTGTCGGACCTCACCTTCCTCCTGCGCGACCACCCCCTCATCCAGCCCTTCTACGACCGCCTACAGTCGCAGTGGGGCGAGGCTCAAGGTCTGATTGAGGACATCGCCCGGGACGAGGACTGGGCCGTCCTCCTCGAGATGGTGGAGAAACACGAGGGTGCCGCGTCGGCCGAGATTGCCGAGCACTGGTTCGACCGTCAACCGGAGAGGGTCCGCGTCTACCGCGACGCCGACGGCGGTCCGGCAGGGTTTATGCTCACGCTGGCCCTAGACGCAACCACGAAGGCGGACCGAAGCGCAGACCCGGCCGTCCAGGCGGCCTGGGCCCACCTGGAGGCCTATGCGCCCCTCCGCCCCGACGAGCGGGCGTCGATGTTTCGCTTCTGGATGGCGCGGGACACCTATCAGGCCGTCTCGCCGGCCCAGAGCCTCGTCTTCATCCGGCAGGTGCGGCACTACCTCCAGACCCCTAACCTCGCCTATACATTCCTCGTCTGCCGCGACCCGGACACGTGGGAATCCCTCTTTGCCTACGCGGACATGGAGCGGCTGGGAGATCGCGATTTTGAGATGGGACCGCACACCTACGCCACGTATGGTCACGACTGGCGTGCCCTGCCCCCAGCCCAGTGGCTGGACCTCCTGGCCGACCGCGGCTTCGACTCGTCTCCGGACGCCGCGCCCGACGACGAAGACCGCGTGATCGTCCTCAGCCGCTCGGACTTCGCGGACGCGCTGCGCGAGGCGTTCAAGGCCCTGCACCGCCCCGTCCAACTCCACGACAATCCCCTCCTCTACTCCCGCGTCGTCACCGGCGCAGTGGGCCGCGACGCCGACGCCCCCGAGCGCATCGACGCCCTCTGCACCCTGCTCGAAGAGACGGCCGAGCGCCTCTCGGCCGACCCGCGCGACGAGAAGTACTACCGCGCCGTCCACCGCACCTATCTGCAGCCCGCACCCACGCAGGAAAAGGCCGCCGAGCAGCTCAGCGTGCCCTTCAGTACCTTCCGCCGCCACCTCAACCGGGGGCTCGACCGCGTGACGGAGATGCTGTGGGACGAGGAGGTCGGCACAACGTAGCTTCGCCCTGGCCCGTACCGGGCGTTTCGTCATCGTTGCACTCCTGAACACCGGACGGCCACCGATTGCCCTGGTGCCTGGCGGGCAGGATCGCGTATCCTGTGCGATGCACGGTCCTCGAACCGGTCTCTCCCGCCATGCCGACCGACGATCTCACCGCTGTCATTTTCGCCCTGTTCGACGCCCTCAACGCCCACGAAGCCGACCGCGCCGCCGCACAGTTGGCCCCCAGCTACCAGGGCCTCGACGCCACCCGATCGGCCACGACCGAGGGGCGTGAGGCGGCCCGCGCCAACATCGAGACCGGCCTGAACGCTTTTTCTCCGACGTTCTCGGTGCAGCAGTGCCTGTCCGACCCGCCGCACGTGGCCGTCTACTGGCGGATGGAGGCCGTGCACGAGGGCTCCTTTCTCCACATTCCACCCACCCACCAATCAGTGGACGTCAGCGGCACAGGGCTGTTCATCGTCCGCGACGAGCAGATCACTCGGGCCGTGCACCTCTGGAACCTCGCCGGATTGCTCCGAGCGATCAACCTCCTCCCCGACCTCCCCGGCGACACCGAGACGGGGGGCTCCCCGGCAGCCTCCATCTTCGGGGACGAGTGACCTCCGCGCTTGTCAAACTGTAGCGCCTCTGCAACATAAAGGCCTCATCCGTTGGTCTCTCTGTTCGTTTCCCTTTTCCATGTGCCTCCGCCGCTGGCTCCTCGATCTGCTGACGTGGGGCCTTGCGTTCGTGCTCCTGAGCCCATTGCTCGGCTGTGCCCAGGAGCAGGACACCGACTCGGCGGCCTCCGCCGCCCCCCCGCTCGACTCCCTCGCGGCGGAGAAGGACGTGCCGTACGTGACCACGCCCCAGCGCGTGGTCGAGCGCATGCTCGAGATGGCCGACGTCTCCGAGGACGACGTGATCTACGACCTGGGGAGCGGCGACGGGCGGTTCGTGATTACCGCCGCCCAGCAGTTCGGGGCCCGGGGCGTCGGCGTCGAACTTGATCCCCAACTCGTGCGCCGCGCCCGGTCCCAGGCGGAACTGGCCGGGGTTGCGGATCGGGTCACGTTCCGGCAGGGCGACCTCTTCGAGACCGACCTGCGCCAGGCCACGGTCGTGACGCTGTACCTCGAGCCCGAGCTCAACCTGCGGCTCCGTCCCAAGCTCCTCCTTCAGCTCGACCCCGGCGACCGCGTGGTCTCGCACGACTTCGACATGGGCACCTGGACACCGGACCGCGTCGAAAAGATCGGAGACAGTACGATCTACCTCTGGACGGTTCCCGATCAGGTCCCGGACACGCTGGCGCAACACTGATTCCCGGACGGCCACGCAACAGTACGTCCCCGACCCGCCCCATGGGTTGCCTCCCGACCGCCGACTGCAGACAGGAGCCCGCCCGGTGAATCCTCGCCAAAAACAGCGCGTAGCCGAGCGACTCTTCGTCGGAGCACGGGGCGGATGTTGCGCCCGTGCCCGGCAGGGGCTACGTTGGAACGCTGGGCAGCGTACGTGCCTCCGGCGTGCGCTCCGCCCTCACGTGCTTCCGTTCACCCGACCGTGCGGACATGGATCTTCCGCTGTACCTGACCGCCCTCGTCGCCTTCCTGGTCATCAACGCGATGCTGCTCTCCGCGTCCCTGCTGGTGTACGCAGAGCGGCGCGTGTCCGCGTTTATGCAGAACCGCCCCGGGCCCAACCGCGTGGGCCCGCTCGGCCTCTTTCAGCCGTTTGCCGACGTGTTTAAGTTCATGCTGAAGGAGGACGTACGGCCGGCCCAGTCCAACACGTTCATCCACGCGATGGCGCCGGTCCTCATGGTGGTGATCGCCATGACCACGGCGGCGCTGATCCCGTTCGCCGAGGGCGTGGTGGTGGCCGACGTGAGCGTGGGCGTGGTCATGCTGCTGGCCCTCACCTCCAT
>CAYULG010000144.1:0-6681 GCA_964445365.1 uncultured Salinivenus sp. | reverse complement strand
GTCATCGAGTTGACCTGCGCCCCGAGCCGCGGCCACACCCGGTTCTCGGCGGCGGTCTTGGAGCGGGGCCCCTGCACGTAGGCAAACGTCACGTCGTCGGCCACCGACGCGCGCACCTTCCCGGCCAGGTCGCGCACCTGCTCGGTGAGATCGGTCGCAAACAGGCCGTCGTTCAGGACGAGGTGCCCATGGTCGTCCCGAACGCTTTCGGGATCGGTGAACATGGTGCAGGCCGTGCCGTCCGGCAGGCGGTTGTCGAGCATGATGAGATCCTCGACCAGGAGGGAGCGGTAGAGCGGCACGCTACTGTCGAGCACGCCCACCGAACTCGTCACGAGGAGCGCGCCGCAGCCGACGGCCTGCAGTGCCGCGGCCTGCGCCCGGTAGTCGATCTGGTTGGGCAGCAGGCGGTGCGGCAGGTCGTGACGGAAAAGGACGTAGGCCGGACGGTCCGTGTCCGGAACGCGGTGGAGCGTCTGCTCGCCCCACTCGGTCTCGATCGTCTCCGGCTCCAGATTCAACTCTCCGGGGAGAGATTCTGAAAAGGCGCTTCCGAGGATGGCGGCGACTGAAGACATCTCGTTAAGGGTTGAGGGGTAGGCGCTCGGCGTTTGAGTCCGTCTGCGAACGTGGGACCGTCGAATCACAATTTCCAACGGCAAGCAACATACAACGCACAATCCTCAACACCCAACGCATACCGCTAAAACTCATACCGCACGCCGAACTGGAACTGGCGCGGAGGCCCCAAATTCTTCTCCTCAATGTCGGAGCCGGGCGGGCCCACCTGAATCTGATTGCTCTGGGTGGCGCTGTTGGCGTACCCGCTCAGGGTCTTCGTGTTGAGGACGTTGAACACGTCGGCCCGGGCCACGAGGCGTCCCCCCGCGATCGGCCAGGCGTACTGCGCACTCAGGTCGAACCGGTACGACCACGGCAGGCGCCCGCTGTTGCGCTCCGCCCCCGGCCAGCGGTCGCTGTTGCCCACGTACTGCGCGCCGTACTCGCGGCCGTCCCCGTTCAGGTCGCGCGTGCCAAAGACCTCAGTGTCCGGCACCCAGTTGATGGGCTGCCCGCTTTGGATGAGGCTCGCCAGCGTTACGCGGAGTCGATCGGTGGGGTACACCGTGCCGAGGGCACTGATTACGTGGGTGCGGTCGTTCACCGAAGGGCCCCACTCGTCGCCGTACTGATTGGCCGTCTCGGCCCGAAAGTTGATGTCGTCGGTGTTGTTGCGGAGGCGCGAGAGCGTATAGCTGAGGCGGCCCGAATACCAGTTGTCCCCTCGATCCTTCACGAGATTGACGTTGGCCGCCCAGTAGCGGGCCTCGCCCTCCGTCTCCGTCATCACGATGCTGCGGGCCACACCCTCTTTGTACACGGGCGCGCCGTCCTCGAACCGAATTGAGCCATCGGCGGTGCGCTCAAAGAGATCAATCGGCCGGGTCTTGTCGGCCTCGAATTGCGAGCGCGGAAGGGTTTCGGCACGGTTCACGGCGAGCTCCCGGGCGGAGATGTCCTCGGGATTGGGCGCGTTCAGGTCGCGGAGGCGAAAGAGATCGTACGAGCGAGTGTGGATCAGGTCAACGTACGCCAGCAGGTCATCGCCGAACTGCCGCTGGATGCCCACCGAAAACTGATGCGTCTGCGGGTTCTCGTAGCCGTTCGGGTTCAGAATGCGGCGCTCGTTGCTGAATGATGCCTGAATCTGATCCCGACTTAGATCCGACGGCTCAGGACCCTGCCGGTAGCCTGGTGTCTGCGGCGGGCTGGCAGTACGGGTCCCCTCGAACGTGACCTCGTCTACGTCCGTGTCGCCCGGAAGCATGCCCTGATCCACGAGTGCCCGGATCTGGTCCTGGTAGGCGGGATTGACCGCGTTCTGCTCCAGCGCATCGCTGACCACGGAGTAGACGATTTTGTCGTAGAAGATGCCGTAGCCGCCGCGCAGTGTCGTGCGCTCGTCGATCGCGTAGTTGAGGCTGAGACGCGGGGCGAGGTTGTTGTAGTCGGCCTCCTCGGCCCCGCCGCCCCCCTTCGTGAGGCTGTCGTAGTCGTAGCGCAGGCCCGCCGTCACCGTCAGATCGGGCAGCGGGGCAAACTGATCCTCGACGTAGAGCCCCACCAAATTCTGTCGTCGCCCGAAGGTCGAAGGCCGCAGCTCCACGGCGTAGTTGGTCACATTGAGGGCCTGAGGGCTCCCCCCCAGCGCGTCCGGCAGCTCCGAGGGCGTCAGCGAGGGAGACAGGGGCGCGTCGGCGAAGGCGTCCGTCTGCGCGGAGTCGAGCTGGACAATATAGTTTCCGTTCGGATTCCCTCCCCCTGCCAGGCGATGGTCGGACGTGAGAACGTCGACCCCCGCCTTCAGGGTGTGACTGCCAAGCTGGTACGTCAGCTTCTGCTGGAGTTGAATCGTATTTTCCGCGCTGTCGAACTGGTAGCCGGGATGTCCCAGATAGGCAATGTCGCTTCCACTGGCATCCCGCACCGTCACCCGTGAACTGTTTGGATTGGCCGGGTTCGCGTAGTCCCAGTTGAACCAGCTGTACTGCAGGTTGCCCTCATAGGTGAGCCCCTGGGCGGCATACGTGGTCTGCACCGCCGCATGCACGCCGTCGCGCCGCTGCGTGTTGCCCGCGCTGGCGAACGTGACGCCCCCGGTCAGGCCCCCGCCCTGTCGGTCAATCCGGACGCGGTTGCCGTTGAAGCGCACGGTGGAGCGCCACTGATCATTCCATCGGTGGTCGAGCCGACCGGAGAGGTACGTGAACTGGTTTTGCCCCTGAATTGTCTGGGGGTCTACGCCGGGGGCACTCAGGCGGTTGTCTTTCCAGTCGGCCGTGTGCTCCAGGTCTACGAAGAAGAACGTCTGGTCCTGCACGATGGGACCGCCGACCGCAACCCCTCCCTGATGGCGCTGAAAGCCGCTTTTGACGGTGTTGCCCGACAGGTCGCGCTGTGTGGGCGTGTCGCTACCGAACTGCCCATCAATCGGCTGGCCGGGACGGGTCAGGTAAAAAGCCTCCCCCGTCCAGTCGTTGCTCCCGGACTTCGTGGTCACGTTGAAGATGCCGTTTCCCGTGCGCCCGTACTCGGCGGAGTAGGTGCTGGTGAGCACGGTCACGTCCTTCACCATGCCCGTGGGCACCTCGAACTGCGGCCCGCCGAGGAACTGCTCGTTGTTGTCCATCCCGTCGATCAGGTAATTCGTGTAGAGGCCGTTGGCCCCGTTGATGCTCACGTTGGGCGCTTCGGGGAAGAACCCGGTCGAGGGAGTCACGTTGGGCAGGCGGTAGAGCGACTGCGTGAAGTTGCGCCCCTCCACCGGAATGTCTTCGAGCGACTGGGCCGAGAGGCTGGAGGAGACCTCGGCGTTGACCTGATTCACTTCGGCCACGCCGCGTGCCCCCTCCACGACCACCTCGTCGAGCTCAACCTCGGCGATGGGCGTGAGCAGCAGCGTCACGCTCCGCGTGAAGTTCGATCGGAGCTCGACGTCCGCGGCGCGAGCCTCATAGAAGCGGTCGTTCTCTTCGACGAAGACGGTGTAGCTGCCGGACGTGGAGAGCCCTCGCCACTCGGCCCGGCCCCGATCGTCGGTCGTGCGCCGGTCGGCGTAGCCGATGTCGTCATTGACGACGTGAACGGTCACGTCGGAGACGATGCTATTGGTTTCAACGTTCACCGTGCTCACCTCGAGCCCGGCCTGCGCGTGGACGGTGGACAGGCCGGTTAGCCCGAACGCAGCACCGATGAGAAGAAGGGCGATAAGGAGGTTTCGGAGGAAAAAAGGACGAGCGGTCGTAGCGATACGCATGGTGGACAATTGGATTTCGGATGCGCCCCTCCTTCAGGCGACGGTCCTCGACACGGCGCAGACACGGCGAGGACACCCACTCTCATCCCGGAGACAAGGTCCTCACGAGACGGACAGGGACACAGAAGGCACACGGCCTTCCCTGGGAGGGGGAATCAGACGAACGAAGGACCGAACAGGACCGCTCCGTTCAAGCGAACGGGGGGCGGACCTGAGAGAAAGGACGAGCACTCGACGATCGTGCCGGCCTCGTTCGAATGAGGGAGAGGTCCCCTGCCGTATGAACGAGACGACCTGATGGCACACGAGCGGACGCCCCGCCGGTGGGGATCAAGCCGACACGCGAGTGCTCCTCGGGCGAGACGGAGGGGCGCGCGATCGTCGTCCGGAGAAGTGGACCTTCGTGGTTCGCGGCTCGGCGTGCGACCCGTGCCCGGCGGGCCCGAGCACCGATCGAAGGGCTTCGAGGAGGGTTGCTGGAGGGAGCGTGCACGATCGCATTAGCGCAACGAGCTCGCCGTGCCCGTTCACGTCGTCTCGGGCGGGGAGCAGGGCCGGAGCCCCCCCGGTCCGCTCGGCCAGGTGATCGGCGAGCGCCGCAAACAGAGCCGGGGATTTCCACGGGAGCGCTGCAAAGGCGGCGCTGTCGAACTGCGAGCGGCGCAGCCCAATCAGGTAGGTGCCGTCCCGGTCCGGCGTTGGCCCCAGCACCGGGGCGCCCTCGTCGAGCCGCGCCGTCACGGCTTCCCAATCCACCTCGTGCAGGCGCGGGCAGTCGCTTCCTACGGCAATGACACGCTCGTACCCTTGCGCAAACGCGTCGGCAAACGCGTTGGCGAGGCGCGTGCCAAAGTCGTCCCCGCGCTGCTGCGGGCCGTTGACTTCGAGGACGGGCAGATCGCTGCCCGCCACCGCCCGCCGGGCGTGCTGGTAGAACGCCTCGGCCACCTGCCGATTCTTCGCATAGTCCCGCCGCACGAACCACTTGTTCTGCCACTCCCGTCCCGGGCGGTGGCTGAAGAACAGAATGGCCGTCTGGTTGCCGGGCGTCTCGATGGCAGAGGAAGGCGCTTTGCGAAACGAACGCGAAGGGGGAAAGGGCCGTGTGGGAGGGCAATCACAGGACCACGCTCGTGTATCGTACGGGGGGAAATCGTTACGACTAGAGTGTGATCATCTCGTTACCCACTACACATTATGGTAGGAAGTACAACCTGGAGAGTCGAGCCGTACTCTGTGCCTTACGGGTCTTCCTATCAAATTGCCAGCAGAGCGGGGATTGGTCAGGGCGATCGCACGTTAAAGATCTCTGTTGAGGACGGGTGGCTCAACTGCCTCCGATGGACAATACTGCCGGGGAAGCGCGGGAGAACGGGAGAGTGGGAGTGGAGCGCACGGTCGTACTGCCTCAATTGAGGACAAAGGCGTTGGTGAGGGTAAGATGCGATTGCCGTGGGGGATTGGTCAACCGCCTCGACTGGCTGAAAAAGGGCGCAAGCCCAGAACCCCGCTTTCCTCTCAGGACGTATTCGACGGACTGAGCGCCCCCATCCGAGGCATCACGTCCCTTTTTCTCGCACTCCCCATTCCCTCTTCTCCCATTCTCCCTTTCCCCCACGCCCCCATTCCCCCACGCTCGACTTACGCCCGCACGCCCGGATCGGGGGGCTCCCCGTCCCCAGACGGCGGCCCCGACAACCGCTGAGACTGATCGGCGTACTGTAGGTCGTAGAGCTTGCGGTAGAGGCCATCGAGCGCCAGGAGCTCCTGGTGCGTGCCGCGCTCGCGGATCTCGCCCTTGTGCATGACCAGGATCGTGTCCGCGTCCTGGATCGTGGAGAGGCGGTGGGCGATGGCGAGCGTCGTGCGGCCCTCCGTGAGCCGCTCCACAGCCTGCTGGATGAGGGCCTCCGTCTCCGTGTCGACGCTGGAGGTGGCCTCGTCGAGCACCATCACGTCCGGGCTGTAGAGGAGCGCCCGCACGAACGCCAGCAACTGCCGCTGCCCGTGCGAGAGCGAGGAGCCGCGCTCCTTCACGTCCTGCTCGTAGCCGTCCGGCAGCCGCTCGATGAACTGATCGGCCTGCACGACCTCCGCGGCCCGCCGCATCGTGTCCTCCTCAACCGACGGATCGTTGAGCGTAAGATTGCGCCGCACCGAGCCGGAGAAGAGGAAGACATCCTGCAGCACGAGGCCGATGTGCCGGCGCAGATCCTGCAATCGAAAGTCGCTGATATCCACGCCGTCCACCAGGATTTGGCCGCGCTGGATCTCGTAGAAGCGGAGCAGCAGATTCATCACCGTGGACTTCCCCGCCCCCGTCGCCCCTACGAGCGCCGCCGTCTCCCCCGGCGCCACCGTGAACGACACGTCCTTCAATACCCAATCGGGATTGCCCTCATTGTCGTCCTCGTAGGCAAACCACACGTTCTTGAACTCGATGCGGCCCTCCACCTCGCCCAGCTCGACCGGGTCGTCCGGCTCCGGCAGGCGGTGATCCTCCTCCAGAAGCCCGAAGATGCGCTCCGCCCCGGCCATCGCCCGCTGGAGGGTGTCGTACTGGTTGGAGAGGTCGCGGATCGGCTCGAAGAACTGCCGCGCATACTGGATGAACGCGACGAGCACGCCCAGCGTGAGGGCCGATCCCGCCATCGCCCGCAGGCCGCCGAACCACAGCACCGCCGCCAGCGCAATCGTCGAGATAAACTCGATGGACGGCCAGAAGATGGCGTAGTAGAAAATCGTCTTGAGGTGCGCGGCCCGGTGCTCGTCGTTGATGCCCTCGAACCGGTCCATCTCCTCATCCTCTCGGTTGAAGAGCTGAACGATGTGCATGCCCGTCACGTGCTCCTGGATGAAGGAGT
>CAYULG010000143.1:0-6752 GCA_964445365.1 uncultured Salinivenus sp. | reverse complement strand
CGCTCGACGGGGCCGCACCTCGACTACCGGCTGTGGAAGCGGGGCGAGCCCGTGGATCCCTACGCCATCGAGCTGCCGCCGTCCCGACCCGTGAGTCCCCCCAATCGTGAGGCCTTCGAGCGGCTGGTCGAGGACCGAATGAACCGGCTCTTTCCGCTTCGGGCCTTTGCGCCGTTGGCAAATCGTCGGTTGTAGGGGTTTCGTTTTTGACCAGCGGGCACTTCTTCCATGTCGCTTATGCTTCGGAGCGGTCGATTCGACGGGGACGGGCCGATGCTCCTGGCGCACGGCGGGGCGTGGGACATTCCGGATGCGGGTGTCGATGCCCACCGGGAGGGGCTCCGCGCGGCCCTAGATCGGGGGCGCCGTCGTTTGCTCGATGGAGCGGCGGCCCTGGACGTGGTCACGATGGTCGTTGCGAAGCTGGAGGCGGACGGTGCGTTCGACGCCGGTCGGGGGGCCATGCTCAACCAGGAGGGGGAGGCGGAGCTCGACGCCGGGGTGATGGACGGATCGACGCTGGGGTACGGGGCGGTGCTCGCTACAAAACGCCTGCCGCAGCCCGTGAAGGTGGCGCGTCGTCTGCTGGAGGCCGGGGACGGACGGGTCCGCATGCTGACCGGAGAGGGGGCCGAGGCGTTTGCGGCGGCGGAAGGGATGGAGCTCGTCGACAACCACCACCTCGTGTGCGAGCGGGAGCGGCAGCGCTTCGAGGAGGTCCGCGATCAGGTGGAGCGGGACCACCCGAGCGCCTCGTTTCTCCCTGGGGCCCCGGGGGCGGACGCAGGGGCGGACACGGTGGGCTGTGTTGCCCGTGACGAGACCGGTCGTTTGGCCGCCGCGACTTCAACGGGGGGCACGCCCTTCAAGCCGCCGGGCCGTGTGGGTGACTCACCCTTGCCCGGGGCGGGCTTCTACGCCACCGACGCCGGCGCCGCTGGGGCAACGGGCTGGGGGGAGGCCATCAGCGCCGTCGTGCTGTCCCACCGCGCGGTGATGAGCCTCGACGACGACACGCATCCCGAATCGATTGCTCGCGAGCGGCTGGCGTTTATGCATCGCGCCGTGACGAATCCGGATGATGAGGGCGCCACCGGCGGACTTCTGCTGCTGGATGCCGACGGGCAGGGGGGCTGGGCCCACTCAACCCCTCGAATGGCCCGGGGCGGTTGGCGTCCTGGACACCGGATCTGGGTAGACGTGTGACGGCGCCGTGGCCTACCACTCCACGTTGACCCCGAGCGAGAAGGAGCGGTCCGGGCCCGGCTCGTAGTAGCGGCCACCGAAAGCATTAACGACCACCGAGCTCGCGTACCGCTCGTCGAGCAGGTTGTCCACCGCGGCGAACGGCTTGAGGGTGACGCCGCCGGTCTCGATGCCGCGATGGCCAAGGCGGAGGTCGACGAGGACGTACCGAGGTGCCTCAGCGGTGTTGGCGTTGTCGGTGTAGTAGCTGGAGACCCCTTCCCCAGAGAGGCGGGCCCACCACCCCTGATGGTCAATCTCTGTGTGGAGGTAGACGCGGCGGGACGGAATTCCAGGCACGCGGTTGCCGATCGTCTCGGGCGACCGGTCTGAGAGCGTGGTATCTACGTCCGTGATGACAAATCGGCTCCCCGTGTACCGTGCGGCCACCTCCAGAGAACGGGTCGCCTGCCAGGTAAGACGTGCCTCGAGGCCATCGTGCGTGTTGGCGGCGAGGTTGTCGTAGACGTCCCGCCCGGAGGGGGCTTCATACGCAGAAATTAAGTCGTCCACATCCAGGCGAAAGAAGGCGATGTCGAACCGGAGACGGGCATCGGCAAGGGTGCCACGGGTCCCCACCTCAAAACCACGCGTGCGCTGCGGCGCGACCTGTTGGTTAAATCCGCCGCCCCCGCGGGGGCGATTGGACAACTCAGCGGCCGTCGGGGTCTCAAAGGCGGTGCTGTACTGGGCGAAGAGGCGCGCTGCGCCCAGGTCGAAGGTGGCGCCGAGGGTTGGGCTCCACGCCGAAAAGGTGCGCGAGCCGGACTGGTCCCCGTCCGCAGTGAGCCGATCGTCGGCTTCAAACTGGAGTCGATCGACCCGAAGCCCGCCCGTGAGGGCGAGCCGGTCGGTCGCGTTGAACCGGAGGTACCCAAAGGCGGCGCCGCTGGCGACGGTTTCCAGTTGATTGAGGTTGACACCGCCGGCCGCCTCGCCGTCCGCGGAGGTGGAATCGTACTCCACGCGGTCATCGGATTGCAGACCGCCGTCGATCCCAACGCCGCCCTCGATGCGCCCCTCCGTCCGGCGAAGCGTGAACCGCCCGCCGCCGCTGTGCCGATCGTACGTGATCGTGCCGAAGGAGAGCGGGTTTTCGAGGGACCGGTAAAGGTAGTACCCCGATCCGGAGAGCGTGGCGGGCCCGAGGTCGTGGGTTAGGAACGCGCCGGCCTGGCCTTGCTCGCTTTGCTTGCCCGCGTTGACGTTCTCGAAGGCGGGCCGAGCCTGAGAGGGGTCGCTGCGAAACTGATTGCTTGTGAGGCTGCTGGGGTTTTCGGTATCCTGCGCGTCCCCGGCCGTGGTCAGGCGTAGCTCGGTGTCTGGGCCGAGGGGGCGCGAAGCCGTCAGCCCGGCCCGAAGACGATACCCTTGACTGTGATCCCGAAACCCCTCCTGTCGATTTCCGGAGGCGTAGCCGTGCAGGTCCCAGGCGCCGGCCGTGCCGGTGCCTTCCAGCAGGCCCTGCCACTGGCCGAAGCTGCCTCCTTGGACCCGGGCTCGCACACTCGGGGCCGAAGCAGGGGGCTGAGAGGAAAGGAAGAGAACGCCTCCGCTGCCGTTGCCCCAGAAGACCGACGCAGGCGACCGGATCAATTCTACCTGACGCGTTACGGCCGGGTCCACCACGTCGAGAAAGGCTTGGCCGTCGGGCAGGGTGAGCGGAATGCCGTTGTAGAGCACCTGAATGCCGCGGACGCCGAAGTTGGACCGGTAGCCCACGCCCCGCACGCTGAGTCGCTCGCCGAGGGCAAAGTGATGGCGATCGTTGGTCCAGACGCCGGCGAGGGGACGCAGGACCTCGTCGAGGGACGTGCCGGGGGTGAGGGCGACCTCTTCCGGGGAGCGCTCCCGGACGGTAAGGGCGAACGGCGCGTTGGTGCTCGTGATTGTTGATCGGGCGGCCTCGACGGTTACTTCGGGAAGTTGGACGCGGAAGGTATCTATGGTCGTGGTATCGGGCGACTGTGCCGGAGCAGAACACGGAACCAGAAGGAGGGCGAGGAGGGGCAAGAGCCGGGCGAGGTGAGGCATACTACAGGCGTTGATTCAGCGATGTCGAACCCTCCTCCGAGAGATCAGTCGAGGCAACGGCAATCTCTACCACCCAATGCGACGACCGGAGGAGTCGACCTGGGGGGCGGGCGGCGACGTGGCGACCGGCGCCGTTACTGGATCGAACTCTACGTCCTCTACCGACTCGATTTCCACTCCGGTGTAATAAAACCGTAGGATCTCGCGGTAGCTCTTGCCCTGCTGGGCCATCGCGTGGGCGCCCCACTGGCTGAGGCCCACCCCGTGCCCGAAGCCGCGTCCGTCGAACACGTACTGGTCGCCCTGCCGCCGGGCGTCGAACCAGGTGCTCTTGAGGCTCACGTCCAGGGTTCGGTTCACGAGGAGGCGAAAGTCGTTGGCCTGCATGGTCGTACGGTCGTCGGACTGCAGGATCTCGACCGTCTTCACGCGGCCATGCGGGGCCTCCTCTTCAATCACGAAGCCCTCAACGAGCGTGCCCTGATCCTGGGTCAGGACCTGGAGGAGAGAGGAACGGTCCACGGTGGTGGACCACGTATGGTGGGGCGAGGTCTCGTCGTACGGGTCGTCCCGGCCGCGGAGGTACGGCAGGGCCTCGTCGGCCTTCCACACGTCCTCATTATTGGCGGTGTGTCCGCCGCTGGAGGAGAAGTACACCGACTGAATCAGGTTGCCGTCGTAGGTGAGAACTTGGTCGGTCGTGGCCTGGGCGGCGCTGCGGGACCGTTCGGTGACGGCGTCGATGCCCTCGTACACCTGCGACGCGGTGCCGTCGGCCTGATCGTAGGCCCCGCCGAATTTGGCGGAGGCGAAGAGGCCGTAGGTGCGGGCCACCACCGCCATCGCCTTCGACCCTTCGCGGTCGTCAAGGCCGTACTCGCCGGCCACGACGCTTGCGACGTAGTCTTCGAGGGGCACGTCGTTGACCATTAGAAGCGCGGACTCTACCTCAGGGGCTGAGGTCAAGTGCAGTTCGCCCGTATACGTTCGAGTCTCAAGCTGTTCGGACGAGAGGGACCAGCTGGCCTTCTCGCCCGTCGGGCGCAGGTCCAGGCGGGTGCCATACAGTCCGTTGTCCTGCCGTTGCACGTAAACGTCGGTCTGACGGATGCCCGCCACGATCGTCTCCCCCGTCTGCAGGCGCATGACGGGGGCGCCGCCGGAGGGCGGGTAGACCGCGAGCGGACCGTTCTTCACGGTCAGCTCCACCTCAGCGATGTCCGACTGGTGATGGAGCCGAACGCGGACCCGATCGAGACTGTCGGGAGGAGAGGAGGCTACACCCGGGAGCGTCCCCGCAAGTACAAGACCGAGTGCAAGGCCCAGGGGCGTCCACGATCGAAGCACGGAGAACGACATGGAGCGAGCAGGATCGGTGAAAATCAACAGAACTGATTTACACTTCCGGGTTTTCGGGCGATGTTCGGAGACACGCAGCTTTTTCGAGCGGAAAACACAGGGTGCGCCTACCGTTCACAGAGGCGTCGGTTTCTGAACGCCGGGTGGGCGTTCGCCCCGCGCTGCATCGTCGGGCCCGGCGGGGTCCTCATCACCGTGCACGCCTTCCACATCCATCTCACAGATCGCGGACTAAACCGGTATGCTCGTAGACACCCACGCCCACCTCTACCTCGACCAATTCGACGACGATCGGGATGCGGTGCTTGCCCGGGCCCGCGACGCCAGGGTGGAATCCATTGTTATGCCCGCCATCGACGTGCCTTCGATCCAACAGGCTGTCGATCTATGCGAGGCGCACGAGGGCCTCTATGCGATGGCGGCCCTCCACCCGTCGGAGACCGAGGACGCGACCGACGAGGACTTCGACGCCGTGAAGGAGTGGTGCAACCACCCGTCGGTTGTGGCGGTCGGGGAGAGCGGCCTCGATTACTATTGGGACCGCTCGTTCGATGATCGGCAGCAGGCGTTCTTTCGGCGCCACATCCGCCTGGCCATCGAGGCCGACCTCCCGCTCATCATTCACAACCGAGAGGCCACCGACGACATCCTGACGATCCTAGAGGAGGAGCACGAGCGAACCGATCATCCCGATCGGTTGCGCGGCATCCTGCACTGCTACGTTGATCCACCCGAGGTGGCCGAGCGCGCCTGGGCCCTCGGCTTCTACGTGGGCGTGGGCGGCATCATGACCTTCTCCAACAGTGACGTGGACAGCTACGTCGAGGACGTGCCGCTCGACCGCATTGTCGTCGAAACGGACAGCCCGTATCTTAGCCCCGAGCCCAACCGGGGCGACCGCAACGAGCCCGCCTTCGTCCGACACGTGGCCGACACCCTTGCGCGGGTGAAGGACGTGCCCATTCGGGAGGTGGAGGACATCACCACGCAGAATGCTCGGGCCATCTATGAACTCGACGGATGAGGCGAGCCGGACGGATCTGCGCTCCCCCAGCCTTCGTTGGGTCGATCCTCCGTTTTCTGATTGGTTTCTACGCCCGAATGTCTTCCTTTCCGCCGTTGGACAATGACTTGCTTCTCCGCACCGCACGGGGCGAAACGACCGACCGCACCCCCGTTTGGATGATGCGGCAGGCCGGGCGCTACCTGCCCGAGTACCGTCAGGTGCGGGAGGAGCACGACTTTTTCGAGGTTGTGGAGACGCCGGAGCTCGCGGCCGAGGTCACGATTCAGCCCGTAGAGCGCTTTCCGCTGGACGCGGCAATTCTCTTTTGCGACATTATGGTGGTCCCGGAGGCGCTTGGTCTCACCGTCGAGATGGTATCGGGACAGGGGCCGACCTTTCCGCAGCCCCTCTCTACGCCCGAAGAGATGGAGCGCCTCGTGGAGCCGGACGTGGACGACGCCCTCGGGCACGTCTTCGAGGCGTTGACGGTTACGCGCAAGCAACTGGACGGGCGCGTGCCCCTCATCGGCTTCTCGGGGGCGCCCTGGACGCTGATGGCGTACATGGTGGAGGGCGGCGGCAGCAAGTCGTATCGCCACGCCCGCGCCTGGCTGTACCGGCACCCCGAAGCCAGCAAGGCACTCCTCCGGCGCCTCACCGACGTGGTGTCCGAGTACTTGATTCGACAGGTGGAGGCGGGCGCGCAGATGCTTCAGGTCTTCGACTCCTGGGCGGGCCTGCACGGCCCAGAAACGTTTCGCACGTTCTGCCTTCCGTACCTCGCCGAGATTGCCTCACGGGTCAAAGACGCCCACCCGGACGTACCGATCGTCGCCTTCGCCAAGAACGTCCACTACGGGATTGACGACCTCGCGGACACGGACTACGACGTCCTCAGCTTGGACTGGACGATGGATCCGGCGACCGCCCACGACATGGTGGGCGACCGGGCCGTCCTGCAGGGCAACCTCGACCCGTGTGCCCTGTACGCGCCCCCCGACGCCCTCCAGCGTGAAGTGCAGCACATGCTGGCGGGCTTCGGGCCGCACCACCACATCGCCAACCTCGGCCACGGCATGCTGCCGGACCACGACCCCGAACACGCCCG
>CAYULG010000142.1:0-6867 GCA_964445365.1 uncultured Salinivenus sp. | reverse complement strand
GTTTAGCCGAGCAGTACTAATTACCCATAAGGCTTAACACCCCTATTTTGCACATTCCATCATAGGGGCACGCACGCCTCGCATCCCGACTGCCGTCGGGAGTGCCTGTGACCTTTACATCATGTCAGACATGTCGCTGATCTTTTTTGATCAGCACCGAGCTTCCTGGTGATCATAGCGCGGGGGTCACACCTCTTCCCATTCTGAACAGAGAAGTTAAGTCCCGCAGCGCCGATGGTACTGGCGTTTCGCTGGTAGAGTAGGTCGTTGCCAGGATTCTTCTTGGGGCGCCGTTGCTTTTTGCGACGGCGTCCCTTTTTTATTTGCCCTCAGTTTCTCTAACCGATGCACTTAACCTCGGAAAGCTGGCGATGAGCTTGTGGGCGGAGGGCAACTATCCATAGAAGCTATAGTTAGTCGAACAGCGATGGGCTACATTCATGGTGCGCGCAGTGTTCTTGTAGACACCTTCTTTCCGAACTGTACGCCTTTATAGCATGGTCAACCGTGCTGACTCCTCCTCTTTATCCGATTCCAGCGGCTCATCGGCTGAAAGAGGGAAAACGGGTGTCGGTCGCATGTCTTCTGATGAAGAACGGGGAGAACCGTCGTCTTCAGCTGCTCGTGGCCACTTTCCGGAAAATGGTCGGGGGCCGGACGTGCCGATGCCCTCGGCGGATGAGCAAAAAGGCAGTTCGTCTCCGCTCGCGGATTTCGACCCATTTGCGGACTACCGCGGGGCCTTTTGGCGGTTCTTTACGGTGGCCCGGCACGTAATGGGGCTCCTGATGGGGGGGCACATCGCGTACGTGCGGTCGCTTCCCGAGATGCAGAAAACGGGACTTCGCTCGCCCGGCAAGCGCTTACTGGTGTGGATCTTGGCGCCATTCGTTCGAAGGGACTTGAGGAAGCTTCCCTTCCCCGTTCAACTTCGACGCCGGCTGGAGATCTTGGGGCCTACCTTTACAAAGCTGGGCCAGATCATGGCCATTCGCAAGGATCTGCTCCCCACTCCCATCACACGGGAGCTCGACAGCCTGATGGACCACCTGCCACCCATCCCCTTCGAACAGGTGCAGGCCATCATTGAGCGGGACCTGGAGGCCGGCATCGACGAACTGTTTGCGGATCTCGACCCCGACCCGCTGGGCTCCGCATCGATTGCACAGGTCCACCGTGCCACCACCCAGGAGGGGGACGATGTCGTCATCAAGGTGATCAAACCCGGCATTCGGGATGTTATCACCTCCGACCTGAAGCTGCTAGAGATCTTCGGGGTATTCCTGCAGTGGATTCTGCCGCGCTACCAGCCGAAGCAGATTATCGATGAGTTTAGTGCGTACACAAAGCGCGAGATCGACTTTGACTATGAGGCGGACCACGCGGAGATCTTTGCGGCCAACTTTCAAGACGTGGATGGCGTCGTGTTTCCGGACGTGTATCGCGACTTGAGCACGGGGGATGTACTCACTCTGGAGTACCTGGGGGGGGTGCGCCCGGGCCCAGAGGCGGCCCATGCGCTGAGTGAGGCGGAGCGCGATCGGGTCATCGACCTCGGGGCGTCGGCCATCATTCGGATGCTTTACAAGGACGGGTTCTTCCACGCCGACCTGCACGCGGGGAATATCAAGATCATGCCGGGCCAGACCCCGCAGGACCTTCAGGTCGGGTTCATTGACCTAGGGATGGTGGGGCGCTTTCGGTCGGATCTAAAGCGCCGCATGCTGTACTATTATTACGCGCTGGTGCGGGGGGACGTAGAAAGTGCAGCCCGCTACCTGCTGGACATGGCCCGCATCGGCGAAGGCGGGGACCCGCAAGGCTTTCGGCGGGCTGTCTCCGACATGGCACGCCACTTCTTGATGCGGAGCAAGCAGGGCTCAATTAGCCTCGCGGAGGTGATCTTGCAGTCACTGAGCCTGGGTGGGCGGTACGGCGTTTTCTTTCCGGTGGAGATGACACTGATGGTGAAGGCCCTTGTTACGTTCGAAGGGGTGGGGCGCACCCTCGATTCGGAGCTCGACGTAGTCGACGTTTCGCGGCGACACGTGCAGGGGATCTTCCGCGAACGCTTCAATCCGTGGGCGATCGGATCAGAGATGCTCGGTAGTGCGCCGGAGCTGGTAGACGTGGCGTTAAAGCTCCCGCGGCTCCTGACGACGAGTGTGTCGCAGATGGAAGAATCCCTGAACGAAACCCCTCCTCAAGATTCATTGGAGGGGGTACGCAGCGGCATTCTTGCAGGCTCCTGTATCGTTGGGGGCGTCGTGGCCGTAGTTGGGGGCGGGTCCCTCTGGCTCTCGATCCCCCTGTTCGGCCTCGGCGGAGTGCTCGGCCTCTTTGGGAAGTAACCGAAGCTCCGACCCACATGCCACCGATCAAACGCGAGGACGGATGCCGACGGCGGTCGAGAAATGGCTGACTGACCGCTGACCCCCTGTATGTGGTGCTCCTCGCGGTCCGTCGTCCGCGGTCTGCCGTCATTTTCGGCAATACCGATCCGTGAGAAAGTACGTCAACGTTTGCACACGAACGCAGGGGACCGCACATTTTCGTGGGCGAACACGCCTTCACGAACTTATTCACGGATCGGTAAAACCGTGCCGCACGACTTGGGGCAAGTGGACCGAAAATCTCGTCCGGTTCAGGTGGTCTGGGCGCGAACGCGGTCGAGAACGTCGTCGAGCCGATCGAGAACCTGGTCCGTTTCACGGAGCACGTTGGCCGTCGAGGCGTCGTGCGTCGGGGCGTTTTCTGGCCCTCCGTTCAGGGGGGGCGGAACGGCTCCCTCTCCGTATAGCGAGCGCGTCTCATCCTGGAGCACATCCATCCGTAGCGTCAGGTTGTGCCGTGCGAGCATCGGGGCAATGTCGTCGGCCCGCTCGCGGAGGTGACGCCGGGTGGCCTGGTAGGCGTGTTCGCACACGTCGTGCCGGTTTTTGAAACTGAAGATGTTGGAGAAGAAGAGGCTCGTGTCGTCACACTCCGGCTCAATCAGCAAGAGATCGGCGTCCGGGTGGGTGTGCTCGTACTTCTCAAAGCCGGTTTCCTTGCGGGAATCTACGATGGCACGGAACGTCTGCGACAGCACCGCCGGGAGGCCACGATCGGCGAGCGTGGGACCGGCCTGATCCTGGCTGAAGAGCCGGTCCGCGTGTTGGTTCAGTTGGACATTGATCGGGACGATGGGATTGATGCAGAAAAGAAGGTCGGCCCCGGCGTCGAGCGCCACGCTCGCGTGAACGGTGCGACGAGCCACGCCGTCGATGTAGTAGCGATCGTCAATTTCGACCGGCGTGTAGAGCCCAGGCAGGGCCGTAGACGCCTGGAGGGCAGAGGAAATGGGCACATGGTCATGGTCTTCTTCCCCAAAGACGACGACGTCGGCGGAGTCGAGGTGCATAGCCACCACGTACAATTCCCGCTTCAACTCCCGGAAGTCGTTGGTGCGCCCGCCGGTGGAGAAGGCTTTCGCAAGAAAGTCTTCGAGGGGCGCGTTGCTGAAAAAACCCGTGGGAAGGACCGATCCGAATGTGGAGAGGAGCCCCAGCAGTGAAATGTCACCCGGATTCAAGGCGTAGTAGCGGAGCGAGGATGCGAGAGCGCCGGGCAGCCGTCCAAGGCGCCCCGCAAACTCACGGACGGCGGGGCGGAAGAGAACTTCTGGCTCCAGGTTGAGGCTGAAGTCGAGGGCTTCGGAAATAACAGCGCGGCTCAGTTCACGGGCCGACACGCCATTGGCCAGCATGGCCCCGATAAGCCCCCCGGAGCTGACGCCCACATACATGTCGAGGTCGTGGAGATCGGCCCCGTCGACCGCCTCGTCGAGCGCGCTGAGCGCTCCAATCTCGTAGATGGCACCCTCAATCACACCCCCGGCGCAGCCGAGGCCAATCGTGCTACGGCCGGTCGATCCGTTCGATTGCATCGCGGAAGACGTCATGTGACTGGCAAAATCCGTGTGCTGTATCGTGGGGCTTGTAAGCGGTTCCAGACTGCTGTGAGTCGTAACAACCTGAGCGCAGGTCCGCCCAGGTTCCAGACCAGAAAAACGGCCCCTTCAATAGGTGACAAAAACAGTGCCACACCGTACAAAAGGGGAGTCCCCGTCACGAGGGACTCCCCTCTACGGATTTAGCAAACAGCCGGCGTTACGTCTCGCCGTTCGAGGCGGACTCCTCCTCGGCGAGCGTCTCCGACAGTTCGTCAACCTGCTCGGTGAGGGTCTCCACCTTGTCCGAGAGCCGGTCGACCTCGCTGCGGGTGGGCACGCCGAAGCGTTCGAGGGCGGTATTGACCGTGTCCATCAGGAGGGACTGCGTCTCTTCGCCGGCCTCTTCGATCTGGGCGAGGGCCTCGTCGCTCTGTTCGCGCACCGTTTCGCTGGCTTCTTCCAACTCCTCGCGGCGCTCTTCCTCAAAATCCTCGCCGCGATCCACGAGGCGGCTGAAGAGCTTGCTACCCTCCTCTTCGACGGTGGCCAGGGCACCCAGGCCCGCGAGCCACACGTCGCGGCCGCGCTCGGTCAGCTCGTCTTGCAACGTTTCATTTCGGACGGTGTCGTCGGTCTGGTCAGTCATGGTAGGTTGAGTGGTTGTGCGTGATTTTTACGAAGGTGAAAAGGGCAAGGCGCTACGAAGACGACGGATTCGCCTCCCGGGACGTGGGCTCCACGTCTGAAGGGGGCTCGTCGGCGTTCGGAGAATGATCGTCGAGGTCGTCGAGCAAGATGGACAGCCGGTTCTCAAGCTGCCGGAGTTGGGTCCGCAGTTCATTAAGTTCCTGAGCCTGCGGGCCCTGGACCAGTTGCTGCAGATGTCCCAGCGAGCTTTGCATCAGGTCGTCGACCGTGGAGCGAATCTGGTCGACGCCCGTGTCGAACATCTCGCCGCTGCGGCGCAACAGTTGGTGCAGCAGGTCCGACGGAATCACCTGTCGACCGTCCTTCCCCTCCTCCAGGATGATCTGGGTGAGAGTCTGGGCCGTCAAGTCCTCGCCGGTCGCATTGTCGACGACTTCCACAGTCTCGCCGTTGCGCACCAGTTCGGCGACGTCGTCCAACGACACGTACTCACTGGCCTCGGTGTCGTAAAGCTTCCTATTGTCGTAACGCTTAATTCGTCGAGCCATGTCGGCACCAACAGTCAGGCGATGAGCATCCGGTCGTAACGCAATGCGTCATTCTTTGTACATTTTGACGCACTGTGTTATAAAATGATCCCGTCCCGCGCACCTCCACACGTTGTTCACGGAAGTGAGACGAAAAAAGAAGGCGGCTCCGCTGCCCGTTGAGGCGAGGCGATCGTCCTTCGTTTCCGGGTTACGCAACCATTCCCCGGGAGGGGCTGTAGAAAGCAAATGACGAAACCGGTTCCGGGATCTCCGTTGAGGCCTCGTTGCCCCGTTGGTCCGGGCTCCCAAACGGGGGATCACCCGGTCCGACGGTTCTTTTCGATCCGCTCAGTTCCAGTATATGACGCAGCCGACGCCCACCGAGGAAGAGCTCATCCAGGAATTTGGCAATCTCTACGAGACGTACGGGCTCAAGCGCCTGGAGGGCCTCATCGTGGGCCTACTGCTTACGCAAGACGAGCCAGTGTCGCTCGACGACATGGTGGACCTTATCAACCACTCGAAGGGGCCCATCTCCGTGGCTGTCCGTCGTCTCGACGACATCGGGCTGATCAAAAAGGTGGCCGGGCCGGTCAATCGCCGAAACTACTACGCGGCCCATCCCGACCTCTTCTACAACAACTTTAAGTTCAACATGGAGACGGTTCGGAAGAACCGGGCAATGGCCGAGCGCTTCCTGGAGCGAATCAAGGAGGACGAGGAGGGACGGAGGGAGACGATCGAAAACCTGAAGCACATGCGGCTTTTCTACCGGCATATGGAGGACTTCTACCAGGACTTTTCCAAGAAGTGGAAGCGAGTCAAGCGCCAGCACCTTGACGGCGAAGCGGGTGCGGCGGATCCGACATCCTCATCAGAGGAGGCGTCTGCGATGAATGGGTGACTGACGTCGCAACGATTCGAGTTGAGGCCGGTCAGGAGTCCGTGCCACGGGTGCGCCGGGCGGTGTTAACCGTTCCTTGACACTCTCGGAAGCGCTTACTACGTTATTTTTGACGTTTGGAAGATTGCAAACGTAACAAACAGCAGAAGTCGGCCGGCGTGCAGGCATGATGGATTGTAGCACGGTCGGCAGTTGATTCGTCCCTCGGGGCGGAAAAGCGCTTCCGACTTCAGGCACGCACGTGGTTTTTCAAAGACACGAGAGATGCGCCATGACCCGCTTTCTCCACTCCTTTTGGATCGCTGTTCTCGGAACGGCCCTGCTGGTGCCCCTCAGCTACGGGCAGGACACCGGTCGTCTGGCCGGGACCGTCACCGATGCCGACAAACAAGAGACCCTCCCCGGGGCCAACGTAACGGTGGTCGGCACGGACTATGGAACCAGTACCGGTACCGACGGCTCCTTCCGCATCACGGGCTTAGAAACTGGGCGGTACGACGTTCGCGTGTCGTTCGTCGGCTACAGAGAGACGACGGAGTCGGTCACAATCCGAGGCGGGGAGACCACCACGCTCGACGTATCCCTTGAGACGAGTCAGGTCACGGCGGAAGAGGTCGTCGTGACGGGCTCGAAGCGGCAGGAGAAGGTGCTGGAGGCGCCGGTGCAAGTCGAAGCCCTCAGTGCCGACGATATCGAAACCTCCGGTGGAGGCACATTTCTCTCGGCAATGGCCAACCTAAAGGGCGTTGATTTTGCCCGGGTCGGCATCAATGGACAGTCTGTTTCCATGCGCGGCTTCAACAACAACTTCAATACGCGCCTGCTGCAGTTGAAGGATGGGCGCGTGGCGC
>CAYULG010000141.1:0-6901 GCA_964445365.1 uncultured Salinivenus sp. | reverse complement strand
CATCGGCACGCTGCAGGCCACCGAGGTCATCAAGCTGCTCACCGGCATCGGCGAGCCGCTCGTCGGGCGCCTGCTGATGGTCGACGCGAAGACGATGAACTTCCGCACGCTCAACGTGCCGACGAATCCGGAGTGCCCCGTCTGCGGTGACGACCCGACGGTGACGGAACTGATCGACTACGAAGCGTTTTGCGGGATCGGCGACGATACTTCCACAAACGGCTCCATCGACGACGTGTCCGAAACCGATCCGGTTCCCGAAACCACCGTTCACGACCTCAAAAACCGCCGCGACGCCGGCGACGCGCCCTTTGTCCTCGACGTGCGCGAGCCGTACGAGGCGGAGATCGCAAGCATCGGCGCTGACCAACTCATTCCGGTCGATGACCTGGAAGACCGCCTCGACGAGTTGGAGGCCGAGGAGGACGAAGAAATCGTCATCCACTGCCGCTCCGGCGGCCGCTCGGCAAAGGCGACGAAGCTGCTGCGCGAAAAGGGCTACGACGCATCCAACCTCGCCGGCGGCGTCCTTGCCTGGAGTGACGAGATTGATTCAGACGTGCCGCAGTACTGAGCAGAGGCGTCGGTTTCCCGACTCAACTTACCGAAGTAAACGATGGGGCCGGGTCACCGGCCCCTTCTTTATTCCCGGAAAACAGGGCCAGTACGGGTCCGCCGGCTCATCCGTCTGTAACTCATTTTTCCGTTTGCCTTGACAGAGCATTCACCTCGGTCTATATTCTTCTGTATGAATCATGCATGTAGTGCTCCCCACTTCATGATGCGACGTTCAGGAGCTGTCGTATGCATGATCAGATGTCTGCATCGTACATCCATCATCCCTGACTTTCTTGTACGCAGCCGCGTGCTCGGCCCGTATGGCAGGGGACGGGGCTTCTACGAACAGACTATTCAATTCGACTCATGCCACACAGTACCGTCAAGTGGTTCGACGCCAAGAAAGGATACGGCTTCATCAATCATCCCGACGAGGGAGAAGACGTATTCGTCCACTACTCAAACATCAACTCGGACGACGACTTCAAGACGCTCCAAACGGATCAGGGCGTGCAGTTTGAGATGAACGACGGGCCGAAGGGCCTACATGCCCTCAATGTGGTCCCTACCGATGAGGGAGAATCGGCGGAAAGTGAGGACACGAAAAGTGACGACGCGACCCACGAGATTGACCCATCCGAAATCGATCCGACCGCCGAAGTGGACCCGTCCCCTACGAGCTGACGATCCGCCGAGCCTCTTTTCTAGTTTGGTCGGATCCTCCGGGTCCCCGTCCGGTTGAGAAGGGTTGTAATCCGGTTTCGTCGTTTCCTGTCCTGATCTCACCTTCCGTGAAGCACGCGTATCCCGAGGCCCTCTCCATCGAACACGACCACTCCTCCCTTGCCTTGGACGCGGAGATCCTCGAGCGTCTCGTACAACACGTGGCCGAGGCCGAAGGAGCCAACTTGGTGCATGTGAGCCTGGTCCTGTCCGACCACGCCACGGTCCGCCAGCTCAATCGAGACTACCTCGACCACGACTACGACACCGACGTGCTCTCCTTTTCCCTGAGTGGGGACGAGCCGGACGCTCCCGCCCACGCCATGGAAGGAGAGGTGTACGTCGACCTCGACACCGCCGCCGAACGCCATGAGGAGTTCAACACCACCTTCGAGCGGGAGGCCTACCGCTACGTCGTCCACGGGGTGCTACACCTCCTGGACTACGACGACGCCACTGCATCCGGCCGGCAGACCATGCGGGCCCTTGAGGACCAATACCTCGACGCGGTCCTTTCGACAGCGTCTTCTCCGTAGCACGGTCGGGCCGACGACGTTTCGGAGCGAAACATCTGCGTCCGTGTGGGAATGAGAGAAGGTCCGCTTTACGAAACTGTTATCGTCGTCTCTCCAACCAACTCGCACTCTACCTATGGCTTTCCAGACCCAGGTCACGACTCGGCACGTGGATGTCAGTGACCGCGTGCGCCAGTACGCCGAAGAGCGAACGGCCAAGCTCGAGCAGTTTTTCGACAACATCATTGACGCCCACGTTATCCTCGGCGAGGACAACTCCCCGGCGTCCAACAAGACCGCCGCGATTAACATCAACGTCTACCAGAAGCAACTCTCGGCCGAGGACAGTGCCAGTACCCACGAGGAAGCCATCAACCTGTGTGTCGACCATCTGCGCCGCCAGCTGGAAAAGTACAAGGCCAAGCTGCGCAGCCGCGACAAGGATGCCCACCGCTAACCGGCACTGACGGTTGAACGAGAAACGGGCTCAGTCCTGCCGGACGCAGGCTGAGCCCATTTTTTGTTTCGGTCACTCCGCTACGCTTTCCCTCTCCAGCCGTCAGCGTACCTACTTTCCGTGCCGACTGTACACGGAAAAAGCCAGTCAGGTACGGATCGGATCTGGACAATCCACGAGTACCCTACGTTACGCCATCTCGCGCAGCGGCTCTACCACCTTCTTCACGGTCTGGGCACTGGACATGATGTAAAAGTGGAGACAGGGGACCCCTGCATCCATCAGTTCTTCCGTCTGCCGGATGGCCCACTCCACCCCAATGTCCTCAACGTCTTCGGGATCGGCCGCGTCCACCTCGGCGGCGAGCTCCTCCGGAATCTCGGTGTGGAAGTACTTCGGCAGGGAGCGAAGGTGTCGCTTCCGCTTCAGAATCTTGACGCCCGGAATGATGGGCACGTCGATGCCCACGTCTCGACACCGCTCCACAAAATCAAAGAAGTACTCGTTGTCGAAGAACATCTGGGTGACGACGTAGTCGGCCCCAGCCTCTACCTTCTGCTTCAGTCGCATGATGTCCCACGTAAGGTTTGGGGCCTCAAAGTGGGTTTCGGGGTATCCGCCCACGCCAATGCAAAAGTCGGTCGGCTCCGCCTCAATTAGGTCTTCCAGGTACTCCCCCTGATTCATGTTGTCGATCTGCCGGACGAGGTCGGCGGCGTACTCGTTACACGAGCGGTTTCCTTTCGGGGACTTCTTGAACCCCGTGTCGTCGCCCCGAATGGCGAGGACGTTGTCGATGCCCAAATAATTGAGCTCAATGAGAGCGTCCTCCGTCTCCTCCCTCGTGAACCCGCGACAGAGGAGGTGCGGTACCGTGTCGATGTCGAACCGCGCCTCAATGGCCGCGCAGAGTCCAATCGTGCCGGGTCGCTTCCGTTTTACGCATCGTTGCCACGTACCGTCGTCCTGCTTTTCGTAGGAGACTTCCGCCGAGTGACTCGTCACGTCAATGAACGGGGGATCAAATGGCATCAACTCCTCGACCACCCCGAGCATTTGCTCAGCCGATCCGCCCCGCTTGGGTGGAATGATCTCGTAGGAGATGAGTGGCTCCGATGCTCGGTCAAGATGTTCAGCAACCTTCATGCAGTACGTGATTTTCGATGAGCCGTTTGGTTGGTTGTGGGGGTACCCCCATTACGCCGCCTATCATACCTTCCACAACGACGGGTGTTCAATGATTGGACTTCTCTTTACGACAATCGAAGAAGCGACTCGCTTCGTCCGGGAGTACACCGACGGACGAATCGAAGCCCTGGACGAGGACGCACCGATCCAGACCGACAACCTCGTGGTCGCCGTGACAGGACCGGGAAAAATCAAGGCGACCCTTGCCACCGAGCGCGTACTCCAGGCCCATGACCTGGACATGCTCCTTCACACTGGCACCTGCACAGCTGTCAGCGAGGAGCTTTCCCTCGGGGCCGTAGTGCAGGCCTCATTCGTGCTGGAGGGCGATCGCGTAGAGCTCGACACCCCCACCTACCCACGCATGCCGCTGGAGTGCCCGTTCGACCTTCCTGCAGAGGGTCCCCTCGTCAGTCAAGACCACACGAGCGACGACCCTGAGGCACAAAGCTACTGGGAACGCATCGCCGACGTGCGCGACGACACAGCCTACGCCGTCGCTTACGTAGCCGCTCAGCACGGTACGCCGTGTCACATTGCGAAGGCCGTAGACACGCTTCTGGACGAGGACGAACAAACAGCGTCTTCGAAGGACAAGTCAGCGGTCTCTCAAGCCATCACGTCCTTTCTGCAGCGCGTCTTAGAAGAGAGAAGCGAGTCATCGGATTAGTGTACGGCGGGGCCTTCGGGGGAGGTGGACGGGAGTGACGTACCAACCCGGCGGATAGAAGCAAGCACACTAGCCACCTGGACGAATCGCGGCTAATTCCGACGACGCCACAGATCTTCACGCCACGCGTCGGGCAATCCCTCAGATCCCCCCCAAGCGTAATTATAAACCGTCACGTCCTCCTGACGGCGCTCACGCCGCTGGTCTGCTCGGATCTCCCGGACGCCTACTGGCACGCATTCCCCATCGCCCGCACCCTGTCTACGCTGCACGACAGGGTCGTCCTCAAAGGGAAGCGGGCGCTGTGGATTATAGAGCCGGTATACAGTCGCTCCGACCCAGATCAGCAGAAACACCAGGATCGGCCCGACGAGCACGAAAAAGAGCGGAGACATAGGGCCTTGGCTGGGACTATTCGACGACTGGAAGCGGTTCGATTAGTAAACTACACTGAACATTCATTGTTCGCCCGAGGCCGATCAAACAGCGCCGATTTCAATAAACGCGGGCGCGACTATTCCTCCCCATCCGAGTCGCCTCCTGATGACGGGCCACCAGCTCCCTGTTGATCGGGATAGTCGGCCGGGGCCACCCGCAAGTCCTCGGAAGAAAGTTGGTCCTGTTGCTCTTGCGCCTCCTCCTGGTCCCGCTCAATCTCCTCAACCGTCTGAGTGCTCACTTTACCGAGGTCCCCCCGAAATGCCGTGTCAAACATCGTGAACACGATGAAGACGATAACCATGATGGTCCCAATCGTGAAGGTCAAACCATTGACGGGGTTGTCGTACTTCAGCGCCATGAAGAAAAGAACGACGAGACCTGCCTTTGCCGTTGCGATGGCGAGGGCAATTGGCACTTCAAGCGGCCCGAGGGGCACGTAGGCTACCCCGACGGTGAGGATTGTGAGGGCCACCAGCGCCCCGAATACCTTGAGAAGGGTGGGCTTATGGAGAACGTGATGATGTCCGTCGTCAGCCATGAAGGTCGGGAGTTAGAGTTCAGCAGACAGCCGCAGCGGTGTGGGCATCCCCGTGGCTTAGATCACGCTATATCAGGTACAGCATGGGGAACAGGAAAATCCAGACGATGTCCACCAGGTGCCAATACAGTCCCGCTAGCTCAATGTGGGTGTAGTACTCGCTACTGAAGGCCCCTCGCCAGGCATAGTACGCGACCCAGGCGAGAACGCCCATGCCAATGAACACGTGCAGGCCATGAATGCCCGTCATCACAAAGTAGATGCTGAAGAACTGAGAGGCATACGGTACCTGTGCTAGGTGTTCGTAGTGCGCTCCGTGCGGATCGAAAAGGCCGCCCGGAAACACGCCGTGCTCGAACTTGGCGGTGTACTCAACATACTTAATGACCATGAATCCTCCTGCTAACCCGACGGTCGCTATCAGGCTATAGACGCACTTTTTGACCTCATCGTGTTGAATGTAGTGGATCGAGAGGGCAACCGTCAGCGAGGAGGTCAGCAGAACAAGGGTGTTTACCGCCCCAAGCATCGTGTTAAGTGTGGCACCGGCCTCCACGAAGGTCTCTGGGTGCCACTGCCTATACACGGCGTAGGCAACGAACATACCGCTAAAGAGCAACACCTCCGTAATCAAGAACAGCCACATCCCTAGCTTCGCCGAGTCGAACTGCTGCTGCGACGAGACGAAGTGGTGTTCAAGATGGGATGGGTGATGATCGGGTTCAACATCCGTCGTCGCGGGTGCCGGTGCCGTGTCGGTGTCGGTAGCCATGGGGAATCACGGTCGCGATGAGTACGAAACGAACGAATCGGCTCCTCTGGTTAGGAGCCCTGCTCGGTGGGGGCCGACGGAACAGCTTCGGGAACCTGAACCTCACCCTGACCATCGAGCTTCCCGTCCCCTCCAACTTCGCCGTCGCCGGTCCCGAAGACCTCATCGGCGAGGTGAAAGTCGTAGGGCCCCCGGGTCACCAGCGGGGTTCGCGTAAAGTTGTGGTGACTCGGGATCGCCGCGACGTTGGTCCACTCGAGTGTGGCAGCGCCCCACGGATTCTGCGGGGCCTCCTCCCCGTACGCGAGCGACCACAGCGCGTAGCCGAGGATGAGAAAGAGCCCGGCGCCCAGCACCCAAGAGCCCGCTGTAGAGAGCTGGTGGAGGTCCGTAAACCGCTCCATGTAGTTGGCGTAGCGACGCGGCATGCCTTTCGAGCCCAGCACCAACTGCGGGAAGAACGTCAGGTTGAACCCGACGAAGACCAGGCCCGCCGCGATTTTGCCGAGGGTCTCATTGTACATCCGGCCCGTGATCTTCGGCCACCAGTAGTGCATGCCCCCAAGTAGGGCAATCACCGAGCCGCCCATCATCACGTAGTGAAAGTGACTCACGATGTAGTAGGTGTCGTGTAGGTGCACGTCGACCGCGAGCACCCCAACCATGATGCCTGTAAAGCCCCCGATCGTGAAGAGGAAGAGGAAGCTCAGAGCGTAAAGCATCGGCGTCTGCAACCAGATGGAGCCCTTGTACAGGGTGGCTACCCAGTTGAAGATTTTGATGCCGGACGGAATCCCAATCAGGTAGGTGATCAACGAGAAAATGATTGAGGACACGATCGACTGGCCGCTCACGAACATGTGATGGCCCCACACGAGAAAGCCGAGCATGGCGATGGCCACCGACGAGAGCGCAATGGCCCGGTAGCCGAAAATCCGCGAGCGCGAGAAGGTCGCAATGAGCTCCGACAGGATGCCAAACGCTGGCAGGATCATGATGTAGACCGCCGGGTGGCTGTAGAACCAGAAGAAGTGCTGGA
>CAYULG010000140.1:0-6967 GCA_964445365.1 uncultured Salinivenus sp. | reverse complement strand
CAAGCACGACATGTTCATCAGCGGCGGGGAGAACGTGTACCCCGCCGAGATCGAGGCCGCCCTGTACGAGCACCCGGACGTGGACGCCGCCGCCGTCATCGGCGTGCCCGATGACGAGTGGGGCGAGGTGGGCGCGGCCTTCGTGGTACCGGACGGCGATCTAGCGGCCGAAACCGTCACCGCGCACTGCCGCGAGCACCTGGCCGGGTACAAGGTGCCGGCGCACGTGCGCTTCCTCGACGACCTGCCGCTTGGGGACAGCGGCAAGGTGGACAAGGCCGCCCTCCGCGAGCAGTTTGAGGCGGCGACCGCGTAGGGGGACGTCGATAAGCGTCCCGGCTCATGCCCGTAAACACCCCAATACTGAGCACCAGACCCCCGAGCAGACCATGGATCACTCACCTACACGAGCGACCGCATCGACCTCGGCTTCGGCAAACGATGGAGCAGAACCGGCGGAGACAGGCGCGGACGACGAGACGAACGACGCGGCCATCGAGCCGCCGGAGCTCACGGCGAACGCCGTGATGCAGGTCTCGGACCCGCACTTCCGGACGGATCAGGTCGCAATCGTGACCGGGGCGGCCTCCGGCATTGGGCGGGCGACGGCCGTGGCCCTCGCGACGAACGGGCTCACCGTCATCGCGACCGACGTGGACGAGGATGGACTCTGGCGAACAGAAGACATTGCCGTCAGCATTGGCGCTGAAGGTCAGATTGAACGAATTGCCGCCGACCTCACCGACGACAACGAGCTGGAGAATGTCGTCGAGACGGCGGCAGAGCAGGGGCAGATCCGGTACCTCGTGAACATCGCCGGTTTGCAGACCATCGCTTCCATCGAAGACTTTCCGATGGAGACGTACGACCACATGCAGCAGGTCATGCTTCGGGCCCCGCTGCTGCTCTCGAAGCTCGTCATTCCGCACCTGAAGCAGATCGAGGAGGGACGGGGCGCTATTGCCAATATGGCCTCCGTCCACGGCCACTACGTCACCCGGGACAAGGTCGCGTACAACACCGTGAAGTTCGGTCTCCGGGGACTGACCAACTCTATCGCCGCCGAAACAGACGGACGCTTCCGGGCCTTTTCGGTCAGCACCGGGTACGTGAAAACGCCCCTCGTTCTCAACCAGATTGCCGACACCGCCGAGGAGCGCGGCATCACGGAGCGGGCGGTTGTCGAAGACGTGATGCTGGGGCAGGCCCGCCTCAAGGAGATGATGGAGCCGGTCGAGGTGGCCAATCTCTTTGTGTTTGCCCTCTCCCATCATTCACAGGTTCTCAACGGCGCCGACCTGCTGTGGGATGGGGGCTACACGCACACCTATGAATGATCCCGTTTCCGAGTCCAATCCGTGCAACCGAATGCGAATGGTATGGCCTCGTGCCGCCGGGGCCCTGCTTTTTGGTAACGTTCAAACGGTCGGCGTTTTCGCGTCGGCACGTTTGCGTAGCTCCTTACCCGTTCAGGGCCGCTGATGCCTCGTTCCATGGCATTGAATCAAGGTCCATGCGACGGGCGGGGCGGCACTCGGTCAACATCCGTAATGGACCTCAACTCTCTCGTTCACGAACGCGGAACGAATATCCATGCCTCGATCCGATCATTTCATTATCGTAAACGACCGCGAGATTCATTACTCCGAGTGGGGCGATCCGGACGCGCCGCCGGTTCTTTGCGTGCACGGCCTCTCGCGGGTCGGCCGTGACTTCGACTCATTAGCCGCCGCGATCGAGGACGAGTACCGCGTGCTCTGCCCCGATCTGCCGGGGCGAGGATGGAGCGAATGGCCCGGGGGATCGACGGCGTACACCCGAGGCACCATGACCACGCTTCTTGAAGCGTTCTGTGACGAGCTCGGGCTCGACACGCTGCGCTGGGTGGGCACGTCGATGGGCGGCAGCCTCGGCATCATGCTGGCGGGCGGGCCGCTGGCCGACCGCATCACGCACCTCGTTGTCAATGATGTGAGCCCCGACCCGGCGAACGACGCGACGGACGAGGCCCTGAACCGAATCGTGGAGTATGTGGGCGACCCGCCCGTCCGCGACACCGTGACGGGCCTGGAGGCCTACAACCGGGAGATCTACGGCGAGCGGTTCAGCGCGATGACCGACGCGGAATGGCGGCGGTTCACGATCACCTCGGCGTGCCGGACCGCCGACGGCAAAATTACCCGGGCCTACGACCCCGACATCCTCGAACTGTTCGGCGACCAGTACGAAAAAGGACCGGACCCGTGGGACGTTTGGGCGAACATCGAGGCGGACCTCCTGATACTTCGCGGTTGTGATTCGGGCATCCTCCCCGATGGTCCGTACGAACGCATGCTGGATCAGCAGCCCACCGCCGAAACCGTCGAAGTGGACTGCGGGCACGCCCCGGCGCTAAACGTACCCGCACAGATCGACCCGATTCGGGGGGTCTTCGAACGGTAGGCCTCTCGACGGCGAGACGTGGTCGGGTTGGTAGCTGCAGAGCTCTTCGCTGCCCCTCGCTGCTCTGTTACACACTCTTTCCCGCTCAATGGCTGTTCTCCTCAGTCTCCTTCTGCTACTCATGAGTTCGATCCCCTCCACCGCACAGGACACGCTACCCCACTACCCCGACGACGTGGAGACGACGACCGTCGACGGGCGCGAAATTGCGTTCGTGGATCGGGGCAGCGGACCGCCCCTTCTCTTCGTCCACGGCCTCGGTTCAAACCTGTCCCTGTGGCGCGAGACGATGGACGCGTTCGACGACTCCCACCGCGTCCTGGCCCTCGACCTGCCGGGCTACGGCCTATCGGACAAGGAGAACGTGCCCGGCACCATGTCGTTCTTCGCGGACGTCGTCACGGGCTTTCTCGACGAGCGGGAAATTGACGAGGCAACGGTCGTGGGCGTGTCGATGGGCGGGCAGGTGAGCCTCACGCTCGCCCTGGAGGCGCCGGAGCGGGTGCGCCGCCTGGCGCTCGTCTCGCCCGCCGGGATCGAGCCCTTCACGCCGAAGGAGGGCGAGGCCCTGAAAAACGCGACCACGGCTGAAGGCATTGTCAACACCACCGACGAGCAGGTGCGGCAGAACACGGCGCTCAACTTTGCCGAGTGGAGCGACGAGTACGCCTGGATCATCGAGCAGCGCCACGCCCTCAGCGAGCGCGACGACTTTGCGGCCTACGCCGAGGCGAACGCCCGCTCGGTGGCGGGGATGTTGGAAAGCGACGTGCGCGACCGGCTCGGCGAAATCGGCGTACCGGCCCTCATTCTCTTCGGGGCGGGCGACAAGCTGATCCCCAACCAGTACCTGCACGAAAACATGACGACCGCGGACGTGGCCGAGCGGGCCGAGGAGGTCCTTCCGAACGCGACGGTCCGCCTCGTGGACGAGGCCGGGCATTTGATCATGCTGGAGCGACCGTCGGTCTTCCGGGAGGAACTTCGGTCGTTTCTGGGGAAGTGAGAGAGGGTCAGTCGGCCGTTCCCGAGAAGGAGGACCCGTGGACGGCGTCCCACGATTTTGCGCTGCAGGCGGCATGCGATCGAAACGCGCCCGAAATTTCCTGTGCGAGGCCGGACCAGCCCTCACCGACGGCCCGACGTGTCCAGCGGGTGAATCGGTGAGTCGTCTGTTTTGCGAGTCGGTACGTAGGGGGGCTCGGAACAACTGGCGGTTTGGGAGGAAACGAAATCGGGTTATTGGGCCGTGGGCGCAGGGGCAGAGCTATCGTTCGCGTCCGGCTCCTCGTTCGGATTTCGGCCACACTGCAGGCAGTGGTAGTAGCCGTCGATGGGACGGGCCCCCTGGCGGGTCTTCGTCCCACAGTGGCGGCAGTTGCTCCACACCCGCATGTGGTGGGGCCGACCGATCGAGAACGCCAGACGCTGGAGTCGTCGAAGCTGGGTGCCAATGCCGGTCAACGTAAGCATATTGAGCCTCCGGGTTGTACGTGGAGTCCGATGAAGAAGCAGGATTTGCGCTGCGCCCCGCTTCGTCGGTCTCCAATCCCGTCTCGCGGACCGGGTTCGGCGCTCAGTTCGCCGAAAGGGCTTACTCCGAGGACGATTCACCGCCTCTCTGCACGGCCTTCAATGAAAGCGATCACGGAAACCGGGGGAGCAGGGCCGGTTCGTTGGGGCCGTTGACACGAAGCCGTCAACACGAAAAGGGCGGCCCGTCGCCGGACCGCCCTCGGAGGTCTTCCTCTGACGCCGGTTCCGCTAGGCAAACTGCGCTTCCTCGGTCGAGCCCTCCATGGCGCCGGTGCTGGCCTCCCCGCCGGTGATCACGGTCTTCAGCTCGTCGAAGTAGCCGGTGCCCACTTCGCGCTGGTGCTTCGTGGCCGTGTAGCCCTCGTCTTCGGCCTCGAACTCGGCCTGCTGGAGGCGCGTGTAGGCCGTCATGCCCTCCTCGGCGTAGCCCTTCGCGAGGGTGAACATGCTGTGGTTGAGGGAATGAAAGCCGGCCAGTGTCACGAACTGGAACGTGTATCCCATCTCGGCAAGCTCGTGCTGGAAGCGCGCGATCTCCTCGTCGGAGAGGTGGGCCTGCCAGTTGAACGACGGCGAGCAGTTGTACGCCATCATCTTGTCGGGGTACTCCGCGTGGATGGCGTCGGCAAACGTGCGGGCCTCCTCCAGGTCCGGCGTTGAGGTCTCGAACCAGAGCAGGTCGGCGTACGGGGCGTAGGCGAGGCTGCGCTCGATGGCCATCTCCAGGCCGGCGTCCACCCGGTAGAAGCCCTCGCTCGTGCGCTCGTCGGAGGCGATAAATTTCCGGTCGCGCGGGTCGATGTCGTTGGTGAGGAGGTCGCCACTGTCCGCGTCGGTGCGAGCGATGAGGAGCGTGGGTACGCCGCACACGTCGGCGGCGAGCCGGGCGGCGGTGAGCACGTCGATAAACTGCTTCGTGGGCACGAGGACCTTGCCGCCCATGTGCCCGCACTTCTTCTCGGCGGCCAATTGGTCTTCGAAGTGCACACCGGCCGCGCCCGCCTCGATGAGCGCCTTCATCAGCTCGTGGGCGTGGAGCACCCCGCCGTGGCCAGCCTCGGCGTCGGCCACGATGGGTGCCATCCAGTGCGTGCTGTAGTCCCCCTCGGCCGCGTGCAGTTCGTCGGCGCGACGGAGGGTGTTGTTGATGCGCCGCACCACGTCGGGGACGCTGTTGGACGCGTAGAGGCTCTGGTCCGGGTACATCTGGCGTGAGAGGTTGGCGTCGGCGGCCACCTGCCAGCCGCTCAGATAGATGGCCTGGAGGCCCGCCTTCACCTGTTGCATGGCCTGGTTGCCCGTGAGGGCGCCCAGGGCGCGGACGGGGGCGTCCTCGTGGAGCAGGGTCCAGAGGCGCTCGGCGCCCATCTCGGCCAGGGTGTGCGCCACGTCGAAGGAGCCCCGCAGGCGGATGACCTGCTCGGCAGAGTAGGGGCGCTCGATGCCGTCCCAGCGAGGGTCTTCGTCCCAGGACGTGCGAAGGGCCTCGGCGCGTTCGTCGAGTGCAGGGCGACCGTTGGTGTGCATACTCATGGCAGAAATCGGTTGCTTGGTCGGGGGAGAACGAAAGAGAGCCGTCGAAAAGACGACGAATGAGGCAATGGCAGACATTGCCCGCAAACGTCGACCCGTGCCGCCACGGGCTACGCGTCGTCGGCAGTGGCGTCGTAGAGATCGGATTGTTGCGCGAGAAAGGGGCGCATCTCGTCCTCGGTGAAGATCGATTGTGCGTCGGCGGCGGCCTGGCGGAAGCGCTGCACCTGCTCCTCGATCACGTCCTCCGGGGCGTCACCGAAAAAGTCGCGCGCCTCTTCCACAATCTTCTCCAGCTCCTCGTCGAAGACGCGGGCCACGAGGGCCTCGGTCACCGTCGTGCCGTCGTCAAGGGTCACGTTGTGATGGAGCCACTGCCACGTCTGGGCGCGGGAGATTTCGAAGGTGGCAAGGTCCTCCATCCGGTTGTCCCAGGCCACACAGCCGAGGTCCTGATTCCAGGCCTTCATGTAGCCGATGGAGACGCGCACGTTGACCCGGAGGCCGTCGAGTGTCTTCGGGCCCACGTCGCCCTTCGGCAGCAGATCGGGCCGCTCGGGGACATCGGGAATCACGTCGAGCTGGTTTTTCGTGCCCTCGGCGCTCAGCTTCTCCGCGAACGGCTTCAGGGCCGGGCCGATGAAGTAGGGGTGCGACACCCAGCAGCCGTCGTGCCCGATGGCGGCCTCGAACTTCTTGTCCTCGATGACGCCCTGCGTCTGCTTCTCGCGCAACTCCTCGGTGCGGCCGGGCGTCTGGGGGGCCATGCCGCCCATCCCAAAGGCGCCGTGCTCGTGACACACCTTGATGAGCTGCTTCACGTACATCTCCATCCACGGGCGCTGGATGTCGATCCAGTTGCGGTCGGCCAGGACGCGATCCTCGTGCTCCTTGAGGACTTTGATGTCGGAGAAAATTTTGTCCCAGCGGCCGCCGTTGAGGCCCGCGGCGTGCTCGCGGAATTCGTAGAGGATCTCCTCCATCTGGAAGGCGGCGGGCAGCGTCTCGATGAGGAAGGTGGCCTTGAAGGTCCCAGTGGGGATGCCCAGCGCCTCCTGGATGCCGTCGAAGAGGCGGTTGAACCAGCGGGCCTCGCGGTAGTGCTCGACCTTCGGCACGTAGTATTTCGGCGTCTTGCCCTGCTCGATGAGCGTGCGGGCCGAGTGGTACGCGACCGTGGCGAGATCAAAGAGAGCGCCGGAGACTGGGGTGCCGTCCACCCGAAGGTTCGACTCGGCGAGGTGCAGGCCGCGGATGCGCACCATGAGAAGGGCCATGTCGTCGGGGTCGAGCGTATACTCCTTAGCGGGTTCACCGTCGCTCGCGGGCTTCGTGTAGGTGAGTGTGCCCCGGGCGGCCTCCCGCACGTTCTCGACGCCCTGCATCACGTTGTCCCAGGTGGGCTTCATCGAGTCCTCGAAGTCGAGCATGGCGGCGTCGGCGCGGTCGCCCTGGT
>CAYULG010000139.1:0-6996 GCA_964445365.1 uncultured Salinivenus sp. | reverse complement strand
GTGAGGCCCTGAGGATCGGTGGCGAAGTGGCCGGGGACCCAGTCCATGATGACACCGATGCCCCGCTGGTGCAGGTAGTCGATCAGGTACATCAGGTCCTGCGGGTCGCCGTAGCGGAACGTGGGGGCGTAATAGCCCAGGATTTGATAGCCCCACGACCCGTAGTAGGGGTGCTCGGCGAGGGGGAGAAACTCCACGTGCGTGAAGCCGAGGTCCTCGACGTGGTCGGCCAGCGGCTCGGCCACCTCGCGGTAGCTTAGGGACTCGCCGTGCTGCTTGTGGCGCCAGGAGCCGAGGTGCACTTCGTAGATGGAGAGCGGCTCGTTGAGGCCAGAGGGCCCGTGGCGTTGGTCCATCCATACGTCGTCGTTCCACTCGTGGGTGTCCAAGTCCCGGATGATCGAGGAGAGGCCCTCGTAGGTGTTTTGGGCTGGGGCCTCCATCTGGAAGGCGTACGGATCGGTGCGGTCGACCCACTCGCCGTTGGCTTTGAGATGGTATTTGTACTTCTGTCCGGGCTTAGCGCCGCGGACGTAGCCTTCCCATAGGCCGCCGTCGCGCCGCGTCAGTCTATCGGCGCCGGGGGCCCAGTCGTTGAAGTCCCCCGTCACCTCCACCCGGTCGGCATTGGGGGCCCAGACGGTAAACCAGGTGCCTTGCTGGTTCGGGTGGGCCCCCAGACGTTCGTAGCTGTGGGTGTGGGTGCCTTCCTTCCAGTAGTAAAGGTCGTCGTCGGTGAGGCGGGGCATGAGACGGGAGACGGGTCAGGAATGCAGGGACGAGACGGCACGCGGATTCCATGGCAGGACTTGGAAGATAACCGTCCCGCATCGAAGCTGTCAATACGTCCCTTACGGGGCCACTCAGTATCAAGACGCAGAGGCGGACCTGCCTTTCCGCGACGGTTACGAATTCGGCAGGGAGGTTTCCTCATCCACCTGCCCTAGAAGGCGGCGGAGACCCCGGAGCGGCAGCCAGGCCCAGTCTGGTCGGTGGTTCAACTCATAACGGACCTCGTAGATGGCTTTTTGGAACAGGTACGCCCAGAGAAACGAGTAGCGCTCCGGGGCAGGAGGAAGAAAGGACGCGTCTTCGGCGGTGTCGGCGTGGGCGTCGAGAAAGGTCATCTCCGACCAGCGCAGCAGGGCGTCGATCCAGGGGGCGTAGTCGGGATCAGTGCCCGTGTGCTCCTGCCAGGAGGCTAGGACCGCGTATTCGAGGGACCGAAGCATCCCAGCGACGTCGCGCAGGGCGTTTTCGCGAAGGCGCCGTTCTTCGAGGGGGCGGGCCGGTTCCCCCTCAAAGTCGAGAATGTAAAAGTCGCCCTCCGCCCGCAGGAGCTGACCGAGATGGTAGTCGCCGTGGATGCGAATGCATTGGTGCGCCCCATTCACGTCCTCAAGCCGCCGAATACGCGTGTAGGCCTCGTTCCAGTCGGCCTCGGCAGGGACCTCGTCGTTCAGCGTCTCGGCGTGCCGGGCGATCAGTTCTCGTGTGTCGTCAAGCTCGGACCGAAGTCGACGCGCCAGTGCGTCCCCGGCGTCGTCGGGGGCGTCCACGGGCTGTAGGTCTTCGGCCTCGGCCTGCAGAAGGGCATAGTGCATCTCAGCGGTGCGCACGCCCAGGACCCGCGCCAGCGAAATGAACTCGGGGGCCACCTCCTCCAGCCACACCGGCACCGATTCCTCGGTGGTGGCGCCGGAGGTCCAGTCGTTCATGGCCCGGGGCGGCCCGCTGTCGAGGGCTTGCTCGCGGGGGAAGCTCGAGTTTTCCACCCGGTCGAGGAAGCGGTTTGTGCAGGAAAGGGCGTAGCTCCATCCATCTGTTTCCACCGGCAACGCCTCCTGCAGGACGCCCAGGGTATATTTCCGGTCCGACCGGCGAAAGTCGATGGTTCCGTGGAGGCGGGGGGCAAACGTGAACTCAACGTCCGTAAGGTGGTCGAGAAGTTCTTCCTCCGGATTGGGGCCCTGCTCCAGCCGCCGGTAGATCTTGATGAAGTAGTCGTCGTTAACGATGGCGGCGGTGTTGCTTTGCTCGCCGGTGAGGAGGTGAATGGACTCGGCAGTATCGCCTTGAGCCACCTCGGAGGGGTCGGCGGAGTAGACGCCCTTCAGCGAGCGGCCCTTGCTGCCCTTCTGCCACCACTGGAAGAGCGTGGCCCAGAAGGCTTCGTTCACGGTGGCGTCGTGGACGAGCCGGCGCTCGTCGGAGCCGTCAATGTCGAGCCAGGCGAGGGCGGCGCTCGGGTGCTCCTCCAAAATCGGCCCCGCCTCATCCTCGGGCACCGCCATCAGGGGCAGCGTGTAGAACGATTCGTCGTGCTCGAGGGTGACCCTGAGCACCGAGAGGTAGACGACCGGATCCTTCTGGAGCCGCACGGCGTCCTCGACGGCTATCTCGTCGATAACATCGCCTTTCGCCCCAAACCACCGCTGCTCTCGGACATAGTCCGGCAGCAACGACTCCACTTGCTCGGGGCCTCGCCCCTGGGCCATCGTGGGCACCAAGATGTTTTGTAGGCCCTCGGACACCGGCAGAACAGGGAGCTTTTGGCCGTTGGGGCCGACATCGGTGAGGCGGAGGCCGCTTTCCGGCGTCTGGTCGCGTTCGAGGTTTTCTTTGGGCACGAGTTTGAACCAGTAAAAGTGATGGGGGCCGATGGTCAGGTGATATTCGTCCTCCTCGATGGGCGGAAAGGCCGACTGGCCGAAGAGCTCCACCGGAGCCATCCCCTGCAGGTCGTCGCGGGGGGGGAGGTGGACTGATTGGGCGAAGCGGGAAAGGTTGACAAGCACAAGGATGCGTTCCCCCTCGTGCTCGCGCACGAAGACGAGAACAGACTGGTTTTCCACGGGAAGGAGTTCGAGGGAGCCGCGGCCAAAGATGTTCTTGTGTTGTTGGCGGAGAGCGATGAGGCGCCGCATAAAGTGGAGGAGGGAGTAGGAGTCCTCCTCCGCGGCCTCCACGTTCACGAACTCGTAGCTGTACTGGCCCCGGTTGATGGGCGGCATGAACAACTTGTGGTGCGGGGCCCGCGAAAAGCCGCCGTTCTTGTCCGGGCTCCACTGCATGGGAGTGCGCACGCCATTCCGGTCGCCGAGAAAGAGATCGTCGCCCATTCCAATTTCGTCCCCATAGTAAATGATGGGGCTGCCCTTGAGGCTGAAGAGAAGGGCGTTGATGAGCTCGATGCGTCGCCGCTCGCCGCCCAGGAGGGGCGTCAGGCGCCGCCGAATGCCTACGTTGATGCGGAATCGGTCGTCGGCTGCGTACTCGTGGTACATGTAGTCCCGCTCCTCATCGGTCACCATCTCCAGGGTGAGCTCGTCGTGGTTGCGGAGGAAGAGGGCCCACTGGGCGTCGTCGGGAATGCCGCTGGTGAGATCGAGCATTTCGACGATGGGGCGCCGGTTTTCCCGCCGCAGCGCCATAAACATTCGGGGCATGACGGGAAAATTGAACGCCATCTGTACGCCGGTGCTGTTGCCCTCAGCGTCCTCACCGAAGTACGGAAGGGTGTCCTCCGGCCACTGATTCGCTTCGGCCAAAAGGACCTTCCCGGGGCCGTATCGCTCCTCGACGGCGGCGCGGAGTTCCTTGACGAAGGCAATGGTTTCGGGAAGGTTCTCGCTCCCCGTGCCCTCTCGTTGAAAGAGGTAGGGGACGGCGTCGAGCCGCAATCCGTCCACCCCCATGTCGAGCCAGAAGAACATGACCTCTTTCATCTTCTCCCGGACCTGCGGGTTGTCGTAGTTGAGGTCGGGCTGGTGGGAGAAGAAGCGGTGCCAGTAGTACTTCTGGGCGCTCTGGTCCCACGCCCAGTTCGAGTCTTCAGTGTCGGTGAAAATGACCCGGACATCCTTGTACTTCTCGTCGGTCTCGCTCCAGACGTACCAGTCGTGCTTGTCGGACGCTGGGTCGCGGGCCTCCTGAAACCACGGGTGCTGGTCGGAGGTGTGATTCAACACGAGCTCCGTGATCACACGCATGCCTCGGGCATGGGCCTCGTCGAGAAAGGCCTTAAAGTCGTCGAGGTCGCCGTGGACGGGGAGGACTTTAAAGTAGTTAGCGGTGTCGTAGCCGTCGTCTTTCAGCGGGCTTTCCAGGAAGGGGAGAAGCCAGAGGGTATTGACGCCCAGCGAGTCGAGGTAGGGCAGCTTCTCGCGGAGGCCCTGGAAGTCGCCGTAGCCGTCATTGTTCGAGTCATAAAAGGACCGAACATGGAGCTCATAGATGACGGCGTCCTTATACCAGAGCGGGTCCGTGAGAAAGTTGTCGGGCATACTGTGTGGTGCGTTGGAACGTTGAACGTTCGAACGTTGAGGAGACGCTGAACGCGCAAACGTTCAACGTGCCAACGTCCAAACCGATTACGCGTGGTCGAGTTGGTTGTAGACTGGATGGGTGGTTTCGTCGGTGATCTGGCGCTCGATGCGAAAAATGTGGGCGGGGGCGTCCGGACTAAGGTTTAGGTACTGATGCGTGCCTCGCCAGGTGTAGCGGGCATCGTTAAGGACGTCGTGGACCGGAAAGGCGTTGTCGGTGGGGAGGCCGAGATCATCGTTTGGCAATACGAGTTGGCCTTCTCGCTGGTTGTGCGGGTCGAGATTCGCGACGATCACTACGAGGTTGTTGCCAGCAGCCTTGCTGTACGCAATCAGCTCCGGGTTTTGAGTCTCGTGAAACTGAAGATTGCGCATCTGCTGCAGGGCCGGGTTCTCGTCCCGGATGCGGTTCACGCGCGTCATAAATGGCTGTAGGGAGGTGGGATCGTTCCAGTCCCAGGTGCGAATCTCGTATTTCTCGTTGTGTGCGTACTCCTCTTTGTTCTCGCGCTGCCGGTTGTCCACGTGTTCGAAGGGCGGGCCGTACACCCCGTAGGCGCTCGACATGGTGGCGGCGAGGACGAACCGGATTTTGTGGGCCGGACGCCCGCCGTGGACGAGCTCATCGTGCAGGATGTCGGGCGTATTTGGCCAGAAGTTGGGCCGGAAGTGTTCGGCCACGTCCGTGTGGAAGAGCTCGCGCCCGTAGTCTTGCAGCTCCTGCTTCGCGTTGCGCCAGGCGAAGTAGGTATACGAGGTGTTAAAGCCGAGCTTGGCGAGGCTGTACATCGTCTTCGGGCGAGTGAACGCTTCGGAGAGGACAATGAGCTCGGGCGTGTCCTTGCGTAGTTCGCGCAGGCACCACTGCCAGAAGGCAAACGGCTTGGTGTGCGGGTTGTCCACACGGAAGGTGGTGACGCCGTGGTCGATCCAGTACTCGAAGATGCTCTTCAGCTCCTGCCAGAGTGCGGGCCAGTCTTCGGTCTCAAAGTTGATCGGATGAACGTCTTTGTACTTCTTGGGGGGGTTCTCGGCGTATCGGATGGTGCCGTCCGGGCGATGGGAAAACCACTCCGGGTGGTCTTCGACGTAGGGGTGGTCGGGGGAGGTCTGGAAGGCAATGTCGATGGCGACCTCCAGGCCCAGGTCGTTGGCTTGCTCCACGAATCGGTCGAAGGCGTCGATGCCCCCGAGCTTGGGGTGAACGCTCTTGTGGCCGCCCTTGGATCCGTCCTCGAGAACGCCGCCGATGGCCCAGGGACTGCCCGGATCGTCGGGCTCGGCCTCCGGGGCGTCGTCTTTGCCCTTGCGATTGGTTTCGCCAATGGGATGGACGGGGGGGAGGTAGACGACGTCAAAGCCCATCTCCTTGATGCGGGGCAGCCGCTCGGCGGCGTCGTCGAGCGTCGCGTGCTTCTCGTCGTCGCGGGCCGAGCGGGGGAAGAACTCGTACCAGGCGGCGGTCCGGGCCAGCTCCGGGTCCACGAGGACTTCGTAGGTGGCGCTTGTCGTCTGCTGGTGGTGGGGAGCGTGACGGCGAACCAGTTCGGCGATCTCGTCGCCGAGGGCGGCCTCCGCATTGCCCTGCTCGAATGCGTCTCTGTGCGCAGCCAAAAGCTCGCGGTCGTCCTCGGGCGCATTGTCGGCGGCTTCACTCAGGAGGTCGGCCCCGACCTGCAACTCGCTCTCGATCTCAGACGGGGGTTCACCGCCCTCCACGCGGCGTCGAAACTGGTCCTGCCAGGTCGCGAAGCGATTAATCCAGGCCCGCACCCGGTAGAAATAGGTGCCCACGCTGGACACCTCGAAGGCCCCAGCGAACTCGTCGTTGCCGGTGTCGGGCATGCGCACCACGTGCTCGGTGTCTTCGTCCTCGTGGCGGTAGACGAGTTCGACGGCAAGGACCTCGTGGCTGTCCACGATGACGCCGGCGGTTACCTCCACCCCCTCGCCCACCACACGCTTGACGGGCCACTGTCCGCCTTCCACGGTCGGGGCGACGGACGTGATGACGACGCGGGACCACGATTTTGGCATCGAGGAGCGCTCGGCAGAGGACGCGGCAGACTCGGGCATGTGGGGGGGTGGGAGCGAAAAGAGAGCCGACGGGGTTCTGTCTCAAATGGGACGTGTACACGCTACGTACTAGACAGCAAAAATCCCAACACCTCGCACGCACGCGGTGCGATGGAGGACCTGTCGTTCTTACGGTCGGTCTTCGCACTCGACGTGAACCTAGTGACACCCGTACCGTTTTCCCGGCTGAACGGACAATCGGCACTGCCATACCATCGAACCGTCGGCGATCACAGATTGGCTACGGACGTCAACGGGGTGCGGCTTCGAGCGACACGGAACTCTCCCCGCTCACTCCCTTGGCAGGGATGCTGGGGCAAACGGACGATACTCGGGAACCCCTCGCCCTCACTCCGCGCGAATTCTTAACACGGGATCGGCGTCAACGGGGAGCCCTCGATTGCGATTGCCGGGGGCTGCGCGTTTTCTTACGCGTGTGTTTTCATCATTGGACAAGACCTTGATTCATGGACGCACGCGGCGCCCCCTCCAGCTCGACCAACAGTGACGGCGAGCGAGGCCTCCACATCCGGCCCGGCAAGCCGTACCCCCGAGGAGCCACCTGGGACGGCATCGGCGTCAACTTTGCGCT
>CAYULG010000138.1:0-7027 GCA_964445365.1 uncultured Salinivenus sp. | reverse complement strand
AAGACGGGGAGCTGCTCGACCTGCTGGAACAGCGCGGCCTGCTTCCCGGCGTGCGGGTGGAGATTGTCGATACGCGCCCGCTCGATGGCCTGATGGTCGTGACGGTGGACGGGACCGAACAACTTATTGGCCGGCCGGTGGCGCAGAAGGTCGTGGTCGAAGCCTAGAGACCTGTGCCGGTCCTCCTTTCCGGCTTCTCTCTACCGCCTCCGTTTGACGGAGTCTCGTTGGAAGGTTGAACGTTGGCACGTTGAGCGGCCTCTTCCTTTGCTGACCGCGTCTCGTGAAACAAAGGTCGTAGACCGCGCCTGCCTACTGTCCGGCCGGCACGAACTCGTGACTCGTGGACAGAGAAGCGTCGCGTTTGATTTTAGCGTCCACGATCGCACCATTTCTCTCCACTCCCGCGCTCCCCCTCCCTCATTCTTCCTTTCCCTTCTATCGCCTGCAGAAAACAGTCCCGCTCGCGTCTATCTTCCGTGGGGGTCGAGGCCGTTACTCCTCCGGCGGCTGAAGCTCCCGCAGCCGTTCCCACCGGTAGATGCCCCCGCTGTGCCCGTCGTCCCAGGTAATGCGTAGCCCGACGCGTCCCGCCTTCTCCACGTCGATGTCCTGCCAGCGGTTTTTCTGCTTAAAGATGTGGAGGAAACCCGGCTTCGTGATGCGCTCGATCTCGTTGCCCTGGCACTGCGTGCACGGACAGGCCTGCCGCAGGGCGTCGAGCGGAAAAACCGAGACGTGATCGTCGGCCCACTCGATGTTGAGCCGCTGCATCTTTACGTCGACCGAGACCCGTTCGGGGGGCGGTACGTCCACGGCGGGGTGGGCAGAAGTTGAGGACGGGGAAAGCAGTCGATCCGGAGTGCCGAATTTCGCGTCATGAGTGACGAGTCATGAGGGGCTTCTTTCAAGGAAGATCCCTCCTTCTGGATCCGAAGCACGCTGGTCTCATTCTCACGACTCACCAACTCATGACTGAACGATTCTTTCGACTGCGGAGGTCGGCATCCAAACGAATGAATTACCGCCCTTCAGCACCTGGCACGTTCCAAAACAGACCGCCAGGACCCGCATTCACCACCGGCGTGGAAGCCAGCGTGCCCTCCTGCTCCCAACTGCCGTGAATGTGCCCGCAGACCGTGAGCGCAGGCTGCGTTTCTTCGATGGCGTCGCGGACGGCCGTGCTCCCGAGCGATTGCCCACTCGAATCCCGATCAACCACGCCCTTGGGCGGCGAGTGGGACACCAGAACGGCCTCCTCCGGACAGTCGGCCAGCAGGTCCTCGGCCTCCTCTTCCGACAGGTCGTAGCTCCAGGCCCCGAACGGCGTAATCGGCACGCCCCCACCCAGCCCGTAGAAGTCAAGTCCGTCGATCGTGCACCCGCTCCCGTGAAGAACGTGAGCGCTCCCCCAGCCGGCACAGGCTTCTTCCAGTTCATCCTCCGTTTCGGCATTGCCCGGCACGAGGACCGTCGGCGTGTCGATGGCCGAGAGCGCATCGATGGGCCGCTGCAGGTTGCGCCGCATCCGGCAAAAATCCCCCGCGCCCACGACCACGTCGGCGTCGGCGGCCCGGTCCACGAGCGAGCGGCAGGCGGAGAGGTCGGCGTGCACGTCACTGAAGAGGAGGAGTCGAGCCATCGGTCCGTGTTTGCTCGGTTAGACGCTACGCAAGCGACGGAAACGCATCGGCCCGAGCAATCGGTTCGAGGCGTCGGGCTGGGACGCGATAAAGAAAACGAACACGAAAGGATCCGAGAAGCTCCGTCGTCGACGGCGATTTACGTCGTAGTCGCAATCGAATCGGAACGATTTAGCCAGTGCTAAACTATTGTATTGTCACGAAAAATTTCGAACCTCGTTCGTCGTGTCTCATCGATCCTCGCAGTGGCCGCTGAGGCACCCGCTTCACGAGCTATCCAACGTTCTCGTTGTCCATGTCCCTTCACGACGCCCTCGACATCCTCATTGTCTCGCTTCGGGATGGGTTCGTGCAGGTCAGCGCCTTCGTGGCCGTCACCGTCCTGCTGTTCAGTTACCTCCGGTACCGCACCGGCGACCGGATCGTCACCTTCCTCAAAAACCACAAACGCATGCAGCCCGTCGCCGGGGCGCTCCTCGGCCTCACCCCGGGCTGCGGGGGTGCAATTGTGGCCATGCCCCTGTACGTCCGGGGCACCATCAGCTTCGGGGCCGTTGTGGCGACCCTGGGCGCCACGGCCGGCGATTCTGCGTTTGTGATTCTGGCGATCGCGCCGGGCGCCGGGGTCTACGCCTACGGGCTGGCCTTTGCTGCAAGCGTGGCGTTCGGGTACGCCATTGACTACTGGGGCCTGGGCATCGGCCGCATCGACGACGCCGTCGAGCGCATCGCCGCGTCGGTCCGTCAGGGGGGATTTGCGACCACGAGCGTCGCCACCAGCGGCCCCAGCGTGCCGGTCGGGGCGGTGCAGGGAAGATCCGAAGACCAGTCCCCCGCCGCCGGTTCCCCCTCCGTCCAGTCGTCCTCGTCCCTCGTTGACGACGCGGGCCCGGACCTGGCTTCCGCCGACGAGCCATCAGGAAGCGGCTTGTCCCGCGCGGTTTCGCCCAATCGTTCCCCCGTCCACAGCGCACCGGCCTGTCCCCCTTCAGCCCCCAGCGCCTCGGGGACGTCCTCCCCTCTCAGCACGATGAGCATCATCAGTCACGGCGTCCACCTGCTCTGGTGGGTGGTGGCCATGGTCGGGCTCGGGGCGGGTGTGATGTATCTGGCCCGGGGCGCCCCAGAGGTGGCGATTGAGGTGGCCCCGACCTTCTACGGCCTCTTCACCGTCGCGGGCCTGCTGGGCACGGCGCTCTCGGTCTACCTCTACTTCGTGGGGCGCCACTACATGGACGCGCACGAGTCCGGTCGCATCCGCGAACGCTTCGGAAGTGCGTACGAGACCTTCCAGCACGCCGCCCTGGAGACGTCCATGGTCACGGTGTGGGTCATCGCGGGCTACCTCCTTTACGAATACACCATGGGCGTCTTCTCTCTCGACATCCAGACGCTGGCTGCAGCCGCGGGCGTGGTCGCGCCCATGGCCGGAGCGGCGCTCGGTCTCGTGCCCGGCTGCACCCCGCAGATCATTTTTGCACAGCTCTATGCTGTGGAGGAAGCGATCCCGTTCTCGGCCCTGGTGGCCAACGCCATCAGTCAGGACGGGGACGCCCTATTCCCGCTCATGGCCATCGACCTGAAGGCCGCCGTCATCGCGACGATCTACACGACGATCCCGGCGCTCGTCGTGGGGGGATCCGTCTATTATCTCTGGCCGTTTGCGCGCTTCGGCTTCGGGGTGCTGTCCTGACGGCGGCGCCCGGGGCCGTCCCTGCGACAATGAGAAAAGAGCCCCACGGCCGTCGACCACAGAACTCCCTGGGACCAGTCCCGAATCTCAACGGCGTCCCCTGAGAGAACAACAATGCTTCCCTACTACGGAAATGGACTCCCCGTAACATCAGGTTTTTCAACGCTTACGGTAGACGTTTTGTATGAGCTCCGTTCGGTTAGCGGACGGCGGTTTCACCTGCGCCCCGACATTGTCGGACGGATTCTGGATTATGCCTCCCTCACCAGATCGGCGATCGTGTCGATCTGGTCCTGGGCCCGCGCCAGAAGCATCGGCACCGTACGGCGGCGCACCTCGTCTCGATGCGACTGGTACACATCGAGCTCGTCCTCCGTCAGGTGACCCACGATTGCGCCGAAGAGTGTGTGCTTGAGGCGCTCGTCCTCCTTCATCAAGTTGCGGAGGCGGTCGCGCTGGCCGGCCCGGTCCATCGACGCGAAGCCCACGCCGTAGCGGGCCAGGCGGGCCGAAACGAGGGTCAGGATCGTGGGATTGAGCAGCTTCAGGATGGGGCGCAGCGTCTCGTTCTGGAATTGCTCCACGGGCCGGGACGCGCTCGTGGCAATGTCGAGTCGGGGACGGGCGTGCGCCAGCCGATCGTCGCGGGCCGCGGTGCCCCAGAGGCTGGACGGGGCCACCTCTACACTGTTGCCCGCCGGGTCACGGACGTAGAGCGACCGACCCCGCTCGCCCCAGTCCTCCTCGTGCTCCACCGCGATGTCGTGCTCGGCGAAGCGCGCCCGCCAGTCCGGGAGTCGGTCCGCCGCCACGGTGAACGCGACGTGCGTGGGACCGTCGGGGCCGTGCGCCGGCAGTCCCCCGTCCGCCCGACTGGCCGACGGGTCGAACACGTGAACCACGCCGAGCCCACACCGAAAAGAGACGTGGGTCCCCTCCGTCCGAAGCAGTACCGGCAGTCCCAGCACGGTGCCGTAGAACTGGGTGGCGGCGTCGAGGTCATCGGCGTAGAGGCTCGTCTCCAGTACGGACGACGGCGGGGAAATCGACATGGGGAAGTGTCGGGGACCTTCTGGAACAGCAAATGGACGTATGGTGCGCACGATCACGTCCGATCGCCCCCTCTCCTACGGGCCCCGCGAGGCATTGATGTAAAAAAGCCCTCCGCGGACGCACGTCACTTCGGCAAAGCACGGGCCCGAACGGATCCCGTCTACGCCGACGGGGGGTCCCCTCTCCGTCCCGTCCCGCAGAATCGGGCTACACACGCTCCGTGGCGCCCGCACTTTGATACGCCCCCCAGCACTCGCTGATGGGACGCGCCGGCGCACCGCCACCAGGTGACCGCTCGTTTCTACCCCTCCTCCGGGATAAATTTGTCCAGGCGCACCACGCTGGTGTCGGAGACGAACATCACACCGGAGCTTTTCTCGAAGAGCGGCGTCAGGCCGTCCACGAGGGTCTGGATCGTCTCTTCCCCGGTCACGGCAAAGAACATGACCAGACTGTCGCGGTCGTTGAAGAGCAGGCGGCCTTCGCGGAAGCCGTGCTCGCCCCGCCCGGTCACGTTGTGATGAATGGTGTACCCACTCACCCCGGACTCGTCGAGCAGATCGCGGACAAACGATTCCTTCTCGCCGCGAACGATGATCTCGATTTTTTTGACGGGATGGAGGGTGTGCTGCATTCCTTCGTTGGAGGCACGATCGCTCATGGCTGGGCCGGACATCAATTCGATAATATGACTCGACAGGAACGCTGAGGTCAGGAGATAGCGCCGGGGGACACCGGCTCCCCGGCTTCTGTGGACGAAGAATCGGGCGCGTGCGATACCCATTCCCCACCGGGCACGTAGCGGACGAATGCCTCGTCCTGTTTCGGGTCCATGACCGTAAGGTGGATCCACTCGTTTTCAAGAAGTTGGGCAAGTTCGGGGTGGCGCTGGAGGATGGTATCGACGCGATCGACGGGCGAATGAATGACGGCCGCAAGACGGAGCGGGCGATGCATGACGGCCTCGTCGTTGGCCTTGAGGGATTGAAGCGGCAGTCCGGTCATGAGGTCGCCGCCGTTCCCCTGCACGACGCCGATCTTTCCCACGACATTCTGCGTCACCTTCGACCCGCTGCCGTAAGCGGCGTTGTCGACGGTCGAGAAGTAATACTGCGTGTTGATCCATTCCCCCACCACCAGCGGCCCCGTCATGATGTTCTCGAGGGCCGTGCCGTCGTCGTCCACCGACCAATCGTAGGAGTGAAGGAACGCCCGGCCATCGAGGTCGAGGTCTTGGGTCAAGTCACGGGGCCCGACGATGAAGGAGGCATTGCCGGCCAGGCCCCACTCGGGGCGCGTCTCCGCCCAGTCGGCCGCGCGGCGCTGCATCTCCCGCACCGACGCGTCCGAGCGCCCGGCGTCGACCGTCGCGTTCATCGTTTCCACCCGCTCGGCCGTCGCGTCGGCCTGGGCTGCGTGCAGGTCCTCACGCAACGGGTCCAGGGCGTCGGGCGGCACAGGCGGATCCTCCGCGTCCACAAAGAGGCGAATCGCATCAGTCGTGGTGTTGTGCTGTCCCGCAAGAAACACGGTATCCTCCGGAATGTCGATCCCCCGCTCCCGCAGGTCCGTACGGACGGCCTCCTCGTTGCAGATGGCAGCAAGCACCCGCGCGTTGGGCCCGCCCGGATTGCCGGCACAGGCGCCGCAGTCCAGGCTCGACTTGTACGGATTGTTCGGGGTTTGGCTGCCGTGGCCGGTGAACACCACGATAGGAGCAAACGTGGTCCACCCCATCAGCCGGAACGCGGCTTCGGCGTACAGGACCTTCGCCTCGTGCGAAAGCCCCACCGGCAGGCCGTCCTCCTCGCCCGGATCGAGCGTAGCCCGGTCGACGGTGGGCTCACAGAACGCATCCGGGCCGGGAAGGCGATCGGCAATCATCTGTCCGAGACGAAAGAGGCCGGACGGCAGAAGGGTCCGGGCGGCCATTGCCCCTCCGAAGAATCCGCCGCTTCCCTCCACAAAGCCAAACGCAGCGGCCACGTTTTTCTTGAGGGTCTTCAGGAGCGCGCCTCCAGCCTGTCCCAGCCGGGTCCACCAGTCGTAGCGCGCGGCCCGGTCCTCGCGTTCTTCGACCGGCTGCTCGGCGATCCGGTGCTTCGGGTCCACGATCGGCGGACAGGACTTCACCCCTTCCTCGGAGTCGTAGGGATGGTGCTGAATGGGCACACCGAAGAACCCAGCGTAGCCGTGCGTCTCGTAGGGGCCCTGCGCTTCGACGTGGCGCCGGATGACCTCCGACCGCGTATCGATGCAGAACACCAGCTGGGCGTCCGGCCGACTCGATACCGATCCGTTCGGGGTCGACGATTGAGCCCGACGAAGATCGACGAGGAGGCGCGAGCGGTACGTGTCCTCCCAGGCCCGCAGCCAAATTTGAGGAAGGAACGGGCGATTCGCCCCGTTGACCGCCAGCTCGTCTGCCCGCTTGGGGGCAATCGGGTAGCCCAGGTAACTCGCCAGAGTAAGTCGAACCGCCAGGTACTCGACCAGTGTGATGGGGTACATCTCCTGCCAGGAGCTGTTGGCTCGGCGCGCCCGCCACTGATGAAGGCCGCCCACCCCGGAAGCGCGGCGAGGGGGTGCGCAATAATCGACTCCCACTGCTCTTCCGGATAGGTTGCCAGCACCTCCT
>CAYULG010000137.1:0-7170 GCA_964445365.1 uncultured Salinivenus sp. | reverse complement strand
CCGCCCCATCGATGTCGGTCACGCCCAACAGGGGGAAGAGGACGAGCGGGACGAGCGCCGTGGCCGCGATTGGAAGGGCCTCCGTGATCCACCAGAGGGCCATGAGGAGGCCGATGGCGGCGGTGCGCCAGGCCGCTGGGTCGAGGCCCTTGGGGGGCGGCAGGAGCAGGAGGCCGACGCAAACGACGGCGCCCCCGGCCAGTCCGAGGCGGCGGCGGAGCGTTTCGGTATCGACGTTCATGATGTTCATGAGGTATGGACATGGGAAGGGGGGGAGGGAGATGCACTCACTTCCGTACCTCCATACGTCCATCCACGAATTTTGTGAACAGCGTCTCTTCAAGGCGTCGTCGGTTCGGCCGCAGCGGAGCCCGGTGGGCCTTCTCGTTCGAGCCAGTGCACGAGGTAGGGGACGTTGTAGGCGTGCGTCCAGCCGAAGACGCGGAGGCCGTTCGTCGCGCTCCAGATGGGGCGGCGGTCGGGGTAATCGCGGGAGACCGGCAGGTGGCTCACGCCTTCAAGGGCCTTGAAGAGGGTGTCCTGCGTGATAGTCTCCTCGAAGGAAAGCGAGAGCGGATCGGTCTTCAGGGCCTGGGCGCGCTCGTACGCGGTTCGGTAGAGGGATTGATCGTCAGAGAGCTGGTAGCCCATCAGCAGCGTCGAGATGCTGGCGAGGTAGGATTCCATCTCATGGTTGCGGGGCGGGTTGTCGCGAACCCAGCGGGCGTGCCGGATCAGCGCGTCGCGCACGGCGGGGTCGCCCGTAAGCTGGTAGTATTTGCCGAGGCCCCGCGCGGCGTAGACCTGCGTGTACCCGTACCGGTCCATGATCAGATTGCCGCCCTGCTCCTCCTGCAGCCGCAGCATGCGGTCGACCCGGGCGTCGAGCTCCTCCCGGAGGTCCGGGTCTTTGGTGGCGTCGTAGAGCTCGACGAGGTTCCAGACAGAGAGGTAGAGGCGCCGGCCCGTGAGCCCGTGGTTTCCGAAGATGCGGCGCTGGTAGTAGTTCCCTGTTTTCTTGGCCACCGCCAGGCCGCGGTGGTAGCCCTGCAGGTAGTACGAGGCGAGCCACCCCGGCACCCAGACGTGCGCACTCAGCATGGCGGTCCAGTGCTGATCGCCGTGGCGGCGGCCCATGCCCACGTAGGGGGAGCCGGGTGGATCCTCCTTTGCGTTCCACCAGTCGAGGGCCGAGTTGGAGTCGCCCCGGTAGTCGGGGTGAGCGGGCCAGTGCGTGTTGTCTACGTCCATCGTGTGGCGGCTCATGGCCTCGGCGGCGAGGGCGTAGCTCCGCTTGCCGGTGCGCATGAACTGCTGCCACCACATGTAGTCCTGGGCGGGCTCGTTGTTGGAAAACTCGAACCACCGGTTGCGGAAGTAGTAGTTCTTGCCGTCGCCGTAGGTGAACGCGCCGTACCAGGGCTCCCACTGCTGATTGAAGCGCCACCACTGAAACTTATAGTCCATCCCGCGCTCGAAAGCAACGAAGTCGTCGGACCGCGGGGCCAGGCGGCCGTAGGCCCGGCTCTCGGCGTACCAGGACGGCGGGGCGTGGGCTACGGACGGGTCGAGCACGTAGTCGAGGGAGCGCTGCACCTCGGCCGGGTCGGCGTCGGCCTCATGGAAGCGGTAGACCACCTCGGTCGTCTTCGTGAGGCCCTGGGCAAAGTTGTCCACCATGCCGCCGTCCTCCTCGCTCGACCCGCGGGCGAAGTTCATGGGTTGGGCGGCGGCGCTCCAGGCGTAGGCCCGGAGTTGCTCGTCGGCGATGTCCACGGTGAGTTCCTTCGGATAAGCCTCGGTGAAGTGCCGCACGCCAATGCTCACGCCGCGCTCCTCGCCGGTCAGGGTGACCCACCCCGGCGCCTGCGTCGCGTCGACCTGCTCGGCGTCGTCCGCCGTGATGCGGGCCGAAAAGCCGTCGATCCGTTCGGTGGCCGACGAGTGGGGGCCCTCTCGAAAGGAGGCGGAGTCCGGCCCCGTTTGTACGAGGGACAACTCGTCGGTGGCGGGTGCCCGGCGCTCGTAGACCTGCGCCGAATCCGGTTCCCACCAGTTGCCCTGCTGGTACGCCGTCCGGACGGTAAGGGGGCCCTCCAGGCGGTAGTCGAGTCCGAGGCCCATGCCCGCAATTTGATCCTCGGGGCTGGTCCACCGCGGGTCTCCGGCGAGGGCCTCCTCGTCAACGATGTTTTCGGCGCTGGTAGCGATTTGGGCGTGCTGCCCCTCGACCGGTGGGTGCCGGTCGGGCTCACCGGTGTAGGTGAACGTGTGCAGGACGCGGAGGTACGGCTTTCCGGCGTAGGCGTGGATGCGGGTGACGAAGGGCGCGGAATTGTTGTCGTCGCGCTCGTACTGGTATTTTCCCTCGATTCGCAGGATGGCGTGGAGGGGGCCGGAGCCCTTTTCCCGATACGTCTGTGTGACGGCGGCCCGCGACGAGTCGATGCCCGCCCGGTCGAGCAGGTCCAGGAACGAGCCGCGGCCCGCCGGCTCCGTCGCCACCGTGTCTTGGGGGCCGAATCCGTCCCCCACCGCGTCGAACTCGACGTTGTCGAGAAAGCCGCCGCCCGCGCCCTTGTTGACCTCGAATCGGAGTGGGCCCGTCGAGATGCTCGTCGTGCCGTAGGGCCGTTGGTTGTTGACGACCCGGAGGCGCTCGCCGGTGATGGGCGCCCGCTCGACGGTCGGGCCGTATTCGAGCTGGTAGGTCTCCTCCTCCTCCGCGAAGAAAAAGACCCAGATCCACTTCAGGCTGGAGTCGGCGGGCGCCCAGGTCGTGACCGGCGTGATCTGTGCGGGGATTTCTTCGTCGTCGGCGTTCAGCAGGCGGACGTGCGCCGGGGAATCGAGCTCGCCCTTCGAAAACGGCACGCCCACGGTGATGGGGGTGCCCGGCTGCACATGCTCCACGGTAAGCGGGACCTGCTCCAGCCCCCGTTGCCGGCACCCCATCGCCGCCAGCGCGAGAAAAAGAAGCGCGAGGACGAGTCGGTTTTGTGTCATGGATCGAAACGAGAGCTCTGGGTCCGAAGGGGAGGGCGCGTCGCCGTCAGGGGGCAGACGACGCGGAGCGGGGATCGGCGCCGAGGAGGGCCGCGCCCCGGACGCCCGCGTGCTCCAGCGACGACACCGTGATGGTAAGATGGTCGAGCGCCCGCGGAAAGGCGAATTTTTCGAGCTCGTCCCACATCGCGTCCTTGAAAAATGGATAGGCATGCCGCACCGAGCCCCCCAGTACGATGTGCGCCGGGTCCACGGCATAGAGGACCGACTGGAGCGCCCGCCCAAGGTGCGTGCCCATTTCCTCAAACAGTGCCCGAGCCTCTTCGTCGCCGTTTTGGGCTCGCTCGAACGCCGCCTTGCCCGTCGTGTCGTGCTCGCGCTCGAAGAAGAGGCCCGCGCAGTAGTGCTCGTAGACGCTGTCCCGGTACGGCAACATGCCGAACTCACCCGCCCCGCAGTTGCGCCCCGCGAGTACCCTACCGTTCGCGACGATGCCTCCGCCGAGGCCCGTCCCGAGGATGAGGCCCACCATTGGGGACGGCGCCCCGCCGTTGCCGAGGTGATATTCCGCGAGGGCGAAGCAATTGGCGTCGTTCTGGACGTGGACGGGCCCGCCGTACCGCTCCCGCAGCCGATCGCCGAGGGGCACCTCTGTCCACGACGGGATGTTCTGTACGTCGTAGACGACGCCGGTCTCCACGTCGACCACGCTGGGCACGCCCGCCCCGATGCTCTCGACGGCGTCGGTGGGAAAGCGGTCGAGGAGGGCGTAGATCTGGTGCAGCACGTCCTGTTCGCTGCCCTCGGCGGGGGTTGGCGCCTGCTCGATGCGGGTCAACGTTTGGTCCTGGAGGAGGCCGACGCGGACGTTCGTGGCGCCGAGATCGATGCCGAGTTGGGGCACGGTGGGTTTGGGGCTTGGGAAGGAAAAAGAGGGGACGTGTTGCGCGCTTATCCCCGCTATCCGAGTTTATCTATGCATCTCCGGTCCAGCCCTTCCGCTTCCGGAGCGCGGTGATCTGAGCCACGTGGTGGCGCCCGTGCCAGGCATAGCGGGCCATCGCCGCGTCCAGTGGGGTGGTGCCCAGCGACGGGTGTTCGTACGATCGTTTCCAGTCCGAGGGGGAGAGGCTCTCCAGGAAGTGAGCCCACCGGATGTGGAGGCCGTCGAGCAGAGAGACAGACGGATGAAGCGGGCCGTGTTGGGCGTCGGCGAGCTCGGTCCACACGTCCGGATCGAACGAGGCAATTCGGGGCGTGTCCTCCGTCACGGCGCGGCGGCAGCGGATATAGGCGTGGAGGTTGTTGTCGGCCAGGTGGTGCACGACCTGGCGCACCGTCCACCCGCCGTCGCGGTACGGCGTGTCGAGCTGCGCGTCGGAGAGGCCGTCCGTCGCCGACCCTACCTCGTCGGGCAGGGCCGCGATGGTGTCGACGTAGTGCTCGCGGTCGGCCGGTCCAATCTCGTCGGGCGGATCGAAGCGGCCAAGGGGGAAGCGGGGGTCGTCGGGCATGCGGATGGGCTGGACGGTGTCGGAGGGCACGCAGACGAGCGATTTAATGCGTCGGTCTCGGCGTCTGTTTGCCTTCGCCGAGGCCCGTCCGCTAGTCGAGTGGCCGCTCTGCGCCGTTGATGAATCCGATTTGCCTTATTTATCGCCGACCGGTGTCGTGAGAAGAGTCCACCGGAGAGGAGGTGTCCTTGAGAACATCGAGGGCAGTCACCGCAGCTTGTAAGGCTTCTTCGGTGTCGGACGGATCGGGACGGGTGGCCGCAAACTTAACGCGGTCGGCCTGCTCCAGCGCGGGGCGAAGGGCCTCGAGGGCCTCTGGCGGCACGTCGGACCGGTGCTCAAGGACCGCCAACAGGTCCTCGGTCGTCCGATCCTCCGTTGCGATGCCCAGCCGCCGAGACACATACGTCCGCACCACGTCGGCCAGTGTCACGTGAACCGCCTCCACGGTGGCCGGATCGGTCAAGTCGCGTGCGGCGAGCTCATCAAGCGTCCGGGCCGCGTCGTCGTACGCGTCGGGGTCCACCTGGTCCGTGTCGGGGGACGGCTCCTCCTGCGAGGGGCGCTCCTCCCGAACGCCGGTCCACCGGGAGACGGCGCCATACAGCGCCCCGCTCACGACCAGCGCGAGCACTAGCCATCGGAACGGGTCCGATGCGCTCTGCTCAAACGGATTTAGAATAGCCGATTGGGGTCGGGCGCGCACCTTCGCGGCCCGGGGCTTCGTGAACGTGGTCAACGTGCCGGTTGCAGCGTCGACGCGAATGGGAATGGGGGGGATGCGAACCGAGTCGCGAGCCGAGGTGCGCACGGTGTACGAGACGCTGTCGATCGCGTGTCCGGCCCCGACGCGCCGCGTATGCACGTCGCTCCGGCCCAACACCTCCAGCTCGCCGAAAACCGAGTCGGCGGCCGGCGGAAACGCGATGCCCCGGTGCGCGGGCGTGCTGCTCTCAATGTTGATGAGAAACGGCTCGCCCGCCGTGACGGTGTCCGCCGAAACCCAAATCGCGACGTCGGGACGGGGCTGGGCGGAGGCGCTTCCACCCCCGCCCCACATCGCCACGATCACGACAATACCGGCAAGCGCGCGACGCCAGGCCGGAGGGAGCAAAGGACGCACGGTATGTCGTCAGCCAGGATGAAAAAGGACACGCCCGATTGATGCTCCGCGCCATCAGCCCACCGATCCGAGGTCTCAGTACTGTTCTCCGAGGATGCACATTGTTACAAAAGGCGTAGTCGCCCGGAGAATATACGTTCCACGACGGAAGCTTCGGGAAGAACAGAGAGGACCGCCTCTGCTCTGACTTGCTTACGGACAAGCGTCGCTGATTTCCCCGACGGGGCTTTGAGCAATCCGTAACGACTGCGGCATCGGTCGACACTTGGCGGAGCCTGGGACATCTGATGGCATTCGACCGGTGGGTATTCGCCATCCATTCCGCTTCAGGGTGTCGTCGCGGCGCGAGTGGGAACGGTTCCCGCTCCCTGTCCGGATGAGAGCAGGGAATCGGACACGATCAGGTTCCCTTGCTCCTGACCGCATCGTCCCCGATGTTGTGGCGGGCCGAATCGTTTTCCTTCGCAGGACGCACACACAAGATGTCGGAGTCTTCCTCGTGGGTCGTTTGTAAATTTGGAGGGTCGAGCGTGTCGAGCCGGGCGCGCTGGGACACCGTCGCCGACGTGGTGCGCACGCACCGAGCCGAAGGACGCCAGCCCTTTCTGGTCTGTTCGGCCCTGCAGGGGGTCTCCGACCAGTTGGAGGCGCTGTTGGGGGACGCGGAGCACGGCGACCCGTGGCCCACATTCGACGCCATTCGGGACCGTCATCGCGCGCTGGCTCACGACCTGGAGGTCGATGCCGAATCGACGCTCACCGACGGGTTTGCGCGGCTAGAACGCCTGACCGAAACCATCGTCGCCGCCGACGCGCCCTCGCCCCGCCAGCGGGCCGCGGTCATGGCCTCTGGCGAATTGCTCTCCACCCGCCTCGGCGCGGCGTACCTGTCGGCCCAGGGACTGCCCGTCGAGTGGCTCGACGCCCGCGAGTTTCTTCGGGCCCAGGACGACCCGCACGTGCCGCCGCGTCGCCAGTACCTGGCCGCCCGTTGTGCCTCCCATCCCGACCCCGTTTTACAATCCCACCTTGCGGAGCGCCCCGACGCAGTCTACCTCACGCAGGGCTTCATCGCGGGCAATGCCCTCGACGAAACCGTCCTGCTGGGCCGGGGGGGGTCGGACACCTCCGCCGCCCACTTCGCGGCCAAGCTGGAGGCCGAGCGCCTCGACGTCTGGACGGACGTGCCGGGCATGTTCACGGCCAACCCACGGGACATTCCGTCCGCGCGCCTGCTGCGCCGCCTCGGCTTCGACGAGGCCCAGGAGATCGCCACCATGGGCGGCCGGGTGCTGCACCCGCGCTGCATCGGGCCCGTGCGCCGTCATCAGATTCCGCTCCACATTCGCAGCACGGACGCCCCCACCCAGGACGGCACGGTGATCACGGACGATCATCCCGACCTGGGGCCGCAGGTGAAGGCCATCTCGGCCAAAGCGAACATCACGGCCGTCAGCATGGACACGCTGGGGATGTGGCAGGAGGTGGGCTTCCTGGCCGATGTCTTCCAGATCTTCAAGCACCACG
>CAYULG010000136.1:6703-7217 GCA_964445365.1 uncultured Salinivenus sp. | reverse complement strand
TCAACCTCGGCTCCGACGAGCTCGTGACGATCAACGAGCTGGTCGACGTGATCGAAGAGGCGGTCGGCGTCGATCTCGAACGGGAGTACGACTTGACGAAGCCGCAGGGCGTCGACGGGCGCAACTCGGACAACACGAAGATTCTAAACGAGCTGGGGTGGGAGCCGCCGACGGCGCTCAAGGACGGGATGGCTGTTACGGCCGACTGGATCGAAGAGCAGATGCGGCGGCATGAGGAGACGAGGACGGCCAGTCGATTTGCTCTAGCACACTAAGTTCTCGTGTTGGACTTGATCACCAACCAATGCTCTTCTCGATACTAGTGAGAAGATACTTCTGACGTAGGTAGTAAGGTCGTCCTGACCGAAGAAGCAAGTGGAATCCATGAGGACTAGCAGGTTCGTGTAATCAAACCAAAGCAATTTATTCTAATGGAAGATATCAGGGCTGGACTTGTACTAACGACCATAAATAAGCCGAAATTATTGGAGGGGTATTACAAGAATGCAAAGAA
>CAYULG010000136.1:0-6624 GCA_964445365.1 uncultured Salinivenus sp. | reverse complement strand
GTGATACCAGATAAGAATACACCTTCGGAAGTATATGACTTCTGTGAAAGCATAAAGGAGAAAGGACTTCTTTGTGAGTGTCCTAGTATAAGTGAACAAGAATCTTTTCTGGAAAAGCTTGGAAATTTTGAAGAGTTGATTCCATACGGTTCAGACAATAGGCGTAATGTAGGCTTCTTGATGGCCATAAGAGACAATGTAGACTATATGGTATCTATAGACGATGATAATTATATATCTGGGGGAGATGATTTTTTTGGTAAGCACGGTGTTGTAGAAGGAGGCAAGAGAAACGTAAAGAATGTAAAATCAAATAGTGGATGGTACAATATAATGGATATGCTGAGGTTAGACACTGAATCAAAGTTGTATCCACGTGGTTTTCCTGTATCAAAAAGGCACGAGAAAGTAGATATAACAATCGAAGAAGCAGAAAGTAACATAATGGTGAATCAAGGTCTATGGTTGAGTGATCCGGACGTTGACGCAATTACTTGGCTAGTCTCACCAAGCCAAGTTTTGGAGTTAGAATCAGAATCAAAAGTGATAGATAAAAGTACTTGGTCTCCTATAAACACACAGAATACATCACTTAACAGTAAGGTAATACCTAGCTACTACTTTATACCTATGAACTATAATTTTTCAGGCTACTCAATAGATAGGTATGGAGATATATTCAGTGGATACTTCCTGCAAAAAGTAGTAAAAAAATTCGATCATGGAATAAGATTTGGACTTCCAATGGTAGACCATCTAAGAAATCACCATAATTATATGAAAGATGCTGAGAGAGAGTTTGGTTGTCTTAAGTTGCTGGACGATATTTTAGATATTATAAAAGATATTGACTTGAGTGGAAATACGTACTCTGAGGCATACGTAGATTTAAGTCATAAAATTGAGGATAATATTGAAAGGGTCAGTGGCGGGGTATGGACAGACCCTGTGAAAGGCTACTTTCATCGTGTCGGACATCATATGAGGAGATGGATTGATGCTGTCCAAATTATTAAGGGTTAGTACTCCTTGCCGGACAGTTTGCTCAGGGCGCCGAAAATCTCTTCCAACCGTCACTCCAGACCCCGATCGAGGCAATCTTTGTGACTTTTTGAGATTAACCGCCGGATGCTGCTGGCCAGAGGGATTCTTCGCCGAACCGACGAACAGCCTCTCTGCCCCTGAAGAAACGACCGCCCGGGAAATTCCCGAAGCGAAACGCCCGAAATTTCTCATGTTTGAGCGGCAGTGAGTTTGAGAAATTTCAGTGGAGTGCAGGGAATTTCCAGGTCGTTTCTTCACTGGCTTGATCTTTTTAGTGCATTTTTGGATCAAAGCCAAAAATGCACACTCCCTCTCGAAAAGGGCAGAGAGCTGCGAAGTGAGCATTATCGTACTGCAGTTAATCTCATAATCCAGTAGGGATTGCCTGCTTCGCTCGAGATGACCACGTCCAAGAGACAGCTTGAAATTGCACCGGGGCCGGTCGACGCTAGCTCTCGGCCCCGTTGTCCTGGACGGCTGGGAGCCGCACGGTGAACCGGCTCCCCTCTGCCTTTTCCGTTTCAACCTCGAGGGTCCCGTTCATTTGCTCGGTGGCCTTTTTCGTTACTGCCAATCCCACACCAGTACCCTCGTACTGGCGACTTAGCCCCTCGGAGGCCTGTCGGAAAGGCTCGAAAAGACCGTCGGCCTGCCCCGGCTCCATCCCAATCCCTGTGTCTTCCACCTCCAGGACCGCCTGCCCCTTTTGCCGATAGGTCCGAATCCAGACCGTTCCCCCCTCCTCAGTGTACTTGATCGCATTGGTCACCAGGTTGCGAAGTACGATCTGCACGCCGCCCGTATCGGCCCGAGCCTGCGCAGTATCGGTCCCCAACCGAAGGTCGATGTCTTTTCCCTCAGCCTTCGGACGGAATTCCTCAGAGGCCTGTTGGGCCTCAGCGACCAGGTCGATCGGCTCGGTACTGAGCTCCATCCTTCCAGCCTCAAGCTTCGAGAGATTCAGTACCCCCTCCAGGGTTTCAAGCAATCGCTTTCCCCCCCGCTCGATCAGGGTGGTGTAACGGGGCAGCGGGTTCTCTTCTGGTAGATCGAGATTGCTGGCCGCCGTTCCGGCCGCTTCGGCGAACCCGATGACCGAGGTCAGCGGCGTGCGAATCTCGTGGCTCATGTTCGCAAGAAGAGAGGACTTCATTTGGCTGACCTCTTCGGCTTCCGCTTTCGCTTCCCGGAGGGACTGCTCCCGCTCCAGGCGATCCAGCACGAGAGCAGCGTAGCCCGCCAGCACCTCCAGAAGACGCAGATCAAACGGCCCGATCCCACCGGCTTCGAAACTCCCGACGGAGATGAGCCCGTGGGGCCCCATCGGCACGTAGGCCGTAGCGCGAATGTCGCCCCGATCCTGCGTGTCGATCTCGGCCGAAAGGTCCTCGAAGGCTTTTGTCTCGCCGGACTGGTACGCTTCGGCCGCAGGGAAGTCTCCATCGATGTCGTAAGACGGTCGCTCGGGCATGTGGACCTGCACGGTGGGCGGTACGTGAGCCGGCACCAGCTCGTCTCCTCTAACAAGGCGGATCGTTGTTGCCGGATAGCCCAGCGCCTCGCTGACGACACTCGAGAGGCGGGCACTCAGGTCGTCTTCATCCTCGGCCTGGAGCAGCTGATTGGTGGCTTCGTAGAGCGCCTCGATCTTCACCTGCCGTTCCTGAAGGATTCGCTCCCGTTTTTTCCGCTCGGTGACCTCTTGAATCGTCCCCCGAAGGCGCACGACCTCTCCATCCTCCCGCTGGGGCTCCCCGCGAGCGCGAACCCACCGCTCCTCGCCTGCCTCGGTCCGAAGACGAAGCTCGAGATCATAGGGCACTCCTTCCTCGACGGCGTCCTCAAACGCTTGTTCGAGCCTCGGCTGGTCGTCGGGGTGGTAGCACGAGATCACGTCATCGTCCCCTGGGTTCTTCTGGGTTGAGTAATTGTGAATGCGGTACACCTCCGGTGTCCAGCGCACAGTGTCCGCCTCTACGTCGTATTCCCACCCCCCGACATTAGCAATCTTCTGTGCCCGGTCGAAGAGGTCGTTTTGGCGGTCGAGTTTTTCCTCGCGCCACTGCTGCTGGGTGACATCCCGGGTGGTGCCCACCACCTGCCGGACCTCCCCATCGATAATCACCGGTGCGAGACGGGTATGCCAGTGCGTCTCCTCTCCGTCGAGAGGGACCGTCTCCTCGTACTCAATCGGCTCCTGTCGCCGGATGCACTCCCAGCACTTCGCCTCCATGGCCTGACCGGGGTCTTCTCCGTAGACGCTCTCCGGGGATCGCCCCCGGATCTCGTCTTCCGCGTATCCGAACTTCTTTTCGTAGACAGGGTTGATGCGCTGGTATGCGAGCGTCTTCTCTCCATTTTCCGTACCCACGTCGAGAAGAAAGAGAGCATCCTGGACGTTTTGAAGCAGCGTCTCGGCTTGCTGGAGTTTCTGCTCCCGCTCCTTCTCTTGCGTGATGTCCTGGGAAACGGCCATTCCTGCAATGGGTGTCCCTGCCTCGTCTCGCACCGGCAGCGTCCGGTTCCGATAGCAACGGCCGCCCATCTCCTGCTCGAACACATTTTTTTCCCCCTCCAGAGCGCGTCGGAAGTACGCGGAGAGCTCCTCGGCGAGCCCTTCTGGAAACAAGTCGTGGGGGCTTGCCCCCTCAACCGTTGATGGGGAAAGGCCGACATCTGAGAGCCCGTTCCCTCCCGCGAGGGTATACTGCAGATCCTCGTTGAACAAAAAAACGCCCCCGTTCGGGAAATTCCGAGCGAGCGTCTGGTACCGGTCGTTCGCTGCCTGAATGGTCTGCTCCCGCCGCCTTCGATCGGTAATGTCTCGGCTGATGACCACGAAGCGGTCCTCCCCTCCTAAGCGCAAGCGCCGGACGTGAATCTCAACGGGGAACGTGGACCCCTCTTTGCAGCGGTACATCCCCTCGAGTCGACGCCGGTCGCCAACCTCCATTTCCATCCACGACTCAGTGGCGTCTCGTGGATTGATCGACTCGAGAAGATTCCAGATCTTTGCGTCCCGGAGGTCCGATCTTCGGTACCCGGTCTTATGGAAGAAGCGAAGATTGGCCCGTAGAAGACGCCCTTCAACGTCGTGAATGCTGATCATGTCGGGCGAGTGCTCGAAGAGCGCCTCCAGCTGGGCGCGTGCCTCCTCAAGCTGCTTCTGCTTCTTGCGTTCGGTTACGTCCCGCGCCGACACAATCAGTGAGGTTACGGTTCCATCCAGACGCTTCACCGGCCGGACCGTCCCCTCTATGTTGTAGACCTGATTCTCCGAATTGACCAACTCAGCGTCGTACTCGACGGACTTCCCGGTGGCGGCCCGTTCTACACACTTTCGCATTTTCGACCGAATCCGATCGGGCCACCAGGGGGTTTCCCAGAAGAGTTGCCCAAGAACATCGTCCCGACCCTCCTCGATGCGCCGAAGGGCGGTTCCATTGATGTCCAAGAGCACGCCGTCCGGCGACAGCACCCCCGCAAGCATATCGGGATCCTCGAACACCGCATCGAACTGCTGAAGCCTCTTTTTTCGCTTCTGGCCGAGCTGCTCGTGTCTGCGAACCTCGCATTGGTGCCTAATCTCCTCGGTGGCCGTTGCGCCCAGATCCTTGAGCCGATTCCGACCCGTTGCGGAGAGAGACCGCGGTTCAGCGTCCATGATCGCAAAGGTGCCGATCGCCTTTCCCGCCGGCGTTCGGATGGGCACCCCAGCGTAGAAACACAACCCCGACCGCTGGGCAAGTGCACCCGTCCTCACCTGGTCTATTTCCCCGGCGTCCCTCAGCACCACGAGTGTGTCCTTTTTGACGGTCGACCTGCAGAGAGATGTCACCAAGCGGCTCTCGGCCTGGCCGAGCCCCACGCCTTCCTTGAGCCACTGCCGGTTGCTATCCATCAATGCAACGAACGCCACGTCCACGTCGAAAAGATCAGCGGCAATCCGGGCAAGTCGGCCAAGCGCCTCCCCAGACCCGTTCTCTAAAATGTGAGGGGGGCCAAGAGCCCGGAGGCGATTGTCTCTGAACTCGTCAACCTCGGGGCCCGGGCCTTTCGGGGCCTGCTTTGAACGCTGGACGGAGGAGCGAAGCATAATGCGATTGGTAGGTGCAAAAATGGGTGGGGAACCCCTCACTCGGGATCTCAGGGACCGTGACCTGGAGCGACCAGGCCGTTCAGCTGGCCGCTGGGCCGCGAAGCGAAATGACCGAGAGATTCGCAGAAGACTGGACGGGTAAGATTATGGCGAGGTCGCTTCCCTAGCGGGGCTCTCGTCGAGGGACGGATTGATTAGGTCCGGCTCCAAACTGTAGAATGCCCCCGTCGAGAGATCTATAAGCACGCCCGGAATGACCAAGTTGAGCAGATTAACGGATGCCCAGAGACTTCGGCTCTTCTGGAGCACAACTGTGTGTGTCTCGTGGCCGGCATGATGGAGGCGCATCCTGTGGTCCTGATCGCGTTCCAGGTCCACGGTTGTGGGCGTCTCCCCGACGGGACGACCATCGACCTCTACCTGGGCACCGGCCGGCTCCGATTCAACGCGTACGCTCTCGGAGGAGCCCTGAATCAGTGTGGCGCATCCGCCGAGAAAGACGGCAACTGTTAACAAAAGCATTCTCATTTCGAACGGGCAGCGATTGAGGGAAAGAAACGAACCCTTCAGGACTCGGCCTTACGGTCGCCTCAGGGGCCGTCGGGGACCGGTCCGGCCCGAAAGGCCTCGGTGTCCGCAGCGGTCTCCCCTCCCGTAGGGCCGAGGGGGGCATTGAGGCGCCCGAGCGCCCGCCACGTCCGGCGCACGACTTTGGAGAGCCGAGTATGTCGGTCGTCGGGCGCGCGTCGAGAGACGAGACGCCCGGTCATCCAGGCGGCGGCGACAAGTTCGCCGCACAGAAATCCACCGAGAACGGCAGCCGGCGCCCCCGATGCGGCCGCGGAGGGGGAGGGGAGCAGACCGAGGATCACACCCCCAGCGAGGGCGAGTCCCACACTGTGAAGAATGTCGTCCCTTCTCCACGCAAACAGACACGTCGTGGCTAGCGTGAGGTGAACGTCGAAGGACAGGAGTTCGGGGAGCCCATAGATGGGCCAGAGCAGCCACACCCCTTCGAGGATCCCGACGAGCATGCCTGCAACCGGTCGTCTCCACACGAGATAGACCAAAAAGAGCAACGAGACGCAGTGATATATCATCCGGCCCTCCTATTGAGAACAGGGGGTACGCCCGGGCATTTTCGAAATCGGGCCCTCGCACAACCGAGCCGCCGCGCGCCGGGACTCTACAGGCGTTCTGTTCGGGCGCTTCGGGGGACGTTCCCCCGGTGTAGGGTGTACACGCACGAGTTAGTATCGACGCCGAAGGACAAACATTTAACCGTGCACCCCGCTGGGCATCAGAGGCAGGGACGAGCGGATGAAAACCATGCGGTTGTCTCCGGTTCACTGCGTCCGTTTTTAAGAATGACTGCCTGATTCGTACCATGGGTACCGGCGTCAAGGTGTGGAATGGAGCAGGAAATCTAGGTTTTCGGCCCGTATTTCAGGCTGCTTCCTGTGTCCCCTCCAGGGCCACCT
>CAYULG010000135.1:0-7327 GCA_964445365.1 uncultured Salinivenus sp. | reverse complement strand
TTGGAACGTTTCGGCAGAAATCCACTCATTCAGGGCAAGCACCTTCTCCAGCATCTAGGGCTATCGCATCTGTCAAACGACCCTCTCTGTTCGGTACTGTGGTAGGTTCCGGTCGCCGAACGGATTCCGAAAGCCTTCGGAACGGCGAACCGGACCTACTTGGCGCCTGAGCATCCTGAATTCGGTGGATTTTCGGGTTTGACCGCTCCGACGTTTCCTTACAAGCAGGGAAAACGTACTCTCGTCAACAGATGCGATAGCCCTGCTCCAGCATCCCGGCATTTCCGAATGGATTCCGTATTACACACCCAGTGCCTCTCTCGCCATCGTCGTGCCCTCCACCCGGGCTTCAATCTTGGAGAAGGCGGTGCGCCGAGCCGTTGAGCGATCGTCGCCGAACGGCGAGAAGCCGCAATCGTCGGTGGTGCCGAGGCGCTCGACCGGCAGGTAGTTGATCGCTCGCAGGATCGTGTTCTGCACCTCCTCGGGCGACTCCACCGCTGGATCGTTCACGTCGGTGACGCCGAGGAAGATCGTCTGGTCGTCGGTGCTGTGCTCGCTCACGATGTCGAGCACGCGCTCCTGCTCGTCTTCGCTCGCGAACTGCATGTAGAAGCGCCCGGCGTTCATCTCGAAGAGGAGGGGCAGCAGCTCCGCGTAGTCCACGTCGGCGCTATGGGTGGCGTGCTGGTCGCCCCCGGGGCAGGTGTGGATGCCGATCCGCTGACGGTCCTCGTCGGAAAAGCGGTCGAGCACACGGTTGTTGAGTTCGACGAATTGACGGAGGAGGTCCGTCGACGGGTCCAGTTTGACGGCAAGGCGGCCCTCCGTAAAATCGATCTGCACGGCGTGGGCCCCGGCGTCCAGGCACTGACGGATGTCGGCTTCCACCTCGTCCACGAGGTCGTCCAGAAAAGCGTCCCGCGAGTAGCCGTCGATGCCCTCGTCCGGATAGAGGAGGCTGAGGGCCGAGGCGGAGATGACGCTCTGCTTGACCGGCACGCTGGTGTGCTCCTGCGCTCGCTCCAGGTACTCCACAGCGTAGGTCTCGTACGCGAAGGGGCCGGCCGTGAGCCGGGGAAGTTGCCGCGTGTGTCCGGCGTCGAACGGAATCTCAAGGCCGTCCGGGTCGAGGTTGTCGGCGCCCTCGATGGGATAGGTCAGAAAGCTGGGCTTGGCTTGTTCGCCGTCGGTAATGACCGGGGAGCCGGTGTTCTCGAACGCGTTGATTGTGGCGCGGAGGGCGCGGTCGTACATCTGATCGAGCGCATCCGCGCTGAGGGTGCCGGCGCGGTGGGCCTTGAGGCCTTCAATGAGTTCGTCGGGGCGGGGAATGCTGCCGATCGGCTCGGTCGGGAGTACCATGAGTGCTGGGCGCGTGCGCGAGGGAGAGGGAGATGGGGAGGGCGTCCCTCCACACGCGGACGGGGGAAAAACGATCCCGGTGTTCTGTCGGCCACGGGCGGACCAGTCGACCTGCTCGGCCGCGAAGGACGCGTGATCGGAAGCGACCTTCCACGTCAGTGTCCCTGGTCGTGTCCCTTCGCAGTTCGTTCAGAGGCCTCCGTTACCATCGGCAACCGGACGGTAAACCGGCTGCCCACTCCTTTCTCGGTGTCTACCTGGATGGTTCCGTTCATCTGGTCGACGACCGCTTTCGTCACGGCCAACCCGATTCCGGTTCCTTCGTACTCCCGGGCCTTTCCTTCCGAGGCCTGTCGAAATGGTTCAAAGAGCCCCTCAGTGTGCTCTGGGTCCATCCCCATGCCCGTGTCTTCGACTTCCAGAACCGCGTGGGGCGAAGGGGCCAGTTCGCCCGGCGTCTCGGTGTCCTCGTCCCCGTAGAGGCGAACCCAAATGGACCCTCCGTCCTCCGTGTATTTGATGGCGTTCGACACAAGGTTGCGCGCGATAATTTGTACGCCGCCCGCATCGGCGATTGCCCGGACCGATGGGGGGGGTGTGTCGACCTGCAGGGTAATCTCCTTCTCTGCGGCCTCCGGCCGAAGCTCGTCGACAATGGCCTCGGCCTCGGCCACGAGATCGACGGGCTGGCGCTCCAAGTCCATCTGTCCCGCCTCCAGCTTCGAGAGATTGAGCACACTGTCGAGGGTCGCCAGGAGACGCTGGCCGCTGTTTTCAATCAGCTCCGCAAAGTTGGACACGAGCCCTCCTTCCTCGTCGGACGGGGCCTCGCCGATCGCCTCGGCGAAGCCGATGATGGACGTAAGGGGGGTGCGGATCTCGTGGCTCATGTTCGCGAGGAAGGTGGACTTCATCCGGTTGGCCTCCTCGGCGTCCCGGCGGGCTTCCTCCGCCTGCGCCTTGGCGCGTCGGAGCCGCTTCTCCCGGTCGAGGCGGTCCAGCACGACGGTCGCATACGCGCCAAGGACCTCAATGAGGCGCAGGTCAAACGCTTCAATGCCGTTCACCTCGGGGCTCCCCACGGAAATGAGGCCGTGGGACTCCATGGGGACGTACGCCGTCGCACGGATGTCGCCCCGATCCAGGGATGGATCTTCACTCGAGAGATCGGCAAAGGCGTTCGTTGTACCGGTTCGGTACGCCTCGGCGGCCGGCGTGTCGCCCTCGAGATCGTAGGCCGGTCGCTCCGGCATCCGTTCTTGAACCATGGGGGCCACTCGACTCGCCTCGAGTCGACCATCTTTGGCGAGGCGGATGGTTGTTCCGGAATAGCCGAGGGTTTCGCTGATGAGTGTAATGAGGAGATCGGCAACGTCGTCTTTGTCTTTGGCCCGTAGCAGCTGACCAGTGGCTTCGTAGAGGGCCTCCAGCTTCCGCTGGCGCTGGCGGAGCCGCCGTTCCTGTTGCTTTTGTTCGGTAATGTCGGTCACGGCCCCGTCGTAGTAGGTTGTCTCTCCGTCTTGCTCCTCCAGGTTTGACGTACTGATTAGGCCGGTGAAGGTCGTTCCGTCCTTCCGGCGGAACTGGACCTCGACGCCGTCAAGAACGTCTCCGTCGGCCTCCCGGCGATACAGCGCTTCGCGGTCGCCCGGTTTGGCATAAAGAGAAGTCGGAGGTGCCTCTCGCAGGTCCTCCAGGCTGTCGTAGCCGAACATGTCGACGAAGGCCTGATTGGCGTAGACAATGCCCGTCTCCTGCGTCGAGCGGTAGATGCCGTCGGAAATGTTCTCGGTGACCGATCCGAGAAGGTCTTTCTGCTGGCGGAGGGCCTGCTCCATTTCCTTCCGTTCCGTAATGTCCTGAATCGTCCCCCGGACCCGAACCACCTCGCCCTCGACCGTCTGGGGTTCGCCCCTCGTGCGGACCCATCGCTCCTGGCCGTCGGCGTCTTGGAGGCGAAGCTCCAGATCGTACGGCGTGCCCATCTCTACCGCCCGCTTGAATGCCTCCCGAATGGTGGGCTGGTCGTCGGGATGGTAAAATTCGATACTTTTTTCGGGGGGCAGCGCTTCGGTCGGGTCCAGGCCGTGAATGGCGTAGGTCTGGCTCGTGAGGGTTTGCTTTTCTCCACGAAGGTTGTACTCCCAGGCGCCGACGTTCGCAATCTCCTGCGCTTTTGCAAACAGGTCATTCTGACGTTCGAGCGTTCGCTCCTGCCGCTTTTGATCGGTGATGTCAAGGGCAACGAGACGAAGGCCCGTCACTGTCTCTCCGTCGCCTTCTCGGAGCGGACTAATGGTGACGTCGTACGTTTGGGGGGGCGCTTCCTGCCCGAATGTGACCTCCTCCCGGATCTGGGCTCCGTGCTCGAGGGCCTGCTGTTCGAGCGCCATCAGCCGGTCGACGCCGGGTCCGGCATGCAGGTCATCCTCTCGTTGGCCCCGAATGGCCTGCGCGTCGGCCTCCAGGTGCGGGTTCGAGATCCATCTGTAGCGAAGGTCCGTATCGAGCTCCGCGACGGTCACGGGCGCGTGCTTCAGGATTGTCCGATACCGGCGCTCGGTGGCCGAGCGGGGCGTCTCCCCCGAGGGAAGGGGACCCTCGGGGCCCGACGAGTTCGCATCCGGATTCGGCGGGGCGTCGGGGGCTCGCGGGTCCAGGGCCTCCATCGCCAGATCGGCCAGGTGGCGAAGCTGCTGAATCGTTTCGTCGGAGGCCGTCCGCGACGTCACGTCCAGCACGCACACCGTGCCGAGGCGGTGGCCGCCCGGCGTGGTGATGGGGGCCCCGGCGTAGAAGCGCAGGGCGTAATCCGGTGCCGCCGTCTCGTCGACGTACGGATTGCCGGCAAACCGTTCGTGACGGGTGAGATCCTCGATCACCGACGGCCCCGCGGTCTCGATGGCGTGGGCACAAAACGAATGGGGACGGGCGATTTCGTCGAGGGGGGTGCCGACGGCGGCCTTGTGCCACTGTCGGTCGGCCTCGACGAAGGAGACGAGTCCGATGGGGGCGTCCGCTACTGCCGTGGCGAGCTCCGCCAGCCGATCGAATTCGTCTTCCGGTGGGGTGTCGACAACCTCGTAGCGACGGAGCGCACGGAGCCGATCGGTCGCATTGGAGGAGGGGCCGCTCTCGGAAGCGGCACCGGAGGATTCGGAACGTGGGACCATGTTCAGGCAGCAGAAACGTTAGACCGTTCACGCAAGGTCCGCGCCGGGACACGCAGGTTGAGAGACACTGGAACGTAACAGTAAAGCAAAGACAACGCCAAAAATCGTCCGACGAGCAGAGGCCCCCGTCGAGCCTCCGGCCCAGAGGACCACATAGAAAAAGCGGCCCGATCCTGGGGGGAGATCCGACTGCCGTACTGAACGCGGACCGGACGCGACCCGCCGATTGCAGCCACCCGCCTTTGCGTGTGTCTCCCGCTAGTGGGCGTCGTCGAGATTCGCCGCCGTGATGGCCTGTAGGCTGTTGGTTGTGTGGCTGGGAGGTAGGAGGACGGGCGAGAGGACGCTGAGCTACAGGATCTCGGCCTCGGGGAGTTCGCCGTAGAGGACATTCCCCGGGGCGTTCGGGTCGTTCGAGAGGTAGAACTCCTTTGTCGCCTCCACGAGGTCGTCTTCGATAAGATAGCCCTTGTCGTCGCGGTCCAGGCGTCGAAAGACTGATTCGTGTCGTTTGAGGTCCCAGGCGGCCAGCCAGTTCGAAAACTCCTCCTCGGTGATCGTCCCACTGTCGGTGCGGTCGATGGCCCGAAACGTGTGCCGGGCCACCCGCTCCAGCTTTTCAATCGACCGCTGGTTGTCGCCCATGCTCACAGCAATCTTGAAGCGCTCCCAGTACATGCGCCACTCCTCTCGGGTGATGCGGCCGTCGTCGTTTTTGTCGGCGAGGGAGGAGAGATGGTCCCACCACAGCATGACGCGCTGCCGCAGCCGGTCGCGCTCCTCCTCGCTCGTGACGCGAAGGGACTCGGCCAGCCGGTCGGCTCGCCACTGGAAGTCAGCCGGTTCGATTGCGCCGTTGTCGTCCGCGTCAATGAGGTCGAAGTAGTGGGCCGCCTTTTGCTTTTGGAGGTCACCAAGCGTGAGCATACCAGACGTGCGGAGAGGCCGATCAGAAGAGGACGGGCGGGTGGAGACGGGGAAGTGGTCAAACGAACGCCCGGTGCAAAACCGTTTCGTTTGTCCCGATCCGTAAAGATAAGAACAGAGACGCCAAAAATCGACCGTTGCGACTCGGGTCCGATGGCGGGACCGAGGAGGCCTCGTGAAGAAGCACGCCTCTACTGCAGTGTACAGTATGCCCCTTACTCCGTCGGTGATCACCACGACGCCGGGAAAACCGGTGCCCGAAGCTCGTATCTGCCTCTGCGAGGGGAGGGACCGGCGGCTCGTTCGGGGGGCGGACGCCGTTCTCATTCTGACGGGCCGTACGGGAGGCTAAATTTTCGCGCCAGGACGTCGTGCCACCGGTCGGATGAGATTGTGCGCTCGCGTTGCCCGGAGGGGGTCACCGCGAGAAGGGTGGTTCCCGACAGCTTCCGGTAGCCGGCCTCCGTCGAGAGGGCCACCAGTGGGGTGTCCGTGAACGGCGACTCGGGGGCCGTCTGGAGGTAATCGTTGGCCGCTTCAAAGTAGTGGAATGGGCGCGCCACGTCGTCGAACACGTAGCGCGATGTCCAGTCGGGCGCGTGGGGGCCGCGGTATTCGGTGCGGTAGGTGGCGTCGGGCCGCTCGCTCTCCGTCACGCGCCACTCGACGCCGGCCTCGTCTGGGCCGGCCGTGCCCGAGAGGGGAAGGGGACGCCGAATCATCGGCGGGCCCGTTCCCACGTCCACCACGTACCGTCGGTCCAGTTCGACCACGATCGGGTGATGATTGGCGGGCGTTCGAAGGGCCCCGTCGGAGACGACGCGGGCGGCGATGCGGTCCGCGTCGTACCCGAGCGCGACCAGAAGCTCGCGGAAGAGGCCGTTGAGCTCGAAGCAGTAGCCGCCGCGCCCGTGCTCGACGATTTTTTCGTAGAGGTGGGGAACGGACAAGACGACGCCCTGTCCGTCTCGCTCGCCGTGGGGATCGCCGGTGATGGCCAGGTTCTCGAACGGAATCGTGGTGACGTGGGCCCGCTGGAGGCGGGCGAGTGTCGCAAGGTCAGGATCATCGATGGAGGCCGGAGCGAGGCCCAGGCGGCCCAGATACGCCTCGACCTCGTTCGTGCTGAGTTCTTCGCTGGACGGAGGCATCGTGATGATCGAACGTCCGAGAGCGTTCTGGCGAGGGCGTCAGGCCTGCGGCTCAGGTCCGACGGGATCTTCGACGCTCAGTCCCCGGCGAACGAGCCGCCACACGGCGTCGAACTGTTCGTCGATGGCCGGGTCGTCCCACGCGTCGGCCCGGGCCGGGTGGTGGAAGCGGGCGGTGGCGTGGAGGACGGATTGGGCCGCCGCTTCCGGATCGTCGACGGCAAAGACGCCGGATTGCGTCCCCTCGACGATGATGGCCGTAAGCTGATCAACGAGCTCAGCGACGTGCTGGTCAACGATGCTCGTCGCCTCCTGGGCGAGCTGGTAGTAGGTCGCAAACATCTCCGGGTCGTCGCGGCGCTTTTCCCGCTTGGTCTCGATCAGGGTGTCGAGCCAGCGGCGGAGGCGCTCCTCGGCGGGGCCGTCTTCGCGGCTGATCGTGGCGAGCGGCCGCTCTACGCGCTCCAGCCACCGCCGCGTCACCGCATTGCGGAGGGCCTCCTTGCTCGAAAAGTGGCGGTAAATGGTGCCGTGGCTCACGTCGAGCGCGCGGGCTACGTCCACGACGTTGGTCTTTTCCGGTCCGAACTTGCGAAGGACCGTCTCGGTGGCGTCCAGGATGTCTTCCGTCGAGGGCATGGGGCGGCCGAATTGCGTCGGCAGAGGAATTGCTTTGGGGCAAAAATAAGGCCGGACCGACGCACATGCGAA
>CAYULG010000134.1:0-7334 GCA_964445365.1 uncultured Salinivenus sp. | reverse complement strand
GTGAGCTCGGCCTGCTCGGGGTGTTCGTCCCGAAACTGCTCCATCCGCTCGTTGACCAACGAGGCCACCTTTCGCGTAAAGGCCTCGTCTTCCTCCTGCACGCGCAGGGCATACTCCCGGCCCATGACGTGGACGCGGATCGACTTGATTTGGGACTCGTCGGCCATGGAAAGTCGAAGTCGTTCGGCAGTGCCAAGCAGGGACAGTGGGACTCAGTCAGCCGATTCGTCATCGGATGCTTCCTCGGTCGGATCGGCGTCGGGCGCCGTTGCCTCCAGGTACGTGTCGATGGCCTCGATGAAGCGATTGATGCGCTCCTTCACCGCATCCGGGTCGTCGTCGAGCGAAAACACCGTCTCGGCGTCCGGGAACGCCGGCTGCTCCTCCAACTCCTCCACTCGGCGCCGCAGACGCTCGTTCTCGGCCCGGAGCCGTTCGATGGTGACGGTCGCCTGCTCCACCCGGCGGTAGAGCCGGCGCATCGTGTCCCGATGCTCGGCGGGCAGGTCCGAAAAATCCGGTTCTTCCTCGTCGCCGTCCTCCGACGACACCGACTCCGGTACGGGGGGCACGTCATCCGACTCTGGCAACGACGCACGTGTCGATTCGTCCATGACGACAACCTGCTGGGTGCTGGCCCGGGCTCCACGTCCCTTCGCGGGGACGCTCGCCGACCCTTCGGACGGAGGCAAGGGCCTCTCCCCGGGATTGATCGACGGCCTCGGTTCAAGTGCTGCTTTAAATGATCGCATGAGGTACGATAGGAAACAGCACCCGACAACTCAAGGCGACACCGACAGCGTCAACGTATTTTCTCCTTCCGACACGGTCCGCTGGAACGTCTGCCGCCCGTTCTCGGTCGTGACGGCGAACTCCACGGTGGGGGAAACCTGCATCGTGTCAAGGAGGATTTGGTTTTCGTCCCTCACCTCAATCGTTGGCACGTCATAAAGCGCCGGAAACCGCGTTCGGTCCGTCGTCGATACCGTTCCGTCTGCATCCGTCGCCCCGAGTGAGCCCGTTCCGGCGACGGCGACGTAGGCGGTATCCCGGGCCACTATGTCCCCATCGGTCCGAATTTGTGTCCGGTGCTCGTACAGCCCAGCGGGTACGTTCCCCGCATGCCAGACATATCTGTGAGTCCCTCTCGTTGAGATCTCTTCCTGAACAATCGTCTGTATTTTTTCGCCGTTGAGCGTGTGGACCGTGGACGTGATGGCTGACGCTTCGCTCACCGCCACGTCGAAGACGGCTCGTTGCCGCACCGGATTCGGAGACGGGGGCCGGATCACGGCATCGTCGGACGGAGAAATACGAACCGTATCCGGCTCTCCTACGACATTTGAGCTTCCATCAGAGGCGACGGCAACGAGTCGAAAGGCGTGCTCCTCTCTACTCAGTTCCTCAGTTCGATATCTGTAGTCCGTCGACTCGTCCGTCGTGCCCTGTCCATCTACAAACTCGATCTGCTCGAAGCCCCCAATTCCCTCTGCGTTCTTCTCTACACGAAATCCCGCATTGTCGGTCTCACTCGCCGTCGTCCAGGCAAGAAGCGCGGCTCCTTCATCGACACGCACATCCCAGGCGACCAACTCGACGGCCTTTCGTTCTGATGCCGCCCGTGTGCGACTGTAGGGCGGCCCATCCGCACACCACACGTCCTGCCCGGTGTCGTAGCACGGTCGCAGGCCAACGGTCGCCCCATCGATCGGTGTCCCTTCGTCGTTCTCCACCTGCACCTCAACGGAAAAGGACGACGAACTCCGGCTGTCGCAGCCGAAGAAATACAGAACCAGTACGAGAAGGGCGATGACGTAGTAGGGGTAAAGCCACTTTCGATCCACGGCAGAGTCGGACGACTGGCAACGACGGAAGAAGCGCGACGGGCGCCGTGAATTTCCTCAGCGACCAGCCTTTAGGTAGGCAAAGCGGGGGACGGTCGTTCCCGCGTCCGCGAGGCGTTACTTCCAGAGGGGATCGTCCCAGGAGAGGAAGTAGCCGAACGTGAAGGTGGGACCTGCCGGGAGACGGTCGAACCGGGGGGACTGGCCGTGTACGGGAATGCGCGCCCCAGCCTGGACGACTCCCGGTCCCACGCTCCATCCCACGCTCGGGATGACCTGCACGAGTTCGCGGGCAGCAAACGCAAACCCGGTCCGCGTATCGAACGTGGATTGACCAACGAATCCGTCAACCGCCATCTTCCACTCAAAGCGATCCAAACGTCCGCCTACGGCTGTGTTAAACACCCATTCGTTGCCGAAGTCTCGGGCAATCTCCTCGTTTTCCTCCCGCCACCGATACCCGGCCCACGCCGACACGTATATCGGCCACGGGTGAAGACTCCTCCCTGCCTCCAGCAAGAGGCTCCAGTCACGTTGGCCCTGCGAGAGGGAAATCGTTTCGGCGTCGTTCTCGAAGGCGCCCGTCGTCAATTTTACGCCGCCGCGGAGCGCGAGTGCGACTGGGAGCGCGTCCGCGCCGACCCCAAACAGCGAGGGCCCGGCCCGGAGAAAGATTCGGGGATCCCCGAATCCTGTAGTCAAGAGGTCGGCCCCCGATCCCTCGAATTCCTGTCGATGAAGCGGAAGATCGAACCACGTGTCTACCCCGCGGACAAGGCCGAGGGCCCCCGTGAACCGGGCCGTCGTAATGATGGATCGGGCGTCCGGGTCGAGCTCGTCCAGGGCGACGACGTTCCCTTTCTTATTAAAGCCCTCCTGGGTCTGCTGGTGGGCAACCTGAATGTTAATCCATCCCGTCCCCGGGGACTCGACCCATTGACCATGACTGGGGGTTGTCAACAGGAGCGAAAGCAGAACAGCAAATCCAGCGACACTCTGACGGATCATGGTCATTCGGTTCCTCCCCAGATACGCGTCTCGGACTGGAAGGGATCGGCCGCCCAGGCGAACCAGAACGACACGTACGCGGTCTGAACCGGCTCAAGCCGGGCGGAGCCGTCCCGGGCGCGGCCGTCGAGCGTCCAGGTGCGCCCGGATTCCGTGTCCACGATGCGGCCGTTCTCGACGGCAAACGAGAGCGATTGACCACCCCGCGTACGGGGATGGTAGGCCATTGCCCCCTCCGCGTCCGCCTTCCAGAAGACGACCATGTCCGTTCCGCCGACCGTTACCTCGACGGCCCGGGCCTCCGAACCATCGTCGAGTTCGCCGAAGGGCACGGCCAGTCCGCCCTCTCCATTCGGAATGCCGAGCACCCGCTCCTTGGGCGGGCGGCGGTCGTCGATGGGCATGTCGAAGAGCAGGCGGTCGTTGTTGGGCGCCTCGTAGGAGGACCCCGGATCGGGATTGCCGTACGGGTACCCCGAGGTCGTGTAGTTGCGAGAGTGCCCCGTCTCCGAGGAAATTACCTTCGTGTCCGGGTGGAGCTCCGTCCACTCTCCCCAGGTCATCTCCATGACCGGGAGCATTTCCAGCTTCGTCCCCACGTTGGCCCCGCAGTTTGCCGCTCGGTTCATCTGGGGCCAGAGCGACTCGTTGTCGCGGCGGTCGAACATCGTGAGGTTGTTGTTGAAGAGGAGCCCGGAGACCCCAAACTCGGCCCCATCCACCGCGCTCCGGTCGAACGCAAGGCTGGTCCCCGTGAGCGGGCAATACGTCACCGCAAACGTGCGTCCGGCCCACTCGTCGACGTTCACAATCTCGTGGTGCCACAGGATGTTGTGGGGCACGGCCAGCGCCTGGTCCCCAAAGAGCAACCCAATCACGCGGTTGTCGTCCGCGAGGTAGCCGGCGCTACTCGCGTCTTTCTCGACGAGCCGATCGTCGCCGGGCGTGAATCCGTCGAGGGACGGAATCCCATCTCGCGGCACGCCCCCATCGACGAGCCGATCCGTCGAGATGGTGCAGTTGTCCAGGTTAAACCCACGATCGGACCCACCCGATTGGGTCGGTCCCGTGTCACAGGACGCGAGCAGTCCAGCGATCGCACACAAAGCGAGAACGAGGCCGGTCGAACGCGAGGAGAAGAACGTCATCAGAGTCGGAGTGCCGGTCTGGAAAGGAGCGCTGGGGGGACGCCAAATCAATTAGGACGTACCGGTGGCCGAGTAGAGCGCCGCGTCCGGCCGAAAGGCAAACCAGGAAAAAGCGAAGTAATTGCCGTGGTGGATCCGGTCGAGGTGCGTGCCCTCCAGGGGGCCTTCGACCGCCCGACCGGTGACCGTCCACACGCTGCCCGTTTGCTCGTCTGTGAACCGGCCCTCATCGTCGTATTGGAACGTCAGCGTCCGGCCGTCCACCCGCCGGTCAAAGACGCCGGTCGTCCCGTCCTCCTTCGACTGCGAGATCCGCCGGGCGTCGAGGGCCGACACGGCCCCCGGCGCGTGAAAGACCACGAGCGGGTGATCCCCCATCGTGTCGTGCACCACGCGCTCCTCCTTGGTGACCGAGTGTGGGTAGCCCTTGTGGGTATCCTCGAGGGCCACCGCCACGACCTTTTCCTTCGGGGGCAGCCGGTCGTCGGTGGGGCCGTCGTACGCGAAGGGCCGGGAGTCCACGTCGTCGTATCCCGCGTACGGATTTTGGCCGTAGGGCCGGTCGTGGCCGGTCTCCCGCGAGAGCACCGGCGCGTCCGGATAGTTTTCAGCAAACTGGCGGAAAGAGACGATCTGCGAGGAAACCAGATCAAGCGTTTCGCCCGCGAGGGTGCCCGCGATGGCCTTGCCGGTGAACTGTTGCCACAGCGTCTCCGTCTTCCGGTCGTACATCACCAGGTCGGAGTTGCGGAGGAGCCCCGACACCCCGACCGTGACCGGGTCTCCGTCTAGGGTGCGCTCAAAGGCGATGGCGCTGTAGCAGAGCGGGCAGAAGGTGACCGCGACGGGCGTGCCCCCAATCTCATCGTTCACGATCTCGTGGAACGTCAAAATTTGCAGGGGATAGCCCCGCGCCTCGCCGTTGTGCTCCACGAGGATGACCGGCTCCTGGGCGTCGATCCAGTCGCTCGCCGCGTCGGTCGAAACGAACGACGGGTCGTCAATGGACGGAATGCCATCCTTCGACGGCCCCCCGGACCGCAGCTCCGAGAGGTCGATCGTCGTGTTCGTCAGGTCCGTGTCGAACTGGTCGAGGGCCGGCGGGGCGCCGGGCGGAAGCGACGACTGGGCGTGGGCCGCCAGAACGCCGCCGGCCGCGAGGCAAACCAGGGCGAGTGCAGCGAGGAGGCGCGGCAGGGGATGCATGGGTCAAAATGCGTTTTTTGAGGGCCATCGGTGCGTCGCGGGCCCCTTAGAGGCATCTAGCTTCGAAGCGTTACGCAATGAAACGATTCAGATTCGACGAGCCGGTCGTCCGTAACGTGTCAGCCAGCCACTATCGTTCTGCCTTAGCCGGTCAACCACACACAGTGGACATAAAAAACCCGGACCGGGAAATATCCCGATCCGGGGAAAGAAACTTGGTAAGCCCTCTGTAGCCTCAAAGGTATTCCGTACAACCATCTGGTTCGAAGGCCGCAACGTCCGGCGTACGGATTGGGGTCGTAAGACTGACGCTCAGAGAGAAGCCGTCTGACTGTGTCTATGCTGGGAGGCCCCTAGAAGCTGCCGCGCAGACTCAGGATGTGGTTGTTCTCGAAGAATTTCGTCGAAACGAAAGCGTAGTCGAAAGACAGATCCACATCCAGCACAGAGGCGAGGTTCAAAGTGCCTCCAAAGGATGGTCGATTTTCATACGGGCTTTCCAACTCACCACGATCTTCAATCAGCTGGGCATACGAACCGCGCACGGTCAACAGATCGCGGAAGTTGTAGGAAAGCTGAGTCTGAACCTGCGGAGGCTGATAGGTATTCTCGGAGTACGTCGATGCCACGTTGAGGCCTCGCCAGATGTTGTACTCCAGAGAAACATCTACCGTCGTCGGAATATCTGCATCAGCAGACACCGCTTGAAATTGAGTGGCACTACGGTTAGCGCCAACTGACTGGGCAGGAGACTGTAGTCCCGAACCGGAGTATCGCATTGACTGACCAATGTGACGGATTGAGACTCCCAGGTCTAAGCCGCTGAAGTTGAGAAACTGACTATACTGAACCCCTGCGTCGAACGTGAAACCCGTGGCGGAGATGCTTGCAAAGCTTTCCCGATTCAAATTCGCCGTAACACCAACTCGGATCTGATCGGTCAGGGCTTTGCCGTAGGTGGCTCCAAATGTGAAGAAGCTCGGGGTGAATGTGGCACCCGTACCGCCCGGGCTGGATTCCGTCGTTTCCTTAATTTCTCCGATAGCGAAGTTTCGGATGTGCAGGGAAAAAGCGCCGATATCCTCAAAACCGAACCCGACAGCCAGAAAGTTAACGCCAACGTCGGCAAGGTGCTCGCGACGTGAGAGCATGACCATGATGTCGCCATCCCTATTACCAAGCCCAGCCGGATTCCACATGACACTTCCAATCCCCGAAATTCCAGCAGCTGCCCCACTCCCATCGAGATACTGCGCCCCCACGGGAATGAGTAGCTGGGGAGAAGAGCTGGTTCCGGCCCGCTCCTGGGCTTGTACTCGCGTACTGGTCCCTAACAGCAAAGCTGCAATTAGGATCGTAACGAACGTCAGTGGTTTACGAAGCTTCATAGTCTCGATTACGTTTTGTGGTAGGCACGTTGCGGCTCCAGCCATGATTCTCATCCCAGCTGCAAGCCAGTGAGGTTCTTCTGAACGATCGATTGAAGGACCCAGCGGAGCCTTCGGCGCTCACTCCCGAGCACCGAAAGCTCTTTCGTAGGCTCAATCGACGGGTTCTAAGCTCCACCATCGGTGGGCGTTGCGGGGATAGCGACCCGTTCTGTTAGTAGCGCTGGAGAATTTCTTCCTCCATCGCCAAGGCCAAACGCAGCTCCTTATCCCCATTCGGGGTGCTGACGTGTGCCAGATAGATACCGCTGGACACGAACGTACCCGACTCGTTTCTCAGGTTCCAGCCTTTGAAGGTCGGATTTGGCGAGGAATCCTGTGTGTGCTCAATGACCTTGACCGGATTTCCTGCCAGCGTGAAGATTCGAATTGTAGTCGGACCAAATTCGCTCGGGTCCGGCAGGTTATTAAACCGCACGAACTTGTTGAATCGGCTGTCTTCCAGCTTATTAAAGCCACGGTAGGGATTCGGAAACACCCCAATCTCATCCACGCTCTCCTTCGCGGCCTGCTCGTTCCCCGTCTCCCGGTGGGAGCGGTAGATGTACACGTCGTTGAGGGTCTGACCCTCCAGCTCGATCTCCTCGTCCTCGTCCGTATTCCCCGTGTTCGTGTAGGTGTACTCGATGATGTGGTAATCATCGTGGTAGTCGTTCGTGAAGGCGTACACCTTCCGGGTC
>CAYULG010000133.1:0-7337 GCA_964445365.1 uncultured Salinivenus sp. | reverse complement strand
TCACGTGCACGTCCGCGTCCGGATTGGCACTTTTCAGGTCGTGGATGAGCTGCGCCAGGTCCTCGATTGAGTAGATGTCGTGGTGCGGCGGCGGGGAGATGAGCGAGACGCCGGGGGTGGTGTAGCGCGTCTTCGCGATGATGTCGTTCACCTTCTGCCCCGGCAGGTGCCCCCCCTCGCCCGGCTTCGACCCCTGGGCCATTTTGATTTCGATGTGGTCGGCGTTCTTGAGGTAACTGCTCGTCACCCCGAAGCGGCCACTGGCCACCTGCTTAATCCGACACTCCCGCTCGGTCCCGAAGCGTCCCACCTGCTCCCCCCCCTCCCCCGTGCTGGCCTTCGCGCCGATCCGGTTCATGGCCACGGCCAACGTCTCGTGGGCTTCCGGACTCAGGGAGCCAAACGACATAGAGGCCGTGAAGAAGCGCTGGACGATCGATTCGGCGGGCTCCACCTCGTTCAGCGGGATCGCGTCGCCGGGATCGGTGTCAAAGTCGAGGAGGCCTCGGAGCGTCTGGTGTTTGTTCGCCTGGTCGTTGACGAGGGCCGCAAATTCGTCGTACGCCGCCCGGTCGTTCTGCCGCACCGCGTGCTGCAGCCTGCCAATCGTCTGGGGATTCCACTGGTGACGCTCCCCGTCCCGCCGCCAGTAGAGTTCGCCTCCACTGTCGAGATCGGACGCGCCCGACAGGGTCACGTTGAACGCCTTCTGGTGCCGCCCACGAACATCAGCTTCAATCTCCTCGATGCCTGCGCCCTCGATCCGGGACGGGGTGCCGAAGAAGTAGTCGTCTACGAAGTCGGAGTCGAGCCCCACGGCCTCGAAGACCTGTGCGCCCTTGTAGCTCTCCAGGGTGGAGATGCCCATCTTGGCCATCACTTTGAGGAGGCCCTGCTCGATGGCGTCCACGTAGCGGGCAATGGCCGTTGGGGCGTCGGCCACCTCGTCGCTCCGACAGGCGAGATCACGGACGGTGGCGTAGGCGAGGTAGGGGTGGACGGCGTCGGCCCCGTAGCCCAGAAGCGTGCAGAAGTGATGCACCGCGCAGGGCTGTCCGCTTTCCAGCACCAACCCAGCGTGGGTCCGACACCCATCCCGGATCAGGTCGTGGTGCACCGCCCCGACGGCGAGGAGGGCGGGGATGGGGAGCCGCTCGCGTCCGGTCCCCCGATCCGAGAGGAGAAGCAACTCATGCCCATCGGCGACGGCCTGCCGAGCGTCGCGCTGGAGACGCTCAACGGAGGCCGCCAGCGTCGTGTCGCGAGGGAAGGTCGCATCGAGCGTGCACGACTGGATGCCCTGCGAGTCGACGGCCCGCAACGCCTTCAGTTGCGCATCGCTGAGGATCGGCGAGTCGAGCTGGAGTTGCCGACAGTGCTCGGGGCTTTCCGTCAGCAGGTTGCCCTTTCGCCCGATGTGACTCTCGAGCGACGTGACCAACTCCTCGCGGATGTAATCGAGGGGCGGGTTCGAAACCTGCGCAAAAAGCTGCTTGAAGTAGGTGAAGAGCGTCTTGTTTTGGTCCGAGAGGACGGCCGGCGGGGTATCGTTGCCCATGGCGCCCACCGGATCCTTTCCATCCTCCACCATTGGCTGCATCAGGCGCCGCACGTGCTCCCGGGTGTATCCAAAGGCTCGCTGATGGCGGGCCAGCGCATTGGGGTCGCCGTTCAGGTGCAACTCCACCTCCGGGACAACGGTCCCGCGGGAGGCATCGTCGTCCACGAGCGTGCGGAGCCGCGTGCGGGTCTCGTCGAGCCATCGGCCGTATTTCTCGTCCGTGAGGCGGTCGAACACCTCATTCTCCGGCACGATGCGCCCCTCTTCCGCGTCGGCAAGGAAGAGTTGGCCCGGCTGCAGGCGGTCCTTCCTTTTCACACGTTCGGGCGGCAGGTCCACGACACCGGCCTCGCTGGCCATCACGAGCCGGTTGTCGTGCGTCACCCAGTAGCGACAGGGCCGCAGGCCGTTTCGGTCGAGCACGGCGCCGACGCTGTTTCCGTCGGTGAAGGCCACGAGGAGCGGCCCGTCCCAGGGCTCGATGAGGGTCGAGTGGTAATCGTACCAGTCGCGCCGCGCCGGGGCCATCTGCTCGTCTTTGTTCCAGGCCTCCGGAATGAGCATCCGAAGGGCGTGCGGCAGCGACCGGCCGCTCTCGACCAGCAGTTCAAGCACGTTGTCGAGGACGGCGGTGTCACTCTGCGCCTCGGTCGTAATGGGACGGATGCGGTCGAGCTCGTCCTCAAACACGTCCGTCGCCAGGTCGTCCTCCCGCGCTCGCATCCAGTTGAGGTTCCCCCGAAGCGTGTTGATTTCTCCGTTGTGGATGATGCCACGGTACGGGTGCGCGAGGCGCCATGCCCCCAACGTGTTGGTGGAGAAGCGGGAGTGGACCAGCGCGAGGGTCGACCGAACGCGGTCGTCGGACAACTCCGGGTAGTAGGTGCGAACCTGTTCGTTCGTGAGCAGGCCCTTGTACACGATTTTCCGCCGGTCCAGCGAGCAGATATAGAACGTCTCGCTGTCTTTCAGGTCGCTGTCCGCTACGTCGTTTTCGATAAGGCGACGAAGGAGATAGAGCCGCGCGTCCAACGACGCCGGTGAGATCGGCTCTGTGGGGCGAACGAAGAGTTGCCATACGTCGGGCTCGGTCGCATGGGCCGTCGGGCCCAGCCCGGAAGCGTCTGTGGGCACGTCGCGCCACGCAATGGACTCGAAGCCCTCGGCCTGCACACGCCGATCGATAAAGTCACGGAGCGCCGGCTGAATGTCATCGTCTGCCGGGAGAAAAAACTGGCCTACGCCGTACGAATCAGCCTCGCCCAGGCCGGGGACCACGTCCCGAAAGAACGCGTGCGGTTTCTGGATAAGGATGCCCGCCCCGTCGCCCGTGTTGGGCTCGGCCCCGCGGGCGCCCCGGTGGTCGAGGCGTTCGAGCACACCAAGCCCCTCCTGAATCATCGCATGATCCTTTTCGCCGTCAAGGTCCATGAGAACCCCAACGCCGCAGTTCGATCGCTGGCTCCGGGGACCCGTGGGAGCAAGTGCTGCGCGGGAGCGGTCGTTCACGAAAGATGGGGGTGGTGGGTGTTGGCCCATGACCGTGTTTTGCGCCTCGCTAAAATGTTGACTGTGTGCCGGGGGAGAGCGGGCGTGTCTAAAAAGCCAAGCCTCAAATCTCCGCGTCGGGGACTTCACTACATGGATGAAGGATCTGTTAGTATCAAACCCCTTTTGCGTGCAAAGCGCTTCCGGTTACCACTACTTCACGAAAAGCGCTTCCACAAAAAGGGGTACAATCCAAAAATACGGTCCTTTTATTAGATCCGACCCCTCATCTCCGACCTGAGTCTATGTCTGCTTCCGCCGACCTCGTCCTCTATAACGCCCGGATCTACACCGTAGACCCCGATCGCCCGACCGCGACTGCCCTGGCCGTGCGGGGCGGGCGGTTCCGGTCCGTCGGGGCCGACGCATCCGTGCTGGCCGCCCACCCGGACGCACGTCGACTCGACGCCGGTGGGCGCACCGTCGTGCCGGGCTTTGTTGACGCCCACGCCCACCTGATGGAGTTGGGCCTGGCCCTGACCCGCGCCGACCTCACCGGGGCAGACTCACCGCGGGCCGTCGTAGAGCAGTTGCGGGCGTTCGCGAGCCGCCGCGACCTGCCGGAGGGGGCCTGGCTACGAGGCCACGGCTGGGACGAAACGAACTGGGCCCCGCCCCGCCTGCCGACGCGGGCTTCACTGGACGAGGCCTTTCCCAATCGACCGGTCTGGCTGACCCGCACGGACGTGCACGCGGGCTGGGCCAACACGGCCGCCCTGGAAGCGACGGCGGGACTCAACCGCCTTCGCACCATGGGCGATCCCGACGGGGGACGCATCGTGCGGGACGGGGACGACCGCCTGACGGGCGTCCTCATCGACGACGCAATGGATCTGGTCGCGGATCAGATCCCGTCCCCGAGCAACGACCGACTCGACCAGGCCCTCACCACGGCCCTCAACCACACCGCCCGCCACGGCGTCACCGGCCTCCACGATGCGGGCGTTCCCCTCAATCAAATCCGCCGCTTTCAACGATTCATCGCCGACGACGCTTTTCCGCTCCGGCTCTACGCCATGATTGACGGTCGCGGCCACACGTTTGATCACTTCTGTGAACGCGGACCCCTCCGCCACGACTCCGGTCGGCTGGACGTAGCGTCGGTCAAGTTTTTTGCCGACGGCGCTCTTGGCAGCCGCGGCGCCGCGTTGCTCGAGGACTACGCCGACGATCCCGGCAATCGTGGACTGCTTCTCCACGACGACAGGGCGTTTCGCGACCACGTGCAGTCCGCCGTCGCCTGCGGCTTTCAGGTCAACACCCACGCCATTGGGGATCGCGCCAACCGGCTCGTGCTCGACGCCTACGAGGCCGCCATGCACGACTGTAGCCAGCCCATGCGGCGCCCGCGCATCGAGCACGCCCAGATCCTCGACACAGCGGACCTCCCTCGATTTGGCGAGCTCGGCGTCCTCGCGTCCGTGCAGCCGCTCTTTGCAACGAGCGACAAGGACTGGGTGGCGAATCGTCTGGGGCCCGACCGCCTCGACGGCGCCTACGCCTGGAAGAGTTTACAGGAAGCAGGGGCTTCCCTCGCCTTCGGGTCCGACGCCCCCGTCGAGCCGATCGATCCGCTGCGTGGCATCCACGCGGCCGTCACCCGGCGAAGCATCGGTGGAGGTCCTGCGGGGGGGTGGCACCCGTCGGAGTGTCTTTCCCGCTCCGCGGCCCTCCGGGCTTACACCCTCGGCGCCGCCGTCGCCGCATTCAAAGAAAACGAACTGGGGAGCATCACCCCGGGCAAGCGGGCCGACTGGGCGGTTCTCTCCCGAGACATCATGACGTGCCCGGTCGACGAGTTGCCCCAAACGGAGGTGGTCGCGACGTATCTCGACGGCGTCCCGGTCTACTCACGTTCAGATTGGCGCGATCCTTGAAGGAGTTTTGGTGTACTTCGACCGCTCCCGTTTCCGCCGGTGAAACGATGCGACGGCTGTCGCTTTCACCGGACGTGCCGCTTGGCCCAAGATCCCTCTTCCAATTCGAAGAGATGGGTTTTGGACCTCGTTGCCCCGGGTGGGGCGGTTTGCTCGCAACACTCCTTTTCAAGTGACGATCTTCGACCCATGGCTGATCCCTCTACAATTTCTCCCGTCGATCACGAGGGTGGCGTACGGATGACTGACGACTCGAAGAAGGCCGATTCCGCGCGAACGGCGGTCGCATTCGGGCGTGTGCATCTGGGCGAGGAAGCCTTTCGACGCGTGCGTAACCACGACATCGACAAGGGCGACGTGCTGACGACCGCGCAAATCGCGGGCATCATGGGGGCCAAGGAGACAAGCAAGCTGATTCCCCTCTGCCACGACGTGATGATCAACGGCGTCGAGGTTGACTTCACCTTCAACGAGGAGAAGAAGGCCATCGACGTTCGGGCATTCACGAAATCCCTCGGCGTCACGGGGGTGGAGATGGAAGCCTTGACCGCCGTCTCGACGGCCGCCCTTACAATCTACGACATGTGCAAATCGGTGACGAAGGACATTCGCATCGGCGACGTGCACCTGCGCGCCAAGACCGGCGGCCAAAGCGGCAACTGGAAGAGCGAGGCGGCCGCGGAAACCCCGTCTCAAAACTAAGCAGCCCATTTCCTAACGAAATGCCCTCGTACAGGTCGGGTTGCCACAATTCTCGTGTCGCGTGATGCGTGAACCGTGAGGCAACCGTCCGGCGACGGCAATCACGCATCACGATTCCCGGCGCACGAGAACAGTGCCCGATCCGCTGCCTAGTGCTCTCCACGGTCTTCTCTTTCGTCTGAGGTTCTCTTCCTTGCCTCTCGCTGCTTTCCCTCCTCGTTTTGCCCATGGCTTCCGACGACACCGCTCTTCCCTCCCTCGACCGTGTGGCCGGCTTCACGTCCTTCGCCACGGTCGGCGCTCTCGGCCTGACGCAGGATCTCACCCACGCCGTCCTTGAGAGCGTCGGCGACATGGACGGGTCCGATCCCGAACTCATCGCAGAGGAGACGCTCTGCCTCGTCGCGACGGCCACGTCCCGGGCGGCGGCGGTCGGCCTGCAGGACGAGCCGGAGCATGCGCCCACCATTGTCGAGACGCTTCTCGATCTGCCGTTCACCTACCGGGACTACTTGATCGGCAAGGCCATGGTGGCCGAGGACAACCCGGAGCTCTCGGAGGTGGCCGAGGAGGTCCGCGAGCGCCTGCACGGCAAGCGCGAATTCTACACGACCCACCTGCCCGAAGGCCAGTTCCCGGGGCCGCACGCGCTGGACGACAAGATGGAGCTGTGGATGGGGCGCGTGAGCCCGCCGAAGCTGCCGGAGACGCCGCAGGAGCGACTCGACTCGCTCGGCCTCGTCGACCCGACCGTGGCCCACCTCAAGCTGGTTCTCGCGTACGGGCGTCAGGGCGAACCGCCGACGGGCGATGCCTCCCCGAAGGAGTGACCTGATGCGTGTCCGGACGTCCGGAAGATGTCCTGCTCAATGCCAGAACTGCAGCGAAAGCGCGATCGCACCGCTATACGGAGCGCGGAAAATCGGGCGCACGTTCTGACTGCTCCAGCTCCTCCGCGGCGAAGAACCGGACGCTTCCCTCCTGGTCGACAACCCACACCTCCTCGGCCCCGGCTTCTCGATAGAGGTCTATTTTTGCCTCCATCTCCTCCCAGTCGTTTGATTCACTCATCACCTCAACACAAATCTCCGGGGCGAGCGTCGTCGGATCGCCGGTTTCTTCCATCTCTTGAAGGCGCTCGTCCGATGCCCAGATGACGTCGGCCGGCTTCGTCCCGCCGGCTGTGGCAATCGCCCACTCTTGAAAGGCCTCGCCCAGAGAAAGAAGGGCATCGAGTCGTTTCTCGACGCGCTTCTGCCGACGGGCGTGCCGGTTCTTGTGCGGACTCAAGATGATCTGGCCTCGGTGATTGGTCTCGATCTTATAGGGAAGTTCGCTCAGGAGCGGATCTTCGACGATCTCCTGCCATCGCTCCTGGTGTTCCTGGGCCGGGATGGTCGCGGTGGGCATGACTGAAGGGCCGTTGTTCGGGACACGGGTGGAACGACAGGCCAAACGGAAACTACTCGCGGACGCGGGACTGCCGAGAGCCGGAGCGTTCATCGCTTGGAGCCGCCTCTTCCTCGGGCAAATCGAGCGTCCCCTCCGTCGCGGCCTGCAATTCCTCGTCGAGCGCTTCCAGGTCGTCGTCGAGGTAGTCGGACGGCGACGAAAACACGTCCTCGATCTCGTGGATGGACTGCTGCGTC
>CAYULG010000132.1:0-7366 GCA_964445365.1 uncultured Salinivenus sp. | reverse complement strand
AACCCATTCACGTATCAGTAATGCCCCGCTGCTCCATTCGCCGTCGGATATGCGAGTGGAAATGCTCTGCTGTAAGGGTCGGTATCTTCTTCATCCGCAAAATATCCTTACCATCTCGAGGAGTCCACGAGGTGTCGAGGCGGATCCGGCAGATCAGCGGAGTCAATCATACTCGATCTTCCTCTCGCTCAATCGTGGTCGACATCCCCTTCAAAAATCCGCGTGCCTCGTCCATCGACCGAAGGGGCACCAATTCAATCCGATCTCCACTGCGAACGAGCTGAAGTTCTTGTCCTGGGACAATGTCCAGCGCATCCCGCACCTCTTTCGGAATCGGAATTGTAAAGTCGGACGAAACCCGGAGTTTCGGCATCGTACTGGAAAAAATTATTCGGGAAGATTTTCAAGACGCATATCCGTGCGGGCATACTCACATCCGCTCTTCCCGCTCCTTCTTGATGGTGTTCGAGAGCGGCTCGGATAGATCCGACAGGGCATCTCGAACGTCCCGAACGACCTCTTGATTGGGCATCGGCTGCTCGGTCGGCTCTTTAAACGTAGAAATCAACTCGTACACGGCCTTCAACTGATCGGGCGACAGGTGATCCAGCTCAGGGAGGAAGTATACCGAATGCTTTCGGTATGCGACACCTCATCCTCGCGCGGCGGTCCCGAACGTGTTCGGATGCCCGGGTGCTCCGCCCCGGGCGCCCCGTTGCCGGGGGGCGGGTCGGCGGGGCCGTCGGACTGGCTCTGGTTGTCGGGTGTACTCATCTACTCCTGAACAGAGTTAAGAAAAACAACGCGATCTCTCATTTCAGACGCCGTGCGTTCGGCATTCAACTGTAGTAATCGGTTCATGTGCTCTCCGACCGTGTAGCGCTGCTGAGAAACTAAGATGAGGCCGGCGTGGTGACGACCTGCTTCCAAGAACTCAGCATGAAGCTGGTAGAAGTCGGATATGTTGAAGGTATGCAACACTCGACCCGTTTCCGCGGCATAGGTCAGGTGCTCTTTATCCGGACGGGCAATCATGTCCGCATCAATTGCCGTCTCCACATCCATTCCCCGAGCCCGAAGCGCTCGCACGAGCCGCTGGTCCATGGAGTCCTCATCCATGCAGTCTAAAACTACTTCTTCCCTGGCGATCTAGATCGCCTCGGTCAGGGCGTATAACCGAATACCCATCAACTGTCGTGCTGCTTCGCGAGTTCATCAGCGGCCGCTGCCTCTTCTTCAAGATCCTTCTCAATGGCTTCACGATTGGCGTGGTAATAGGCCAGCGCAGCGTAAACCTGTGCCAGCGACAAATGACCGATTCGATCCGCAATCTCCTCAGGGGACTGTCCTCTCTTGTACCACTGAACGACCCGCCGCACACTCACGCCTGTTCCCGCGATACACGGCCGTCCCCCCCGGATGTCCGAAGTTGTCTCGACGAGCGTCCCGATGTCAATTACTCCGTCCATCTTTCAATTGTGTGGATTTCGATTGTTTGTTGATCGTCTTTTCCCAGCACCAGACTGAACGAGCCGATCCACGGCCGTCTCCAGCCACGCCTCTATCTTCTGTTCCTGGGCGTCAATGTACCGCATCGAGTCGTGTTCTGCTCATTCCCATTTCACTTCCCGGCAACCCAGAACATACCAACCCCCAACTCACAACCCCCAACTCAAAACCCACAACTCACAACCCACAACTCTCAACCCACAACTCACAACGCATGACTAGTTAAACGCCCGGGACGCCAGCACCAGAATTGTCAAGGTGCTCGACAGAACCTGCGTGATGTTTGAGGCGATTTCTGCGTAGTCAATCTCCTCCTGCTGCTCGGCCTCCGGTTCTTCCTCCACCCGAATCACGGCCCCGTCGTCCACCGTCGGCGTCCGGCGGAACCAGCCCGTGTTCACCCGAAAGGTCGCCCCCGACGCCTGCGTGAGGAGGATGGCCTCCGTGTTCTGGCGGGTGCCCCCCGCTCGTTCGAGGTAGTATTGGACGCGCCGGCCGTCCTCGTGTTTGATCAGGCCTTCGTTGGCCACGTTGCCGCGGACGGCCACCGTGTTCGGCTGGGTCGGGATGACGACCTCGTCGCCCGGCTGCAGGATGACGTCCGCCTCGGGGTCCCCCTGCACGGCGTCTTGCATCTCGATGATGACCTGCTCCGTCGTCTGCTGCCCCAACGTCCTCTCCTCCGTCTGCCGCTGGCGAATCAGGCGTCCGCCCTTCAGGTAGCCGGATCCCCGCACGCCGCCCGCTCGGTCGAGCACGCTGGAGAGCCGTTCGTTGTCGCGGAGCAGCGTGTAATCGCCCGGGAAGGCCACCTCCCCCTGGAGCGTAACGGTCTCTTGGGGCTGAAAGGACGGATCCTGGCGAATGAACACGCGGTCGCGGTGCTGCAGTTGAAAGTCGTCGGCCGCATCCAGGGCCCGCAGCGTGTCCTCCACGGAGAAATTGACCGCCTGGGGATCCACGTCGCGGTCCACGAGCGGGACGCGCACCGTCGTCGCCCGCTGCCCCTCCTCGCCCGGCGCCTCGATCATCCGGGTCACCTCGACCTCCTGGAGGGACGCCCCCTCCGAAAAGCCGTTCGCCTGCAGGATGAGGTCCTTGAGGGTCATGTTGCTCCGAAAGTCGTAGCGCCCGGTGTCCTGGACGGCGCCGCTAATCTGGACGAACGTCTCCTCCAGGCGCTCCACGGTCGCCGAGTAGACGCGGATCTCGTCCTCGGGCCGCAGCGTGCGGCCCCCCATGCCCTCTCCCTGCAGGGCGTCGCCCAGGTGAAAGGGAATGACCCGTTCCTCGCTGCCGTCCGGGGAGACCCGAAAGAGATCGGCCCGCCCCCGAAAGACATCCTTGAGGTACTCGTCGTCGGTCAGCCCGCCGCCCTTCAGGAGGAGGTCCCGAACGGTCATGCCCTCCCGCCATCGGTAGGAGCCGGGATCGCGCACCTGCCCGCTGATGCGGACGGACCGGTCGGCGCGCATCTCCTGGATGGACGCCACGTGCAGGCTGTCGCCCGGCTGCAGGACCACGTTCGCCTGGGGCTGATCGTTCAGGACGGCGTTTAGGTCGAGGGCCCGCGTCGTTTCGCTGAGGGTGTCGTCGATGCGAACGAGGTCGGCCTGTTCGCGGTAGGCGTCTCCCGTAAGCCCGTCGGCCCGTTCGAGGAGATCCTTCACCGTCCGCACGCCCCCACCGAGCTCGTACTGCCCCGGCTGATACACGGCCCCCTGGACCTCGACGGCCTCAATTTGGGCCTGCACGGCCGGGTCTTGCGCCTCCCCGATCGAAAGAATACGAACCCGATCGCCGTCGGCCAGGCGCACTTGCGCGGAGTCGGCCTGCACGTCCCGCAGACTGGCGTCGAGCACCTCGCGGGCCACCGACGGGTCCTCCCGGTCCACAAACGGGACGATGCGCTCGATCTGAAAGCGCTTGGCGTACGCCTCGGCCTCCAGCCCGCCTGCGTACTGGAGAAGATCCGCCACCGTCTCGCCCTCTTTCATCTCGTAGTAGGCCGGGCGCTTCACCGCTCCCGTGATGGCGACGGTCTTGCCCCGCGGCGGGACGAAGACGTAGTCGTTGCTCTGGAGCTGCACCGGGTTCGGGCTGTATCCGTCCATAAAGTAGTCGTAGAGGTCCACCGTCTCTTGAACCTCCCCGTCGCGGATGACCCGGATGTTGCGCAGGGACCCTCGTTGCAGGGGCCCGCCGACGCTGTAAAGGGCATTGAAGACGGTTGAGTAGCTGCTCACCGTGTACCCGCCGGGTTGCGGCACTTCCCCCAGCACGAACACCTGCGAGGGCCGAACCCGCGTAAGCGTGAGGTCCATGAAGACCGTCGGCGGGTCGCTCGTCAGCCCCGAGTAGCTGCGGGCGAGCCACTGCTTCATCTCTTCCCGGAGGACGTCGAGCTTCTTGCCCGCCACCGTAAACTGCCCGACGTTGGGCACCGTGACCCGCCCCTCCCGATCGACCTGTAGTTCGTACGTGAACTCGGCCCCGCCCCACACCGTCAGGCGCAGCTCGTCGTTCGGGCCCACCACGTAGCTGCCGTCGGCCGGGCCCGTGGGCTCGGGCGTGAAGGCGTCGGGGATGGTCTCGAAGGTATCGTACCCGAAGTACGTCAACGTGTCGCGCTGGGCCCGCGCCGTGTCACGATCCGGCCTCTCCCCAGGCGGAAAAATTTGAAGCCGGCGGCCGGTGGCCAGGGTCACACTGGTGTCGCTCGTCGCCGCCTGTACGTACAGGCCCCACGGCCCCTCCGCCGCCTCCTCGGGAATGGAAAACGTGGCCTGCCACGTGCCGTCGATCACCGAGCCGCGGACGCGACGCACATCCTGGCCCGAAACGGAATCGCCGTCCGCCGTAAGAAACCCCGGCCGGACGCGTCGAATCTGATTCTCGCTCCGAAGGGGCACGCGCACCTCCACGTCGGCCGGCAGGCGGTCGGCCGAAAGGCTATCCGGCTCAATCTCCGGCGTGCCGGCCAGGACGGGGTACGAAGGGGTGGTGGGTACCTCTCCGGCCGATTCCGTGCCGGAGTCTTGCTGACGCTGCCGGGCCGCCTCCAAAAGGGCCTGAATACGGGCCTCCGGGATGCCCAATTCTCGGGCACGCCGGGCGGCCTGCTGGGGATTGGAGGGATCGATGCCGAGTTGCTGCAGGCGCTGCCGGGCCTCCTGCACGGTCATCCCTCGATCCTCCAGCTCTTGCTGGGCGGCCTCCGGCACATCCTCGCGCTGCTGCGCCGGAGCCGGGTGCACGGCCATCAGGGCCAGGCCAAAGACACACAGAAAGACACCAAGGCGTCGCATGGAGCGCGTGCTGAGCCGACTACGAGACAATTGAGACGATCCTGCGGGGCAGGCACAAAACGAGAGGGCCGAACGGACGGCACGTCTGCCAACAGGGGGGATCTTTTTAGCCTACTCGTAAAATACTTGGTAAGTGGTGGGCCCGAAAAACGCGAGCCCTGTCCCCCGGGAGCCGACGACTTGTTCGAATCTTTGCCGCGATTATCGGCGCTCTTCTTCTGTTCTGAAGCACACCTACGCCGGAGGCGCCATCCGGGCCCGCAGGGCCGCCAGTTGCTCCGACCAGCTCGGAATCGTCAGGTCGAACGCCTGTCGTGCCCGGCTCGCATCGAGGGCCGTATACGACGGACGGGGGGCCTCCGTCGGATACTCGTCGGACGGAATCGGCTCCACGGTTACGTCGTCCCGGCCAAACTGTGCAAAGATGGCCCGCGCGAAGCCGTACCAGCTCGTCTGCCCACCGGCCGCGAGGTGGTAGAGGTCGGCGTATGCGCTCGGCTCTGCGCTCCCCAGGACGCGACGCAGCATCGCCGTGGTTGCCTCCGCGATCCACGGGGCCGTCGTCGGCGTGCCAATCTGATCGTCGACGACCGTCAGCACGTCGTGCTCGTCGGCGAGGCGGAGCATGGACCGGAGAAAATTGGCGCGACGGTCGCTGTAGACCCAGCTCGTGCGCAACACGAGGACGTTGTCCCCGTCCTCGCGGACCGCCTGGTCGCCCGTCCATTTCGTTCGCCCGTAGACGTTCAGCGGGTTCGGGGCATCGGTCTCCCGATACGGGGCCGTCTTGGTGCCGTCAAACACGTAATCGGTGGAGTAGTGGACGAGCCAGCTGCCGGCCTCAGCGGTCGCCTCGGCCAGCACACGCGGGGCCCGGGCATTGATCGCGGCGGCCCGCTCCGGCTCGCTCTCGGCCTCGTCGACGGCCGTGTATGCCGCCGCGTTGACGACCACCTCCGGCTCCACGTCGCGGATCGTTCGTCGGATCGAGTCGGGCGCCGTGAGGTCCACCTCCTCCCGGCCCGGGGCCCACACCGTCCCGAGCGCAGCCAGTGGGTCGCGAAGCTCGTGGCCCACCTGGCCCGTGGCCCCCAGCAGCAGAATGGTGCGGTCGGTCGTCTCCATCGCGGCGGAGAGGAACGTGAGACGATCAAGATCCGGCCGGTTGCCCCGACCCGAACACGAGCTTCTCCTCGGGAAGGTCTTCCAGCAGCGGCGCCTCCCGGTCCCGCTCAGACAATATGGGGTCCTCAACGGGCCAATCGATGCCGAGGGCCGGGTCGTTCCAGCGAAGGACGCCCTCGGTCTCGGGGTGGTAAAAATCCGTGCACTTGTAGTGGAAGAGCGCCTCGTCACTGGTGGCGACGAACCCGTGCGCGAAGCCTTCCGGCACGTACAACTGTCGCGCGTTCTCGGCCGAGAGGACGGTGCCCTCCCACTCCCCGAACGTGTCCGACTGCGCCCGAATGTCCACGACCACGTCGAAGACCGCCCCCTCCAGCACGGAGATGAGCTTGCCCTGCGCACGGGGATTCTGGAAGTGGAGCCCCCGAAGGACGTGGCGGCGCGAGCGGGAGAGGTTGTCCTGCACGAACGTCACGTCGATGCCGTGCCGTCCGTAGTCCCGCGCGTTCCACGTTTCCAAAAACGAGCCGCGGTCATCGGAATGCACGTCCGGTTCAATCACACGAACACCGGGAAGGTCTGCGTCAAATACGTCCATTGGGATGCAATCAGTCAGGATGATGATGGAATGCCTCTGCTCCGCCGCACGAGATCAATGAGATACTGACCGTAATCGTTGTTGTCCATCGACCGGCCGATGCGGCGCACGTCGTCGGCCGAGATCCAGCCCTGTCGCCACGCGATCTCTTCCGGGCAACTAATCTTCAGCCCCTGCCGCTCCTCGATCGTCTGCACGAAGTTGGCGGCCTGGAGCAGCGACCCGTGCGTGCCGGTGTCGAGCCACGCCATGCCCCGCCCTAGGGTTTCGACCTGCAGGGCCTCGCGGCGGAGGTAGTGCCGGTTGACGTCCGTAATCTCCAGCTCGCCGCGCTCGGACGGCTCCAGTCCATCGGCCACGTCCACCACGTCGGCGTCATAGAAGTAGAGCCCCGTAACGGCGTAGTTGGAGGCCGGCTCGTCGGGCTTCTCTTCGATCGAACGCGCCTGCCCCGCCTCGTCGACGTCGACGACCCCGTAGCGCTCCGGATCGTTTACGTAGTAGGCGAACACGGTGCCGCCCGCCGGCTGACGGGCCGCCCGCTGCAGGCGCTCGGACAGGCCCTGTCCGTAAAAGATGTTGTCGCCGAGGATGAGACAGACGTCGTCGGTCCCGATAAAGTCCGCCCCGATCGTGAAGGCCTGGGCGATGCCCTTCGGCTCGGGCTGTTCGGCGTATCGGAGGTTGAGCCCCCACTGCGAGCCGTCGCCCAGCAGGTCCTCGAAGCGGGGGAGGTCCTTCGGCGTGGAGATGAGGAGCACGTCCCGGATCCCCGCCAGCATGAGCGTCGAGAGCGGGTAGTACACCATCGGCTTGTCGTAGACGG
>CAYULG010000131.1:0-7452 GCA_964445365.1 uncultured Salinivenus sp. | reverse complement strand
CCTCGGCGCCGTGCGTCCCGCCCTGCTCGTGTCGGACGAGCACGTGGTCGTAGGAGGGCTGGATGCGCTCCATCGCGTCGTAGATCTTAATCACGGCGCCGCCGGGATGACCGAAGACGCGGTCCACACCCTCTTCTTCGAGGGCCCGGACGAAGATTTCGGAGCCCTTGAGAGTGGGGGCGTCCGGCGCACCGTTTTCGGTCGCGGACGCGGCGTTGGGAGACTGTAGGGTGTCGGTCGGCATCGGTCAGTTTGGTCGGCCTAGTGTGGGGAGAACGTCGCAGGAAGGGGGGACGTACGCTGCGCGTGTTCGGCTCGGGGAGAAGACCCGACGCTGTACAGACGCCCGTCGCATCGGAACAAATGCACAACTCCCATGCTGAGCAGGAACGAGGGCAAAACGATGACGAGAGACAAGAGCTTAGGCATCGGGGCGTCGGCAAGGGGCTAATCCCCTCAGCGTCGCACGATACCTGCTGTCATCGTTGTGAAGGGATTAGCCGTCGGTTGTTAGTCCGAAAGAATCGCAATAAGAAGAAGGAGCCCAAGAATCCGGACGACTCCTTCGACTGCGGCAATCCCTTCATAAGAGACCGAACCCACCTCACTCGGGGAGACGCGTGCTGTGAGCCGAGGCGCGCTCGGCGCAAGAACGCTCGTCTTTGAGGATGCAGTGCGCATCGGTGGATGGCGGGTTCGTCATTTGAAGGTTGCTCCCACGTAAAGGGTCGGAGCGATGGCTGTCAAGCCGAGAGGCGAAGACAAACCAAAGAAAAAGAGAAAGAGGGATCCTAGAAAAGAAAAGCGCTTCCAAATAGTAGGGTTCTGAAAGTAATGGCCGATGAGCGAAAAATAATCCGGCCGTAATGCTTTTTGACAAGAAAAGTTTTGGCTGATGCGGCCGTTTTATTGTAACGCCCACGTTAATTAACGGAATCTACAAAGAGTTGAGTTCGTCCCGTTGTTCGGTACGCGCTTTCAATCGCTCCAGTAGGGCAGGGACCTCGCGCTCATTGTAGCGGCGAACGAGCGGCTTCAAGAGAAAGTGGAAGACGGATGGACCGGGAAGGGCGTAGGTGGCCGCGTAGGTGAACTGGGTTCGCTCGTTGCTACCTGGGGACTGGAAGTACCACCGGATCGTGCCGTTCAGGTCCCCCTTCATGCTCCACACGATGCGCTCGTTGGGCACGTAGTCCGTGGCGCGGACCTCGCCGGAGAAGGGGACCCCGAAGATCGTGTAGGTGTAGCGGACGCGGGAGCCGCCGTTCGGAAGCCGCTCAAGGAGATGCGACTGTGTCAGGCTCGGGGTGATCTCCGGCTGGTGTCGGGGCTCGTTCATGTAGTCGAACACGGTCTCGACGGGCGCATCGATGTCAATGTGTTCACGAACTGTCAGCATCGAATTCTGAATCATGGGTTAACGAGTCACGAGTCGGGCTCGTGGGGTTATCAGGAGATGCTTCGAAAGCGCGCTCATGACTCGTGACTCATGACATCGACCGTGTAAGTTGACCTCTTTGATTTACCAAGGTTTCTTTCCTTCGACAGCGGCACAAAGAAGGGGGTTATCGACGGAAGCGAATGTCCTGCACGCGGCGGCCGATGGCCACGACGAAGCCGATCGTCATCACGATAATGCCGGTCCAAAGCAGGCTGATCAGGGGCTTGGTGTAGGCCTGGACCACGACCCAGTTCTCCGGCATCACGTCCACGCCCTCCACCGCGAAGGTGGCCTTTCCGTTGTTGGCGTTCATTTCCGTAAATGCCATCCGAACGTTCCAGTCGTCGATCCGATTCTCGATGTACTGCTGACTGTTGTCGTCCATGACGACGTAGATCGGCATCAGGGACCGGGTTTCCTGCGTCTGCTGATTCGTGACGCGGAGATTGGCGCCGACGGCCATCTTGGCGTCGTCGGGGACCCGATCCGGGGCGGTATCCGGTGCAGCGGAGCCCATCATCTGGTCGGGGCCCTTCAGCACGCGGAAGCCGTCGAAGGCCACGGCAAATTCTCGGTCCCCGATCATCGTTGAGTCGCCCTGACTAAGCTGAAACTCGCCTCCGGGCGGTCCCTCGTCCGATTCCATGCCGGTCGCCTCCTTGGGCGTCACGGCAACGAAAACGTCCTTCTCGAGAAAGGCCTTCACGTCCGGATGCTTGAACCACTGGTCCCCGCTGCCCTGGTAAGCGATGGGCTTGAGGGTGTAGGAGCGGTTTTGTGGGTCGGTAATGTCAATGACGTACTGGCCACGTCCGCGATCGGTGGTCGTCTTGCCGGCGTAGGTTACGCGGTAGCCGTTGATGGCGCGCGTCTGTCCCCTCGGCACCACGAAGTTTTCGCGGGGCATCTGCTCCTCGTCGGCCGATGGGGTGGTACCGAGGCGGGGCAGCGCTCGGTCGAAGCCGCTCGATGCGATCACGCCGAGGATCGTGATGGCCAGGCCGACGTGCGCGATGGCGCCGCCCGCCATGCGCGGATTGCCCCGAAGGATGCGCCACAGCACCATGCCATTTCCGAAGAGGGCGAAGAACCCGACGAACAGGAGCAAAAGCATCTGCAGCGCCTGCCCGTACATCGCCCAGAACTGCGAGAGGCCGCTCAACAGGCCGGCGGAGGCCGTTTGCGCCGTGCCGGTCGGATCGGCGGGGAGCAAAATGGTCTGCTCGGCGAAGGGGGTGAGGACGAGGATGCCGATGGTGCTTACCGTGGCGAAGGCCACCGGCTTTAGCAACACGCGGTTGAGGCTCTCCACGTCCATCTTGTTCCACCAGAAGAGCTGCCCCAGCCCGGCGAGAAAGACGAAGCCGATGGCCAGCGGCAGCGTCCACTGGTTGTAGAACTCGGTCGGCACAGCGGACGGGTTGTCGCGGAAGATCCGCCCGAAGATGGGGGCACTGGTCCCCAGAATGATGACGGCGGCGGTGGTGGTAAGCAGCACCGCGCCGGAGAGGATCATGAACTCGCGGGAGAGGACGCGCGGTTCCCGATCCGGCGTGGGCAGCTCCCGGTATCGGGACACGAACAGGCCCACCCCGATGACGGTGATCGTGCCCATCCAGAGGAGGAGCTGGTTGTAGAGCCCAAGGTCGACGAACGAGTGGACCGACACGTCGCCCAGGATGCCGCTGCGGGTGAGGAACGTGGAGTAGATGACCAGGAGGTACGCAGCGATGCAGAGGAGGAGGGAGGCCTTGTTGCCGGCGCTGCTCTTCTTCTGTACGAGCATCGTGTGGAAGGCCGCGATGCCCACGATCCACGGCACGAGCGACGAATTTTCGACGGGATCCCACGCCCAGTAGCCGCCGAAGGAGAGCGTCACGTATGCCCAGTATCCGCCCATCGTGATGGCGACGCCGAGGATCGCCACGGCGAGAAGCGTCCAGGGCAGAGCCGGGCGGACCCATTCCGTGTAGGTCTTTCGCCAGAGCGCCGCCACGGCAAACGCAAAGGGCACGACCATCGCCGAAAAGCCCACGAATAGAAACGGGGGATGGATGGTCATCCAGAAGTTCTGGAGCAGGTCATTGAGGCCCTGCCCGTCCGCCGGGACGAAGTTCGGGTTTTGCTGGAAGATGGGGGCGTCCGCAAACTGCGCAGACAGCGAATCAAACGGCGAGGCCCCAATTTCGAGCGGCCCGATCTGCAGGCCCACGATCATCGACAGCAGAAAGAACTGGGAGAGCCCCACCACGGCCATCACGTGCCGCTCGTATTCCCGGTCGACGTACGCGATGAGCGCGGCACCGACCCCACACATCATCAGGATCCAGAGGAGGAACGAGCCCTCCTGCCCCGCCCAGAAGGTGGAGAAGAGGTAGTGGAGGGGCAGGTCGTTCGAGGAGTTCTGGTAGACGTACGCGTACTGGTACTGATGATTGAGAATCAGGTACCAGAGGATACCGGAGACGGCCACGACGGCCGCGCTCATGGCGCCCCACGCCCAGCGACCCGTCCGTTTCCAGACCGGCGCCCCGGGCGCTTCCCCGGCCCGGGCGGACCAGAAAAAAGCGAACGCCGACACGCCGCATGCGACGAGGGCGACGAGTAGAAAAGCGTCCCCGATGGTTCCCAGCATGAAAGCTAGTAGGTTGGTTGGTGAGAACCGGATGCGTGATAAACGACGGCCGTTTGGCAGTTCCCGCGTTCCGATTCGGAACGGTTCTACACGTTCGGTTTCACGGGGAATTGTGGACGACGTTACGCTCGAAAAGAGAACAGGAGATTCGTGCCCGGAGAGCCGAGAACAGGGCCAGATCAGAGAGCGGAATCCTCAAGCGTCAGACGCGCGCCGCTCCATCAGGTCGCGCTGCAGGCGCACGGCGGTGGATAGCAAATAAGCCGCGTAGACGCCGAGGGCCACCCACCCGTAGCGGGCCAGCCAGATGCGCTCGACGGAGGGGTGGAGCCAGTCGGCGTACTGCTGAGGCGGTCCGAACCACATCTCGCAGCGCGGCCCGGCGCCCGTCACCACGCAGGGCAGGAGGGGCAGCATGTAGGTGAGGCCGAGCAGGTTGTAGGCAATGGCCGCCGTCCGCCAGCGGCGGAACGCGACGGCGCGCCAGTCGCGACCCGGAGGAAGGGATTCGCCTCGGAGGACCTGCAGGGCGTCGCCCCGCCACAGCGCCAGGGGGATGAGGGCTCGGCTCGCAAAGCCCGTCGCAAAGCCCATCGCTTGCTCCCCAATCCAGAGGTAGACGGTGATGCCCAGCAGGGCCGAGGCCCGCCAGTACACGAGGAGCCGATCCCGCACTGGGGAACGGTTGACCGACGCGGCCAGCAACAGCAACGGCACCACCACCAGCAGCCCCACGGCGAGCACGAAGTCGGCGTAGACGAGCGTTTCGTAGCTCATGAGAATTGGGCAGGATGAGACAGCGAATAGGTCTCCTGGTCCAAAGATAACTCATGGCGTGTCAAAAAAAAGCGGCCGATTCGGACGATCGAAACGAACGGTCCGGTAACGTAAGAGCGGTTCGGCTGCCGCTTTACGCTCGTCTATGTTGGAAAGTAGATGGGATCGAACACCGGACGTAGTAAGAACGCCAGTTGCTCGGAAAGGAAATCAGGTCGGTGCCAGTAGCCTGTCAAGCCGAAGGTGGGGAACTGTTGAGAGACATTGATCTGAGATCTGAGCGAGACCAAAACGGTCGGAATACAGTGGATTACGCGAGATTTTTTCGCGACGAGAAACCTTGTGCCCCACGAGTGCATGCTGCGGTTGCCGGACGACCGAGATGCATCTTTCTCAGTAGACTTCCGTCTAACCCACTTGACAGCCTGTATATGTGACCCCCCTCGTTTGGATGACTTTTGTCAACTTTCCCGCCCGCACCAGAATCGTTGGACCGCGACTATTGCTCCTTAGCAGTGTTGCCCTTGTCGGCCTTTTCTTCACGGCCGCCTGTCTCGGCGGTGGGCAGTCCCGGGGACAAGGCCTCGACGAGGCAGAAGGGAAGGCCAGCTACTACGCTGACAAGTTTGCCGGCAAGACCACGGCCAGCGGGGAGCGGTTCGATCCCGACGAGATGACGGCCGCGCATCCCCGCCTTCCGTTCGACACGGTCGTTCGCGTCACCCGTCTCGATAGGGAGGAGCAATCCGTCGTCGTCCGTATCAACGATCGTGGCCCGTTCGTGGACGACCGCATCATCGACGTGTCGGAAGCGGCGGCGCAGGAGCTTGAGATGATTCAGGAAGGAATCGTGGAGGTAAAGGTTGAGGTCCTGGAACGGCCGGAGGATCAAGAGGGGACCTCCGGGGGACTAGGCGAGCAGTGGTAGGCGCCCGGCCTCTCGGATCGCTCCTTCGGATAGGGAACGGGCCGACGCATCCGCTCCAAGTGTTTTGCACATGGGGGAGCGCACGCTCCTGGGCTAAGGCCCGTGCGAAGCCATCAGCTCCAGCGCCCGCTCGCTCGTCTTTTGGTTTTGATCCTGGATGGCCGAGCGGCGCGAGACCTCGAACGAGCGGTCGGGGTCGTGAAAGGATGAAGATAAGTCCTCGTCGATACGCGTTTCCCAGTGGGTGCGCCAGCTTTCGGGAGTCGATTCGGGCGGGGCGATGTCTTGAACCACAAGTGCGAGGAGGGTCCAGACGCGGGACACCGCGTCGAGGTGGTAGCCGCCCCCGAGTGAGCACAGGATTTGCCCGTCCGTGTGCTCGTCGGCCAGATCGAGAAGCCGGCGAAAAAGCGCCTGGTACGTCCGGGAGGAAAGCAGGAGATCGGCCAGCGGGTCCTTGAAGTGGGCGTCGGCGCCGCACTGGGCGACGATGACGTCGGGACCGAAGTGAGTCAGTGCGTGGGGGACCACCCGGTCAAAAGCCGCTCGGTAGCTGTCCGACTCGGTGTGCGGGGCGAGTGGGACGTTGAGGGCCGTTCCCTTGCCGGCCCCTTCGCCAATCTCGTCCACACCGCCGCTCCCGGGAAAGAGGTAGCGCCCGGACTCGTGCAGGCTGACCGTGAGCACGCCGGGATCGTCGTAGTGCAGAAACTGGACGCCGTCCCCGTGGTGCACGTCCACGTCCACGTAGGCGACGCGCAGGTCCCGTTCCCGCAAAAAATCGATGGCAACCGAGAGGTCGTTGTATACGCAGAATCCAGAGGCGCGGCCCTCGTGGGCGTGGTGCAGGCCGCCCCCCAACTGAAGCACGCGCGACGCTTTGTCCTCAGCAATGAGTTCAGCGCCGTGCAGCGTGCCCCCCACCAGCCCGCGCGTGGCGGGGTCCATGTTTTCGAAGACGGGCACGTCCCCCGTGTTAAGGCCGTAGTCCCAGGCCTGCGGGGGCGGGCGCCCGCTTGAAGCGTCCTCCACTTTCTCTACAAACGCCTCGCTGTGTACGCGCAAGATGTCCTCTCGTGAGGCCACCGGCGGCTTTACCGGATCGATGGGATGCCCGAGCGCCTCCAGCAAGCTCGCCACCATCTCCTGCCGCGTGGGGCTGAACGGGTGCTCGGGCCCGAAGTCGTAGTCGAGGTAGCGGTCGTGGAAGAGGAGGGGGGCAGACACGGCGGCGGAGGGTTGGGTGCTGGAGGGTTCTGAAAAAAGAGTGGGAGGAGCGAGGTCTGCGTAGTACGTATTGCGTATTTCGTATCTCAAACTGAAATGGAATACGCAATACGAAATACGCAATAGCCACTGCCCTTCAGAACGAGGCTCAGTTGGAGAGGGTTGCCGCAAACGCCTCTCGTACTGCCTCCGGCGCCCGAATCGGCCGGCGCCGCTCTGCGTCCATGAAGCAAAGCGTCGTATGGCCCTCGGCGAGCGTTTCCTCCTCATCCTTGCGGTGGACGGTGTACTCGATCGGGACGCGTACGTGCGGCATCTCCGGGAAGGTCACCTCGACGACGATGACTTCATCGTAGCGGGCGGGGCCTCGGTAGCGCACGTTGACCTCTACCACCGGCATGATGATGCCGTCGTCCTCAAGGTCGCGGTAGCGCACACCGAGAT
>CAYULG010000130.1:0-7458 GCA_964445365.1 uncultured Salinivenus sp. | reverse complement strand
CCGCCAGGGGGAGACGGACCGCAGAGGAGATCGACGTACAGCTCCGCTCCGTCGTCGGGCCGCACTCCCTCCGCCGGTGTTAACCGTATCAGGTTCTTAGGGTGCACATCTCAACCGCAATCTACGAGCGGTGCCCCTGGCGGCCTATCGCTGGGTCGGGACCGTAGTGAAGGAGAAGGAGGGCGTCAATCGGGGGATCCGTCGACGGTGGCCCCGGGCGAGACGGCGAACGTTCGGTGGTGCGAACACACGACCGTCGTCGGTTGCGGCCTCGACAGCCTCCTCAGTCTGTTCGTCTGTGCCGCTGTCCGTAGCGCCGGCGGCACCGCTGTCCGCAGCGTCGACAGCACCACCGTCGTCTTCGTCTTCGACCGACGCGTCGATCCGGTCCTCCGCGTTCGCCAGGTAGATGTAGAACCCGACGACGATCGCCACCGAAATGAGGCTCACCGTCGGACTGAGAATGAACATGGCGAACGTCGACCCGACCAGGCCGAACCCGGAGACCAGTCGGGGAATCCGCAGGAAGGGCCGGTAGCTGACCATCCCGAGGCTCTGCTCGACCAGTACGGCGATGTTGAGCATCGCGTAGGTGACGAGGAAAAACATCGTGATGAGCGGCGCGATGGCGTTCAGATCCCGCACCATCAACGAGCCGAAGATGAGCGCGCCGGTCACAATCGTGGCGTGGCGCGGCTCGCCGTCCGGGGCCAGCTCCGCGAGCCAGTCGGAGCCGGGCACCACCTGGTGCGCCCCCATGGCCTGAAGGATGCGCCCGGCGCCCACCAGCGAGGCGAGGGCGGAGGAGAACGTGGCCCCGAGCAGGCCGGCCAGGACCGCCGGCGGCCAGAAGGCGTTGTCAATCATCACGTAGTAGTTGCTCACCATCTCCTCGGTCGTGGCCGATTGCGCCAGCCAGATGGCCAGCAGCACGTAGATGAGGAACGAGACCCCAATGGCTGCCAGTGTCCCCACGGGAATGCTCCGCTTCGGGTCTTTGAGGTCGCCGCTCATGTTGGCCCCAGCCATGATGCCGGTCGTCGCCGGGAAAAAGACGGCAAAGACGACCCAAAAAGATGAGCCGCTGAAGTTGTTTTCGGGCGAGCCCACGAAGTCGCCCCAGAGCTGAATCTCCTGAAAGCTGTACTCCATTGAGCCGGTTCCGGCCGCCATCCCGATCGAAACAAGCGACCCCACTATGATCGCCATAATGAGGTACTGCACACGAATCGCAAAATCCGCGCTGATGTAGGCGATGGCGTATAGTGCCACGAATGTGCCGATGTCCACGAGAATGGCGGGGTGCTCGGGGAAAACGTACAGCCAGCCCTCCCGAAACCCAAAAATGTACATCGTAACGGCGAGGGCCTGCGAGAGATACCGAGGAATGCCCACGCTTCCCCCCACCTCCAGCCCCAGCGACTGGGCAATCACGGCGTACGCCCCGCCCGCCCCAATGCGGATGTTCGTCGTGATTGACGACATCGCCAGGGCCGTACACAGCGTGATGCCGAAGCCCAGCGTCATGATGAGCAGGCCGCCCAGCAGCCCAGCGTTCCCGATAATCCATCCTTCTCGGAGAAACATGATGACGCCGAGGATGGTGAGCAGCGTGGGCGTGAACACGCCTCCAAACGTGCCGAATTGCTTTCCGCTCATGGAGGTATCGCCCGGCTGCAGGCTCTCGTCCATCTCGGCGGTGGTGGCCGGATCGGGGCGTTCCTTCCCGTCGGCAGCGGGGTCCCCCGCATCGGACGAGCCCTCTAGGGTCAACGGGTCCGTCTCGGAGGAAGAATGGTCTGCAGGCCGCGGCTCGTCGGAGTTGGCCATTGTATCGAGGCGTCAACGAATGCGAACAGCGAGGAAGAGAAAGTCTACCAAGGAAAATTGCGCATCACGTCCGGGGTACGGGGCTCACCGAGAGCAAGAGAGCCATGCATCCGGTCTTCGGCCCCGTAGAAAAGAACCAGAACGAATCAACCGGTACTCCTCTCCGACTGTCGATCGAATCAAGGGCGGGTGTTTTTTTCGATTGCAAGAATGGCCTTGATCAGCTGCCCCTGCGCAACCAGGAGCAGGCCGCCGACCAGCGATCCGACAAACACGCCGGCGCCGGCCACGGCGTTCTGCCAGCCGCTCGCTGTGACGATCGCCGTGACCCCGGCGATCACAGCCAGAACGACGAGAAGCCAACCGATGATGCGACAGGAGGTACCGAGGATGGAGAGGACGCGAAACGAACGTTGGGCCATAACGGAGTGAGAGAAGTTTTTGGGTAAAGAAACGAGAGCAGCGAGCGCTGGACGGTGCGTCCCCGTGCACGGGTCAATTAGATTCGGCGAGTGTGCCTCAATTCCAACAGGCGGTCCCCAACGGGACGCCGTTGCGTCCAACGATCGTCACAGAAACAGGCGGTAAATGTAGAAGAGTCGCTACTGACCGATCGTGAAATCGTTGCGGCAGGGAATGACTTTTCGGATCTGATGGGGGAATGGCTATCGTTCGAGAGGAGGGGTGTTTGCTCCAAGGGCTCACCACTACCTGCATCGAAGTTTGTCGATCTTCTTCTCCACCCTTCCTGGATCGTCGGAGCGTGTCGACTCAGCTATGCTCCACGCGAAGTGACCCCTTCCAAAACGGATTGCTTGAGACGGCACAATATCGATTCTTAGTGGCCCCTGTGCAGCACTAAGAGGCTGTTCGGTGGACCGATGTTTAGCCGAGACACAGTGGGCGAAGCTGCAAAATGGCGCCCAAATGACGCCCTGTCGTGGAACTACCGGGCGAGGAGATCTGAGATCTCCAATGCTGAAGCCATTGTGCACGAGATCCACGAAGTCGCAGCGCTGAGCGTGAAACGCTCAAGTACTCTTGGGGTAGCAGCAGAGCGTCCGCCAAACAGCTTCTAGACGCCCCACAGCAGCCAGATGCCCCCGCACGTCACGAGGGCGAGAAGCACCTGCAGGGGCGCCCCCATCCGCAGAAAGTCGGTAAAGCGATACCCGCCCGGGCCGTACACCATGAGGTTGGTCTGGTAGCCGATCGGGGTGAGGAGGGCACCACTCGCAGCGAACGTGACGGCCAGGACAAACGAAAACGGGTCGGCACCGGTCAGTTGCGCCGCCTCTACGGCCATGGGGATCATCAAAATGACGCTGGCATTGTTGCTGATCAGCTGCGTTACGAGGCTCGTGAAGACGTAAAAGACGAGGAGCAGCGCGAAGGCGGGCAGATCCGCCGCGACCGCCGTCACCCCGTGGGCCAGGTACTCGGCCGTGCCGGACCGTTCCATCGCCATTCCGAGGGGGATGAGGCCCGCCAGGAGGACGATCACACTCCAGTCCACGGCCTCGTATACCTCATTGGGGCGCACGCAGCCCGTGGCCACCATGGCGACGACGCCTCCCAGCGCCGACACGAGGATCGGGACCACCTCTAGTGCCGCCAGCCCGACCACCAGTCCTATGATTCCCAGTGCCAGGGGAAGCTTTTCACTTCTGAACGACGTTTCGTCGTCGTCCTGCACGACCACAAAAGTGCGGTTCCGCTCAAACTGCTCGACGGCCTGCGCCGAGGCCTGTACGAGCAGCGTATCCCCGCCTCGAAGCGGCATGGCGTCAATCTCGTCGTAGAGAAGTTCTCCCTGGCGTCGCAGCGCCAGGACCAGTGCGTCGTGCCGCTGTGCAAAGGCGGCGGAGCGGAGCGTATCACCGACCAGAGAATTGTCGGATAGCAGCACGACCTCGAGGAGAATCTCTTTCTCCCGTTCGATCTCAAGGTCCGCCTCCGTAATTTTCGTCCGCACCACCGGTTCCAACTTCTGTTCGTCCATGAGCTTCACCAGCGTGTCACGGCTCGTGCGCAGCAGAAGCACGTCGCCGGCCCGAAACTGCTTGGGCCCGAGCGGAGCAGCGAAGGCCTCCCCCCCACGCCGCACCTGCACGATGTCGAGGTCCAGATCCATCCGTCCCAGCGTCTCCCGAACCGTTCCCCCAACGAGAGGCGAGTCCTCGGCCACCACGACCTCCGTGAGATACGCACTCATCTCAAACTCGTCGGTCAAGTCCTCCTCCGGCTTGATGCGTTCAGGGAGCAGGCGATGCCCCACCGCCATCAGGTACACGAGCCCCGTCCCCAGGACGATCGCACCCAGCGCCGTAAACTCGAACATCGAAAACGGGTGGTCCAGCAGACGGGCGCTCACGTCGCTCGCCAGAATACTGGTGGACGTCCCGATGAGTGTGAGCATGCCCCCCAGCATGGACGCGAAGGAGATGGGCATCAGCAACTTCGAGGGAGAGGTCTTCGTCTTGCGCGCGATGTTGATCGCCATCGGAATCATCATCGCTACGACTGGGGTGTTGTTAATCACGCCCGCCGTCGTCCCGGAAAGCCCGATGAGCGCCCCGTACTGTTTGTAAAAGCTGCCCTTTGCCCACTCTGCGATCGCGTTGCCCACGCGCCGCAGCACGCCGGTCCGGCGGATGCCCTCACTCAGGACAAACATGGCGAGCACGGTAATCGTGGCCGGGCTGGCGAACCCAGCGATTCCATCGGTTGGGCCCACCCCCGTCCACGGCTCCAGCAGCACGACCGCCACGATGACCCCCAGGGCCGTAATGTCAATGGGAATCACTTCCGTGATGAAAAGCCCGAGCACAACGGCAATAAGCCCCAAGACAACGAGCATGTCGGCGGTAAAGACCGGTGCCGCCTGGGCCAGAAGAAGCACAATCACGGAAGGGAAGAGAAAAAGTGAAGGGTACGAGACAAGGCCGACGAGGGATCTCACATGGTTACACATTCCGGAAAGAGACGCAACTGGCCGGGCTGCCCCTCACAACTTCCTCCCGATCTCTTGCCCCGACAGCCACGATGATATAGGATCTCGCCCAGTCAGGGGTTGCTCTACACCGACCCTTCTCTTATTCTGACTTGTAGCCGTTCGTCCCACCACTCCGCCGTAGACCATGGAACCGAGCTCGACGCCCCCCGAGGCAACGCCTTGGTGGGGAACCTTCTCCCTCGCAGAAGGCACCGGCGGCCGGTGGGAAATCGGGCCGTCCACCGTCTGGCTCTATCGGACCGCCCAGGAGTGGCGCGTTCTGCACCGGTCGACGACGGATCCAAAAACCATCGATCCGATGGTCAACCGGAGCAGCACGACCGTCCCGGTCCCCGAGGCCGACATGGATACCATCCTGGAGACGGAGGACGACGACCTTAAATTGAGCCGGTACAGCTTCCGGCGGACGGGAAACCGCGTGACCCTTCACCCCGTCCTCGCCGACCGGCCCGTCGTTTCCCGCCCCGAACACCCACTGTACGTCCCGCCGGACGAGTCGGTGACGCTCTACCTGAGCACCGCGGTCTGGATCCGCATTGCACTAGACGAGTCGGATCGTCTGCTCCGGGAAGTGCCCTCCTACCGCATGTCCGATACGTGGTTTGGTCCCTCCACGGTCGAGGGCGAATTCTGCTACGCCACCCGTACGGCCGGACGTCTCCGACTCGATAACCTCCCTCGCCGCCTCCACCGGGCCGTCACTCCGCTTCAAATCAAAAACCAGGCGTCGGAGGCGCTCGCACTGGAACGTGTGCAGTTGCCTGTCGAATACCTGGCCCTCTACAAAACCCCAAGCAATACGCTCTGGACGCAGGCCATTACGATGACCCACGCGGAGGGCCGTGAGGGAGCGGGGGTCCAAATTCGACACGGGGCCCCGGCCGATGCGACGGACGCCGAGTTTCTCCAAGAGCCCCGCGAGTCGGACAAGAAAGGGCTCTTTACCGCGACGTTCAGTGCCGTCGGGACCTTTTTTGCGTCGTAGCCACGATTTCGGACGCCTCCCCCAAACGGATTGCCGACCCCTTCCCATGGAGCAGTGGTGGATCCTTGTCGTCGATTACCTTACGGGCCCCCAGGCGGCGGCCGCCTTCCGGGCCGTGGTAAAGATTGCCATCGGGCTCGTGCTGGGACGCCTGGCCGGCACCGGCCTCGTGCGCCTGTTTGCGGAGGACGATGCCCAGCGGGCCATGATCCTCCGCCGCGCGAGCCTGTACGGCATTGCCGGTCTTTTTACCGCCTCCGCCCTCATGGAGCTCGGGTTCGACCTCAGCGTCCTGCTCGGGGCCGCTGGCATCCTCACGGTCGCGATTGGCTTTGCCTCGCAAACGTCCGCCTCCAACGTCATTAGCGGCCTCTTCCTCCTCGGCGAGCGCCCCTTTTCCGTCGGCGACGTCATCCGCGTGAACGGGACCACCGGCGAGGTCCTCTCGGTCGACCTGCTCTCGGTGAAGCTGCGCACCTTCGACAACCTGTTCGTGCGCATCCCGAACGAGACGATGATCAAATCGGAGGTAACGAACCTGCGGCGCTTTCCAATCCGACGCGTCGACCTGCAGGTGGGTGTCGCCTACAAGGAGGACCTGCGGGAGGTGCGTGACATCCTCATGGAGGTGGCCGACCGCAACCCGCTGTGCCTTGAGGAGCCCACCCCCCTCATCATCTTTCAGGGCTACGGTGACTCGTCCATCAACCACCAGTTCTCGGTCTGGGCCAAGACCGAACATTTCCTCGACCTCCGCAACAGCATTCCCGTCGAGATCAAAGAGGCATTCGACGAACGCGGCATCGAGATCCCGTTTCCCCACCGCACCCTCTACACCGGCAGCGAGACGGAGCCGTTTCCGGTGCACTCCTCCGACAGTGCGCCAGACCCCGATTCGCCAACGGCCTCAACAAGCTCTTCTCAGACCTAGCCTATGGCCCTGGTGCGTCCTTACCGAAATTCCATCCAGAAAAGAATGGTGACGATGAGGATCGTCAGGCTAATCAAGAGGTTGGTCGCCGTAATCCACCCGTCGCTGATCCGGTCGAGCTTATAGAGGCACAGGTCGTAGGCCCGGTCGTAGGTTCGCTTGATGCTTGAGAGGACGAGCTCTGCGTTGTCGGCCCCACCCGTTTCGACCGTCTCGGTCTTGGCGAAGACGAAGGACAACTGCTCCACGTCTTGCTCGAAGGCGCGGACGGAGGTTCGCACGTCGTGGAGTTGAGTGAGCAGATCTCGGAGTTGCTGACGGCCCGCCCGACTGTAGAAAGCCGGCTCCCGGTCGTATACGGCCTCCAGAATGTCATCGAGGTGCTCGTCGAGTTCACTTCCCTCCTGAATCAGCGCGGCAAGCCATTCCCAGTACTCGTCCTCCGACAGGTCGTAGGTTTCGGGGTCTTCGGCCAGATCCTCCGTCGTGAGCGTGGGAGGCGGTCCATCCTCGGTCGACGCAGTAGGTAAAACTTTATCGAGGGCATCCCCGCGTTCGTACACACCCGGGTTTGGGATAGCAGAAGAAGGCATAGCCTACGAGATGTGTGCGGTGAGAACGTATGTGCGATGCGGGGCAGTCAGGGCAATCGCATGTCGGACGCATGTCGGAGCGTTGATTGGAGGCTGGAGACTC
>CAYULG010000129.1:0-7512 GCA_964445365.1 uncultured Salinivenus sp. | reverse complement strand
GGTTTGCCTTTTCTTTCATCCCTTTCCCCGACGCCCGTTCCGCCGATGCGCACCTCCCCGCTGCTGGTCCTTGTCCTCGCCGCTGTCCTCTCCCTCGTTGGCTGCGGGGGCGGAGCCGCTGGGCCGGACGCGTATCCGTCCCACTCGGCCCGCATCTACGTGGACGGCGACGGGGACGACTGGGCATCGCTCCCGGTACGAACGGCCGACGAAGACGACGGGACGGGCGTCGGCATCGAGCGCCTGTGGACGGCCCACAGCGACCGCCATCTTTTCCTTCGACTGGAGCTCGACCAGGCGCTCAATCTCCAGGAGGACAACGAGCTGACGCTTTTCCTTGACAGCGACGACGACCCGACGACCGGCCGCGACACGCTGGGACTCGGGGCGGAATTGTCCTGGACCTTCGGGGAGCGGGCGGGCCGCTTTCAGGGCACCGAGGTGGCACACGCCGACCTCGGGCTCACGACGCTCCCGACGGTGGAGGCGGACGTGTTTGAGGTGGCGTTCGACCGGACGGCCACGCCCGACGACTCGACGCGGCTTTTTTCCGGTGATCGCCTGCGAATCGCGCTGACCAGCAACGGTGATCGCCTGCCGGACGGATCGGGCGGGGTCGGATACGAACTCTCGGACGAGGCGGTTGACCTGGAGGCCCCGACCCTCGACCGCCCCGACGCCTCGGCGGTGCGGCTGATGTCGTACAACGCCGTCAACAACTTTGACCGGGAGCTGAATTCCCTCTTCATCGACGATCGGCAGCCGCACTACCGGCGCATTCTCGGGGCCATTGGGCCGGACGTGATCGGTTTTCAGGAGGTCTACGACCAGACCGTCGAGAAGGTCGAAGAAACCGTCGAGGATACGCTGGGGCTGTCGGCCGAATGGACGTGGGCGAAGGAGGGGCCCGACCTCGTGCTGGGGAGTCGGTTCCCCATTCTCGACACGCACAGCATTCGCGGGTATGAGGACTACGAGAGCGGGGCGTTCCTCCTCGACACCCGCGAGGCGATGGGAGAGCGCCTGATTGTCGTCAACATGCACCCGCCCTGCTGCAACGATCCAGGGGACGAGGATGAGCCCTCCAGCGACGCGCAGCGCCAGTGGGTTGTAGACGGCGTTATCGCCTTCATCCGGCGCGTGAAGGCGGGAGAGGGACCGTTTGGGATTGAGGCCGAAACGCCGATCGTCATTCTGGGCGACATGAACTTCGTAGGGGGCGCGCAGCAGCGGCAGACCCTACGGACCGGCGAGATTGTGAACACCGACGCTTACGGGCCGGCCGCGGCACCGGACTGGGACGACTCCCCGCTCCTCGATACCTCGCCTCGTCAAGTGGACTCGCCCATGCACACCACCTGGGTCGACGCCGAGAGTTCGTTCCCGCCGGGTCGTCTCGACTACGCCTTCGTCTCCGACAGCGTGCTGGACGTGGTCCACGAGTTCGTCCTCTACACGCCGGCGCTCTCGGACGATGCGCTTGAGACGCACGGTCTTCGCGCGACGGACACCGACGTGGCCTCGGACCACGTGCCCGTCGTCATCGACGTGCAGCCCCGCTAGCTGTCAGATCGGCAATTTCGCGTGCCACTTCGGCAGTGCACGCTGTCGCATTTGCGGGCAGATGGGGAGGCGAGACGGGGTGGAACGGGCCTTGATGAGTTGGATGAATGGACTTCTCGTCTGGGACCGGGCGTCATGGAGCCCGGTCGTTGAACTGTTCGCGAGACAAGTTGAACGAGGAAACGCCCACAGAGGTGATTCGCCATGACGCAGATGACACGCTACTCACCGAACAACACGCTTCGCGACCTGCAGCGTGAGGTCGACGACATCTTCGACCGTTTCTTTGATCGCGGCAGCGGCGATCAGGATACGTCGGCGGTATGGTCGCCGCGGACGGACCTGATGGAGACGGGAAATGTGTACCGCATCCGACTTGACCTGCCCGGCATGACGAAAGACGACATCACGATCAACCTCCAGAACAATACCTTGACCGTCCGTGGCGAGCGCACGAGCGAGCAGACCGATGAGAACGAGGAGTACGTCCGCGTCGAGCGGGCCTTCGGCACCTTCCACCGCACGTTCGCGCTCCCCGACGCCGTCGACGCCGCAAACATCGAAGCGTCGTACGACGACGGTGTGCTGACGATCAACGTCCCGAAGACCGAGGACAGCACGCGTCGTCAGATCGAAATCCAATAGCACAACGGGTTTTCGCTCCCGGCGGGCCCCGTGTGCATCGCCGGACGGGCCTGCGCGGAAGGCAACACTGCCGCTAGCCCAGTCGGGCACTCGGCCCGGCTGGGCGTTTTCTTTTTTCTATGGGAACGCCCGACCGGTCCGTTCGTGGGAGCGCGCAGTTTTTTCCGATGGTTCTCTCGTCCTGCCGACCGTGTCGCCAATTCACCGGCACGGGGTCGTTCGGTTTGGCCTCGCATCCTGCCACTTCTGTCCACCGGACGGTTCGAGGGAGGCGACGTCGGGACTCTCTCTTCCGATTTTGAATTGGATCGATGCCCAGCATGGGACTTCGCGTCGCGTTTCAGGGGGAACCGGGTGCCTTTAGCGAGGAAGCCGTCGAACAGGTCTTTGCGGAGGCGGCGACCCAGCCCTGCGCCTCGTTCGAAGACGTGTTTGAGGCCGTCGAAACCGGGGCCGTCGACCGGGGTGTGATTCCCATCGAGAACGCCGTGTTCGGCAGCGTGCGCGTTAACTACGACCACCTTCGCACCCACGCGGTGGCCATCGTGGGGGAACTTCAGCTCCGCATCCGGCACCACCTGATGGCGCCGGACGGGGCATCCGTTGAGGATCTACACACCATTCAGTCGCACGCCCAGGCGCTGGGCCAATGCCGGGCTTGGCTGCAGACCCATGCGCCGCACGCCACCACCCAGCCGACGCCCGACACCGCCGGTGCGGCCCAGGCCGTGGCCGCGCGGGGAGACTCGTCCGTGGCGGCGATCGCCTCCCGCCGCGCCGCCGAGCAGTACGGCCTCACCGTGCTGGCCGACGGCCTGGAAGACGACGCCCAGAACTTCACGCGCTTCCTGGTGCTGGCGCCGGAGGACGCGGACGCGGCCCCGATCGGTGACGGCCCTCGGAAGACCTCCGTCGCGTTCGTCCTCCAGGAAAACGTGCCCGGCGCGCTCTTCAAGAGCCTTGCCGTCTTTGCGCTTCGGGAACTCGATCTCCTCAAGATTGAGAGCCGGCCGCTGGTGGGGCACCCCGGCCGCTACCGCTTCTACGTGGACGTAGACGGGGCGCTGGCCGACGAGGCGCTGGAACGGGCCCTGGATCACCTCCGCGAGATCACGATGGAGCTTCAGGTGCTCGGGTCGTATCCCCACGGAACTACCTACGGCGGCACTGTAGAGACGGGGTAATCCGGTGGACCGCGTCGTGCAGGGGGGCATTCGAGCAGGCCAAGGAAAAAGGGCTGTAACGGGCGGTCACGCATTTCTCATTCCGGCCCGCTCTTTCTATCTTTACAAATCGCCACTGTCCAAGCTCCTGCCCCTGGACGCAATCCGATCATGCTCCCATACTTCATCCGCGAGGGGATTGCCAACTTTGGGCGGGCGAAGTTTGCGGCGTTTGCCTCCACGAGTGCCATCACCGTTGCCCTCGTCCTGATCGGCATCTTCGCCGTCGTCGGGTACGAGGCGCAGGTCGTGTCGAACATGCTGCGGAAGCAATCCGGCGAAATGGAGGTCTTCATCGAAGGCGACGCGAGCACGGACGACCAGGAGGCGCTCCATGCGCGGGTCAAGACGATGCCGGGAGTGGCTGAAACGGAGTACATCTCCCACGAGGATGCGGCCCAGGTCTTTCGCCAAGAATTTGGGGAGGAGGCCTCCCTGTTCGATGATCCCACCTTTTTGCCGTCGTCCATCCGCATCGAGGTGAGCCCGACGTACGCCAATCCCGATAGCATGTCCCAGATGGCGGACGCGATCGGAGGGTGGCGCAGCGTCGACGAGGTCGTCTTTAATCGGGACCTCCTCGTGCGCGTCGCACAGAACCGGCGGCTCCTCACTGCGATCGGCATTGCCCTCGGCGTCGTCGTGGTGCTCGCGTCCGTCTTCCTCGTGGCCAACACCATCCGACTGACCATCTACGCCCGACGCCTCCTCATTCGCACCATGAAGCTGGTAGGTGCGACCGACCGGTTTGTGCGCCGGCCCTTCCTGGTGGAGGGGCTCCTGCAGGGGCTTCTGGGAGGAGGGGTGGCGAGCGGGATCGTGTGGGGGCTTTACCGGCTCTTCCTGTACCGGATGGGCGAGGGGCCGGTGCCGCTTTTTCTGGAACTGTCGCTTGTGGGCGGACTGGTGGGGGCGGGCATGTTGCTGGGCTGGCTGGGGTCCTATTTCGCCGCCCGCCGGTTCATTCAAAGCATTGAGCTGCACTGATCTCTTTGTGGTACTCGCCGGGATTTCGCTCTCCTCGTATCCATCCCACGTTCTGCCATGATGACCGCTCGGTCCTACCTCATTCTGTCTCTGCTCGGGAGCTTTGCCCTCGTAGCGGGCTGTCGGCAGCCCAGCACGTCCGACGTCGATCAGACGGAGGAGGGGGTGCTTCGGCTCGGGTCGGTGGCGGCGGTGGACACGGTTAACCGGGCGGTGGCCCCGAATGAGCGCCCGCTCGTCATCGAGGGCTTTCGGGGGCGCGTGGACCTGCAGGGGGCCGAGCAGGAGACGGCCAACCTGCAGTTCGTCCGCCGGGCCCGGGGCGAGGACGCGGAGACGGCCCGGGGCGTCCTCGAGGACGTGACGATCTCGGAGTCGGGGAGCGAACAAAACTACACCTTCACGCTGGAGTCGGACGGGGGCGCGTACGCGGCGGTGGACGTGAGTGGCACGGTGCCCCGACGCACGGCGGTCGAGGTCGATCAGTCGAGCGGACCCGTGACGATCACAGACGTGGTGGGGGCAGTGACCGTGAGTCAGGAACACGGCCCCGTGACGGTTCGAGGGGCTGCCGCGTCGGTGGAGGCGGAGACGAAGAACGGGGACGTGGAGGGGGTTCTGCGGTCGGTCCCGTCCGACGCAGAAATAACCCTTCGCACCAGAAACGGCGACGTGACGCTTCGCCTTCCGCCGGACGCGTCCGTACAGGTCAACGCCGAGACCAGTGTGGGCGACATCCGAACGCAGGGGCTCGCGCTGACGAACCAGGAGTTCATGCCCCGCGATGCAGGCGGCGAGTACGCGGCGCAACTGGGGCCGGGCGACGCCGCTGTCGACCTTGACACGAAGAACGGCTCCATCCTCCTTCAGTCCATCGAGGGGGACACCGCCGACCCCGACACCACGATGGAGGCCCCGGAATCGGAGGCCCTCTCCCCTCCCCCCTCGGACACGACGGTGGCGGCCCCATCCGCCCCCGATACGAGCACCGCCGAAGATACAACCATGGGGGCTGCCGCTTCCGACACAATGAGATGAATCCCGATGGCTTTCTTCGACGCTGACTCTCCCGATCATGTCTGACCCCCTCAACCACGAGCGCTTCGTCCGGTCGGCCATCGACGAGGCCCGGCGGGCGAAGGCCAACGGCAATCCGCCGTTCGGGGCCGTGCTGGTGGGGCCGGACGGCACGCTCATGGGCCGCGCCGCCAACACCGAAGGCCGGACAGGCGACTGCACGGGGCATGCCGAGACGAACCTCGTTCGCAGTGCCTCCCAGCAGTATTCGCCCGACGAGCTCCGGCCGACCACGCTCTACGCCAGTACCGAGCCCTGCGCCATGTGTGCGGGGGCCATCTTCTGGGCGCGCATCGGACGTGTCGTCTTCGGGCTGCGGGCCGAGCGGCACTACGAGATGAAGAGCGACACGGGTCGGCAGCTTCGCCTCCGGTGCCACGAGGTATTGGCCCGAGGAAATCACGAAGCGGAGGTGATCGGCCCTGTGCTGGAGGACGAGGCCGCCGCTGTCTTTGACGAGGAGGCGTGATGCCTCGGCGGTTGACGGAGTTGGCCCGGTTTGTCGTGCGAATGGCAATGCGGACGTGCATTTCGTCGGGACGCTCGAATCCCGTACGGGCTGCGTGCATGTGATGGGCCCATCAAGGGGCGTGGTGAGGCATCGAGGGCGTGTTTGAATCGTAACAATCCGGCCCGGAATGAACCGGATGGGCGGGCATACGTCCCTTCCACGAAAGAACGTGGACGGGTCCGTTCTAGGTCGGTATATTTTGATTGGTTCTCTGGACCATGAGCAATTCGTCTGCGGCCGCGTCGGGGGACGTCCCGAACGAGAGCGGCTGGTCAACCGGCACCAAGCGCCTCATTGCCATCGGCGTCGCCGCCCTCGTCCTCGTGGGGCTGGCCCTTCCCAAGATGAGCGACTCGACGGCCTCCGATCAGGAGGAGGGCGGTTCGGATGATGCGCCCACGGGCGTGGCCGCCACGGTGCTTGAGCCCGGCTCGGTCCCCCGGCAGATTCGCACGAACGGCACGCTCCAGGCCGACGAATCGGTGGAACTGACCGCGGAGGCCGGTGGGCGGATTACGGACATTCGGTTTGAGGAGGGGACTCGCGTTCAGGAGGGCGATCTGCTCGTTCAGATCAACGACGAAGAGCTGCGCGCCCAGAAACAGCGCCTGGAGCACGAGCTGCAGCTTGCGTCCGACCGCGCCGGGCGCCAGAAGCGCCTGCTCCAGGAGGGCGGCGTGAGCCAGGAGGAGTACGACGCCACCGTGAACGAGGTAAAGGTGTTGAAAGCAGAGGTGTCGTTGGTAGAAGCGCAGATCGAGAAGAAAACCGTTCGGGCCCCGTTTAGCGGGATCGTGGGTCTCCGCGAGGTGAGCGAGGGGGCCTACGTCTCTCCGCAGACCTCCATCACAACCCTCCAGCGGATCGATCCGATCAAGATCAACTTCTCGGTGTCCGAACAATACGCCACCCAGGTTCAGCCCGGACAGCCCCTCACGTTCTCTGTGCGGGGCCGGGACGGCACGATGGAGGGGCAGGTGTACGCCACCGACACCCAGGTGGACGCGGATACTCGTACCCTTCAACTCCGCGCCCGTGCCCCGAACTCGGGGGTGACGCTCCGCCCAGGCATGTACGCGGACGTGACCTTGGATCTCGGGACGATTAAGGAAACCATCGTCGTTCCGTCGTTTGCGGTGACGCCCGCCCTCAACACCCAGCGGGTCTTTGTGGCTGAGGGTGGGACCGCCCAGCCCCGCAACGTCGCCGTCGGCGTGCGCACCGACTCGACCGTGCAGATTACCGACGGCCTCGCCGTGGGCGACACCGTGATCACGTCCGGCATCCAAGATCTTCGGGCCGGGCTGCCAGTTCGTGTTGAAACGCTTGAATGATGGGTGACCCGTGACACGTGAAGCGTGAACGAGGACGAGAGGGCAGCCTCACGCTTCACTCATTACGCGTCACGCGCTCCGACGCTCGGTTCGACTCTCGCCTCTTGGATCGAGCGCATTCGCTGTCCCAAATGCACACACGCTCATGAGCCTCTATTCCCTCAGCATTCGA
>CAYULG010000128.1:0-7579 GCA_964445365.1 uncultured Salinivenus sp. | reverse complement strand
GAGGCCCAGCAGAAGTTTAAGAAGGCTGTTGAGTACGACGAAGAGTTTGCGAAGGCGGAGAAGAAGATGCAAAGCCTGAAGCCGATGGTTGCGAGCCTGGACTCCGGCGACAGTGAGACCTCATCTAGCATGGATCGGTAAGTGGGCCGACGGGGGGCTCTCGATGTCCCGGCCGTGGTGGACCCGCTTCTTAACCTACAGTCCCCCAACGTTCAGGCCGGCGCCACGCGGAACGACGGGAATGGTTGTCAATCCTGCCGGGGCGGGCGTTCCGTCCCGGCAGGAACTGAGGAATTGCAACCGGGGAAGACAAGTCTTAGTTTAGAAACGATATGCCTTACCACCGTTCTCTCCTGGTTCCTGTTCGGGGCACCAGCGGGACCGGGGGCATTTCGTGTTTTCGCTCACATCTCCACTTTGCCTCATTCTCATGATCGACGACGCGTACAACGGCCCCGCACGAGCCTGCTCGTTCGTTATCTCGAATCAATCCCAGTCTCCTTCGGGAGTGCGCGGACTGCTCGTCCTCGCACTTGCCCTGGCCCTCGGCACGGTTGGGTGTGGCGGCCCCTCCGTCTCGACGAATCAGGACCGGTCTGCCTTTGAGGAAGAAGAACGGCGCCTGGAGAAGCGGCTGGAGAACAATCCGGAGGACGGAGAAGCGCTGCGAGACCTCGGGTCCATTTACATGCGGACCGATCGCCCTTCACAGGCCTACGACGCCTTGAAGAAAGCCTACTCACGCCGGCCCGAGGATCCGAAGGTGTTGTTCTATCTGGGATTGGCAAGCGAGAAGGTGGGTCGCCGGGAGGCCGCCCTCGACCTGTTCCAGAAGTTCGACGAGGTGCCTGAAGACTCGAAATTTCGCACGTTGATGGAGGGGCGTTACGAGTGGCTCGCGCGGAAACAAGCGGAGCGGCAGGTTGAGCAAATGGTGTCGGAGGAGCGGGAGCGCCCGGCCGACGGGCAAGACCAGGTCGATCCGAATACGGTGGCCGTGGTGCCGCTGGCGTATCAAGGTGGGGACGACCAGTACCAGCCGCTCGGGCGGGGACTCGCGGAGATGTTCACCACCGACCTCGCGAACGTCGGTCGGCTTAAAGTCGTGGAGCGGGTGCGCCTGCAAGCCATTCTTAACGAACTGGAGCTCGCCCGAAGTGAGTACGTCGAGCAGTCCACGGCGCCGCGGGTCGGGCAGCTCCTCGGAGCCGGACGAGTGGTGGGCGGCTCCTACCTCGTCGCCGACGATGAGGAGTTGCGCTTGCAGGTGACGCTTGCCAATGTAGCGTCGGGCGAGCAGATTCCGCAGCTCGACCGGCAGCGGGCCAGCCTCGACAAGATGTTCGACCTGCAGAAAGAGGTGACGTTCTCTATCGTCGACCAGCTCGGCGTGGAGCTGACGCCTCAGGAGCGTGCCGCCATTGAGGAGGTGCCTACCCGCAATATCCAGGCGTTTCTGGCGTACAGTCGTGGTCTCACAGAGGAGGATCGGGGCAATTACGGTGCGGCCGCTCAGGCCTACCAGGAGGCGCAGCAGATCGACCCCGACTTTGAGCAGGCCTCTCAGCGCGAACAAAAAGCGAAGAATGTTCAGGCGGGCGGTGGAAGTGAGGGACAGGCGCTCGCGAGTGCAGAGGGAGAAGGGGAAGGAGCCGGGGAGGAAAGTGGGGAAGGTGGAGGAGAGTCTAGCGATGACATTGACCTCGTGGAGCAGCGCCAGGAGAGCATGGGGGCGAGCACGGGCAGCGGTTCGACCGAAGATGAGGGAGGCGGAGATGAAGGCGAGCGTGACCCCGCGCAGGAGCAGGACACGGCCGAAGAGGAAGGAGAGCTAGACGATCCCCCTGCTCCCCCTTCTGGAAATGGTGGTTCATGACGTGGAGCGGGCGTTTCCGTTCGTCATCCGGGGCTCTCAGCAAGACATGACACCGCCTGCAACTGAAAAGAGGTCTGGACCCGAGGAGTTGGGCTTTTCTCGCACAGCGAGTGGAATGATGGTGGACGGCGATTTTTGCTTCGAAACCAAGAGTTAGGAATCGGAAATTCTCTGTCGTGTGCTTCCAGATCTGAGTTCGACAAAGAGCCCTCTGTGTCGTAGTATGATAAAAATTGCCAGTCATTTCTAGGAATTGAACGGTGAGTCTGACATGTCTGAATCAGCCCTTCTTTCGAAGAATTCCGACCTTCTCTCTTCTCTTTTGAGGATCGCGCTTCTTCTTTTGAGTCTTGGGTGCCTTGGGGGATTGGTCGGCATGACTCCGCAGGCGCAGGCGCAGGGGCCGTCCCTGCAGAGCGACCGCCAGCCGATCCGGGTGTCCGTGGACCCGACGTATCAGTACTACGAAACGGATGAGGGACAGGTGCTGACACAGCTGAGTACGTATCTTTCGGCTTTTGTGCCGATCACCCAGCAGTTTACGGTTCTGGCCCGGGCGGGGTACGCGCGCATGGGAGGCGACGGCCTCAAGCAGATTCAGGGGCCGACGGACGTGTCCGGGCGGGTCTCGTATGCCCAGCCAGTGGGAGAGGGGAGTGTCGTCTTTCAGTTGCGGGCTAACGCGCCGACCGGCAAGCAGAACCTGACGGATGAGGAGGCGGCCACCACCCGCCCAATCAGCCAAAACTTCTACGACTTTCGGGTGTCGAGCTTCAGTCGGGGAGCCTCTATCGCTCCGCAAGTCACGTGGGCCGTTCCCGTGACCGATCGGATCGTTGTGGGGATTGGGGGCAGCTACCAGCACCAGCGCGGCTTTCAACCCCAGTCAGGATTTACCTCGGACTCGCTGTACACGCCGGGCGACGGCGTGAAGGTGAACGGGGGGGTAGACTACAAGATTACCGATGTGTCGGCCATCGGGGTGAACGGGACGTTCCGGCGGTACGAGGAGGATGAGGTGAAGGGAGCCCCGCAGTTCGACGCGGGAAACCAGTACTCGGGCACCCTGCGGTACCTGCGCCAGTCGGGGTTCACGTCGATCCGGGTGGTGGCGCGGTACTCGACGTGGGAAGAAAGCCAGTTCGGCTTTCGTGCTGGAAGTCCGAGCCAGGGACAGGTCATCCCGGAGCACGCCATGCTTCTCGGCTCCTTTCGCACCCGCTTGACGGATGCCATTGATCTCCGTGTCCGAGCATCCGGCCATAGGTACGGGGAGACGCTGCAGAGCGATAAAAAGATTTTTGGCCGGCTCTATCTGTCCCCCTCGTTCGAACTCGACGAGATGCTCACCCTGGCGCCGCACGGAACGGCCACCTACGGCACCTATCTCGGGCTCGGCGGTGGGGTTCGCATCACCGGCGAATTTTAGGCAGTTGGACGTCTTTCTTCTCTCCTGGCGTCGCCGATCAGGTCGGCCCCGCCGTGCCGCTCGGCGCAGTGCGCCAGGGACCATTGGAGGGGAACAGGACTCGCATGTCACGAGGATTTCTCAGGAATCGGTCCGGGATTGTCTACTCTGACGCCCCCCTTTGAAGAGCTGGTAACATACCCAGTTCGTAACTTCCCCCACCACGGCCTTTCGAGCCTGTAGGGGCCCGGCACGTGTTGCTGTTTCCGAGTGTGCCCGGAGTGCGTCAGACATCCGTATGTGTATGTTCGGCGAATTTTTGCGCCGGTGGGAATAGAGAGCCCGATTCTCCCATCCCATGCGAGAGAGGAGACGGGCCGACCCGGGCGAATTGGGACGGTGTGCAACATTGAAGCAAGGATGTGCAACATCTCAGCAAGCAGGAGTCCTTGCTGTTTCTGATTTTCCACTGACGGAAAGGAGAAACCCACCGGAATGGAGCGCACGACCCACCGCTGTTCCGCCGGACGACACTTCTGGCCCCTCCACAGCAGTGTCCGGATTCAGTCCTTTCGTTCGTTCTACACTCTAGGGCGTGAGAACGAGGGTTCTGGATGTCGGGAAAGTTGTGGCGAGGAGTTTGCACGGAGCATGACATTCCCCACTACCACTGTCCGTCCATAACGCTCACGTTGACGGTGGTTATGAGGGATGGCAAATTCCGCTTTCGAACCCACAGTCGGTCCTGGAAAACTGGGACCTAGAAAATTTGGAGGGCAGCTCGGACCGGTCCGCCTGACACTCGGACTGCTACTGGTTTTCTATTCGGCCCCCCGGACGGGCCTAGGGGAAAACAGCAATCGGGGCCCACTAAACATGCACACAAGAAGCTCGATTTGCCCCCCTTCTCATGATGCAACGTGACTGCTCAAAACGCTCTGGCAGCTGTACACTTCCGGTTCTGCTAGACCAGGGGATGTCGCTGGCGAGCGCCGCTCGCCTCCTGGTTATGGCGGCGGTTGCGGCCATACTGATCGGAGGGGGATTCGCCGTCGTTTTGATGGGAGTATCGCCGGTGGCGGCGCAGACCGTTACAGACGTCGAGTCGGAGAGCGGAGCCCGGGACGACGCTCCGAATCTATGGGACGAGTCTGGGCTCCCTGACCGCCGCTGACGTCACCGTTGGGGCACGAAGGTGCCGGCCGTACTGAGCCAGTTGAGTACGCAGGTGATGGAGAGGATGCTGTGAGAACGAGAGGGTTCGCTCTCGAGACGACAAAATGTTTCCGCTATATGAGCCGTTCTAGATTGCTACAAATGTTCGTGCTACTCTTCGCGAGTTTTTCCAGACGAGTGGCGTTCATTGCAAGTCGGGGACATCTTGCGATTGCACTCGGAGGGATTCTCGTTATGCTGGGGGGATTCGGATTGAACCCCGTCCATGCACAGTCCCCGTTTGAACAGGTCAATACTCTGAAAGGAGGACGTTATGGCTCGGCCGCATGGGGGGATGCTGATGGGGATGACGTTCCGGAATACCTCGCTACCGCTGGAGATGCCGGTGATAGTCGGCGCAGGACGGTGATCTATGAGATTACGGATGGGGGCTCCTTCAATGAGCTTGGCGCGTCGAACGTCGTAGACGTAGGACGTGAAGGGGAGGTCGTCTGGGGGGATTACAACGGGGATGGGAACCTCGACCTCGCGGTGGCAGGGCACAAAGGAACGTTGAGTGACACGGTTGTAACGAAAGTTTATGAGGGAAATGGGGACGGGACCTTCACAGAATTGAGTGTGGGGAGTGGGTTGAGTGAGACACTTGCCGGTGTTTCGGGCGGGATCGACTGGGGTGATTACAACGGGGATGGGTACGATGATCTCGTGGTTGCCGGTAATGACACGTCTGCGGTATATCCTGGAGGAGGGAGTGGTCTCGGGGCTGCCGTCGGCAGTTCCACCCTCGAAGATGTAGACTTTGCTGCCGTGGCCTGGGGAAATTTCAATGACAATGGTAACGGCTATGAGGGATTGGCTCTCATAGGGTTAAAGGAAGGATCAAGCTCTGATTACGTAACCAGGGTGTACGATAGCGATGGGTCTAGCTTCACCCAGGTGAGTACCCTGAGCTACGATCAGTATGATGGCGGAGTGGACTGGGGGGACTACAATAATGACGGGGATCTCGACCTGGTCACTGCGGGGGCTGTCGAGAATAGTATCAATGACCGGGTTGTCGTGTACAGAGGCGATGGAACCGGAGGATTTACAGAGGTGACGAGTTTCACCGGTACGGGTAACGACGGAAATGCGGACTGGGGAGACTACAACGCAGATGGGAATCTCGACCTGATCGCAGTTGGCGAGGCCGATGATTGCTGCGGCGGCTTTGGGAGCGGAGGTGAAACACGAATCTATCAAGGGGACGGGCAGGGGGGATTCTCCCTCGCACAGGGGGGCGTAAACGACACAAGGCAAGGTCAAGCGGTGTGGGGAGATTATAACGACGACGGGAAAGATGAACTGGCTATGGTCGGGCGGACTGCGTATGCGACCAACGAGGAAGCTTTAATCTTCGACCCCCGTACCTTCGATCTGACGGCCACGACTCCCAGCCCCAACGCCCGCGACATCTCGACGACGGCCTCGATCACGCTCGACTTCTCCTCAGACATAAGCTCGGCAGACGCGGACGACATTTTCGTAGCGGGCAATCAGAGCGGAAAAGCGTCCGGGACCGTGAGCACGAGCGGCAGCCAACTGACCTACACGCCGAGTCCCTTTGGGCCGGGCGAGAAAGTGTCGGTAACCGTGCTCGGGGATAGTTTGGAAAATACGGCGTTTGTGGGGCTCGACAGTACGGTCACCTTTGAATACACGGTGGAGTCGAGTTCGGCTCTCGCCGAGTTTCCGATGGAGACGGTCGTTTCGTCGAACGAGGACGGCGCCCGGGCCGTCGCGGCGGGGGACGTGGATCGGGACGGGGACCGCGATCTCGTGGTGGGGGCCGACAATGCAGGGACCGTGACCCTATACCGAAACGACGGGACGGGAAGCTTTGGAAGCGGGACGGTTCTCGGCTCGAGCGTCAACAATGCACGCGACCTCGTCCTGGCGGACCTGACGGGAAATGACTCGCTCGACGTGGTGGTAGCAGAGGGAGAGGGGAGCGTCAGCAGCGACGACGAGATCACGTGGTACGAGAACGACGGGACCGGCGGATTCAAGAGCGGCGTCACCATTCAGGCCAGCAGTCCGGTCGATGATCCGCGTGCGGTGGCGGCCGGGGACGTAGACGGAGACGGGGACATCGACCTCATTTCGGTGTCGTCGGACAACGACACGGTTGCGCTCCACGAGAACCAGCTCGATGAGGGGACTGGATTTTCGTCGTCGTCGATCACGACGTTTGCCGGTGACCCCCGAAGTGTGGACCTTGCCGACATTGACGGAAATGGTACGCTGGACATCGTGGTCGGGTCGTGGGGGGGGGATTCCGTCCCGTGGTACGCCAACGACGGAACGGGGGGGAGTGGCGCGTTTTCGCTGGTGTCCGAGATTACCACGAGCCAAAGCAGTCCGAGTGATGTCGCGACGGCGCAGCTCGATAGCGATCAGACACCGGAGGTCCTCGTTGCGTCCGAGGGGGACGACACGGTGGCCTGGTACGACAGCACGGGAAGCGGATGGTCGAGTGGAGGCACGATCTCGTCCTCGATCGACAACGTAAGTGCCATTCATCCGGCGGACGTGACGGGGAACGGGGAACTGGACGTCTTGGCGGCGTCCTCGTTGAACAGTTCGCTATCGGTGTTCGTGAATCAGGGGACGGGCTCTTTCTCGTCGGCACGAACCTTTGCAACTAGTGTCTCCACTCCGGAAGACCTGACAGCTGCGGATTTCGATGCGGACGGTCGGTTGGATCCTGCGTCTGCGTCGTTCAGCGACGATGCCCTACGGTACTTCCCGAACCGTCGCGACGCCTCGCTGATCTACGTGGATGAGGGGGCGACGGGGGCCGACGACGGCACCTCTTGGACCGACGCCTTTACTTCGCTCCAGGATGCCTTCACACTCGCCGGGGTGGGCGACACGGTCGTGGTGGCTGGGGGAACGTACTATCCGGATGAAGGGGTGAGTGCATCTGACGGTGATCGGACCGCGAGCTTTGTGCTGTCAGACAGCCTCCGCCTCTACGGGGGATTCTCGGGGGGGGAAGCTGTATCCAGTGATTTGCAGGGGGCTCTCTCCAATCGCGATCTGGAGGCCAACGAAACCATCCTGTCCGGCGACATCGA
>CAYULG010000127.1:0-7584 GCA_964445365.1 uncultured Salinivenus sp. | reverse complement strand
GAGAAGGAGTTCGACCTCACGATTCCGGACGAGGAAGCCGAAGAAATCGCCACGGTCGGGGACGCCATTGACTACCTCGAAGAGCAGGTAGCGTAGTCAGCGGACGGACAGGAAAGCCCACACTGACGTTGCCCGCCGTTGAGACCCGCCTCTCGATTCGTGCTGAAGAGCCGCGGAGCCGCCTGAGAGGGGTGCTGACGATATCGTCGTGGCGGGCGTGCATCGTTCTCTGGGCTGTCCGTAACAGCCGTCCGTAACAATGGCCCGCGGGGACGCCCGAAGAGAGCCCGCGAAGATACGCGGTCGCACACGGATTCAAACAAAGCTTTTTGTCATGGCTGACGCGTCACGTCGAGTCGTCGTTACGGGCATGGGGGCGGTTACGCCCCTCGGTCTGTCGGTCGACGAATACTGGAGCGGCCTCGTGGAGGGCCAAAGCGGGGCGGCGACCATCGCGTCGTTCGACCCGGAGGGCCTGCGCGTGACGTTTGCCTGCGAACTGGACGGCTTCGATCCGGAGGACTACCTCGACGCCAAGCAGGCGCGCCGCATGGATCCATTCTGCCAGTACGCGATCGCCTCGGCCGACCAGGCCGTCCACGACGCGGGCCTCGACCCCGAAGAGATGCCTCAGGAGCAGAAGGATCGGATTGGCGTTGTCGTCGGCACCGGCATCGGCGGCATGCAGGTCTTTCGGGACCAGACGGAGTACTTTCTGGACAACGACGAGGCCCGCACCTCGCCCTTCTTCATCCCGATGCTCATTCCCGACATCGCCGCCGGCCAGATTGCGATGCAGCATGGCTTTCGGGGGCCAAACCACGCGATCGTCTCGGCCTGCGCGACGGGCAACCACAACATCGGCGACGCCTACCGCCTCATTCAGGAAGGCGACATGGATGCGGCCATCTGCGGCGGCACCGACGCCTGCGTGACCCGCCTCGGGATCGCCGGCTTTGCCAGCATGCGCGCCCTCTCCACGCGCAACGACGACCCGGCGCACGCCTCCCGCCCGTTCGACGCCAACCGCGACGGCTTCGTGATGGGCGAGGGCGCCGGCGCCCTTTTCGTCGAGTCTCTCGACCGGGCCCGAGAGCGCGGCGCGCCCATCTACGCCGAGATTGAGGGCATTGGCATGTCGGCCGATGCCCATCATCTGACGGCCCCCGACCCGGACGGGGAAGGCGTCTGCCTTGCCCTCAACGGCGTCCTCGATAACGCGGGCATCGACCCGGCGGACGTCGACTACATCAACGCCCACGGGACCTCCACCCCGCAGGGCGACGTGGCGGAGACGAAGGCCCTCAAGAAGGTGTTTGGCGACCACGCCTACGACCTCAACGTCTCCTCCACCAAGAGCATGACGGGGCACCTGCTCGGTGCGGCCGGGGCCGTCGAGGCCATCGCGTCGATCCAGGCCCTCCGACACGACGTGGTGCCCCCCACGATCAACTTTGAAGAGGAGGATCCGGACTGCGACCTCCACTACACGTTCAACGAGGCGGAAGAACGACCGGTCGACCTGGCCCTCTCCAATGCCTTCGGCTTCGGCGGGCACAACACCTCCGTCGCCTTCAGTGCCTTCGACGGTTGAGTCGCACAGCTGATCACGGACGGCCAGCGACTGTCGAAAAGGATGCGCCGCGGCGAAGCCCTGCGCGTCCATGCCTCCAGGCCCCTGTGCTCACGGAGGCTACCGGAAGACGATCTCCTCAACGGGATTGGTGTCGAGTTCTCCGTTCAGGCGCTCGCGCCACTTGCGGCGGTTCATGTGGAGCTCCTGCCGCCACGCCGCGGAGGGGATCTTCACGTACAGCGTCGAGCCGTCCATCCACACCGATTCGGTGACGCTGTTGATCTCCTTTCCGGCGAGGGACGCCCACGTCTCTACGACGCGGGCCTCATCGATCTCCGCCTGTACGTCGAGTTGATCGATCACTTCCTTCAGCACGTCCCCGAGCGGGCGCGGGGGGTTTGAATCCGGCATGGCGAAAGGGGCATCTGTGGAGAGCTGACGAAGCGGCAGAACCTGTCACTCGTACGGAACGAGCACGGGCATGTGCCCGATTGCTCGACGGAGAGGGTCCCCGTTACCTTCGCCGGGGGACACGGCGGCGTTCTCGGACGGAATCGAAGGGATGAGCGCCGGGACGTGAACCAGCGCGCGCCTGTTCTGCGATTGATCCTACTGCGTGATCATGGCTTTTGGACGAACGCTCCTTTTTGCCGGTCTGCTCGTTGCGCTCATCGGCTCCGCGGCGGCCCAGCCCGCCCAACGGGCCGCCCCTGCTCCGGACACCGTGCGCGTCACCCTTGCGGAGGCCGTGACGACGGCCCTGGAGGTGAGCCCGGAGGTCGACCAGCGCCGGGCCCAGCGCCGCTTCGCAACGGCGCGCCGGGACCGGGCCGAGGCCAGTCGCTTCCTCACGAACTTGTCCCTAAACACGGCCTCCTCCTTTGCCCCGGGCCTGGACAAGAACAACGTGCCGCCCGGCACGCCCGACGACCAGTTGTATCTCGAACCGGGCGTTGAAAATGACTGGTCGCTGGGCGCCCTCCGTCCCTTCAGCCGCGTCGAGATCGTTGCGCGCCAGCCGCTGTTTACGTGGGGCGAGCTCTCCGGAAACATTGAGGCAGCCCGGCACGGCGTGGACGTGGAAGACGCCCGGGTGGAGCAGAAGGCCCTGGAGGTGACCGCACGCACCGGCGAGATCTACTACAACGTCCTTCTCACACAAGCCCTCGCCCGGCTGGCCGACCGCACGACGCAGGTCGTCGACCGGGCAAAGAAGGAAATCAACCGTCTTCTTGAAGAAGGAGACGAGGACGTCGATCAGGCGGACCTCTTCCAGACCCGACTCACAGAAGAAGAGGTGAAACGTCGGGTCGTCGAGGTCGAGCAAAACCAGGCCACGGCCCGGTCGGCCCTGCGGCGCCAGCTCTTTCTGCCGGAGGAAACGGTCGTTCGGGCGGCGGACGATGAGCTCCGGCCGCTCGACTTTTCGATGCATCCGGACTCACTCGACCACTATATCCAACTCGGCCTGCGGAACCGGCCCGAGGTGGAGCAGGCCCGGGCGGGCGTGGAAGCCCGCGAGGCGCTCGTGGACGTTGAACAGTCCAACTATTACCCGAAAATCGGTGTGCAGGCCAGCCTCTCCCAGAGCGTCACGCTGCCGGAGCGCCCCAATCCCGATAACGCCTTTGTGGGCGACTCCTTCATGGGCACCGGCACCCAAACCGGTATTGGCATCCAACAAAACCTGAACTTTGGTCAGACGAAGGCAAAGGTGGAGCAGGCCGAGGCCGAGCTCGAGAAGGTGGAGCACCAGCAGACCGCCGCCCGCCAGCTCGTCCAGTTCGAGGTGGAGGAAGCCTTCCGCAACCTCATCGTCGCGAAAACCGCCTTCGAGTCCCGCGACCGCTCGACGACCATCTCCGGCGAGTGGCTGCGGACCGAGCAGATCAACTTCGACCTCGGCTTTGCCGATACCGAAAACCTCGTAAAGGCGGTGCGGGCCGATTTGGAGGCCCGCGCCCGCTACAACGAGGCCGTAAAACAGTACAACGTGGCGGTCCTGAAGCTCCTGCGCGCCACGGGCACGCTCACCGAACGTGTGACGAACGGCACGCTTATTGACGACACAGACACGAAGAACTGATTTGCCTTCGAACAGGCTTCTTTCCAATCTGACTACCAGACTCATGACGTTCGCCCTGCTGTGCCGCTCTCGATCGCTTTCTGCCGGTCTCCTCGCCCTGTTTCTCTTGCCCTTCCTCGGGACGACGCCCGCCCCGGCTCAGGGTCAGCAATCGAGCCCGGCGTCGACCCAGGCGGAGATCCGTCAGATGCTCGAAGAGCGCGATCAGGAGATCAAATCCATCCTCAGCGGCAGTGAGGACTACACGGAGGCCCAGCGCGCGCGGCTGAAGGAGCTCATCAACGGGGTGATCGACTTCCGCGTGATGGGACAGACGGCGCTGGGGTCGCACTGGGAGGACCTGAGTGCCGAGCAACGAGAGGAGTTCGTCGCTGTCTTCCAGGACGTGGTGCGCGCTCAGTCGATGAGTGATCTCGACGTGTACAACTCGCAGGTCACCTTCGACCAGATTACCGTACAGGGCGACAGCGCCTACGTGCGGACGATGACCGAGTACGAGGGCACCCGCACGCCCGTCGAGTACATCCTGAAGCGCCGGGACGACGCGTGGAAGGCCGAGGACATTGTCGTCGACGAGGTGAGCACGGCGGAGGGGTACGCCCGCTCGTTCCAGACGGTGGTGCGGAAGCGGGGCTTCGACGCGCTGATGAAAAGCCTCCGGAAGAAGCGGGAGGAAACGGCACGCTCGCAAAGCGGGTAGCCGCACGGCCAGGCACGTCGTCCCCTCCCAGTGGAAACGACCAACGTCCTGTGCGGGCAGGCAGCAGCCCGCCTCCCGAGACTCACGGCCTGTTTTGTGTTTCTGGCGTCTCCCCCATGCGCATTGCATATCTGACCGATCAGCTCCTCCCCCAGACGGCCACCGACACGGAGTACATGATCTCGACGGTGGCGGCCTTCGGAACGGCTGGGGCAGAGGTCACTCTCGTAAAGCCGGAGCACTGGTTCGACCCGGAGCCGGGGCGCGACGCCATCGCCGACTATTACCAGGTCGATCCGACGTTTGAGGTTGCGCCCATTCGAAGCGTGTACCCGAACATTCGCGGCATCGAGAAGGTGGCGCAGGGCATCGTCGGCCCTCTTCATCCAGCGGCTCGCCGGGCCGACGTGCTCTACACCTACACCCTTCCGATTCTCTTAGGGGGGCTGCTTTTCGGCACCCGCCCCATCGTCTACGAGACCTACCGTCCGTGGCCCTACCAGCAGCCGTGGAGCGCTCCGTTCTTCCGTTGGGTTGCCCGCCATCCACGCTTCCTGGGGGCGGTGCTCCATTCCGAACACGCCCGGTCCAGCTACGAGGACGCAGGGCTCGACCCCGACATGCTACTTGCGGCCCGCGCCGGCTACGACCCGGACCGCCTATCTCCTCGCCGCTCTCAATCGGAAGCCCGCGACCACTGCGGCCTGCCCGACCGCCCTACCGTCACGTACGCGGGGCGTGTCACGATGAAGAAGGGGCTCGGGCTGATGCTCGACATGGCACGGTCCCTCCCCGAGGTGCAGTTCGTCATTGTCGGATCGGAAGGAGATGGACCGGTAGAACGAAAAGCTGCCGCCCTCAGCAACGTTCGCGTTGTGTCCTGGCAGCCATTCGACGAGATGACTCCCTATCTTTACGCCGCCGACGTACTGCTCATCCCCCCCTCCACGACGCCGCTGAAGGAGGTCGGCAACACCGTGCTCCCCATGAAGACCTTTCCCTACATGGCCGCCGGACGCGCCATTCTTGCCCCTAATTCTCCCGATCTCCGTGAGCTCTTGAAGGACGGCGAGAACGCCGCGCTCGTCCCGCCGGACGACCCCGACGCCGCCATCCGCCAGCTACGAGCCCTGCTCAACGACCCGGACACCCGCGAGCGCCTCGGTGCCGCGGCCCGGGCCGATATCGAAGACCACACGTGGCCGCGCCGCGCCGAGCGCATCCTCCAATTCATTCAAGAACGGCTGGATCAGACAACGTAGTCGGAGGTCACGCCGCATCAGTGCGGTTCATACTTGAGAAAGCGGTCTTTGCGCGCCGGCGTCGGCATGCGGCACTGATCGCGCTGGCCAAACCAGTCGTACCGATGGGCCGCGACCCAGTTGTAGACCGCGTCGCGGATCGGACGGGGAACGACGATGAACGCGTAGAGCAGCGGCCACGGCCCCGTCAGGTGCCGGGCAATCCGGAGGGCCGCCGTTGATCGGTCGTACGCCTCGCCGTCCTCCACGAGCACAATGGTGTCGAGCGAGACATCCGCCGCGTCGGTATCGGCCAGAATCTCTTCGCCCACGTCCGACTGCAGCGGGGCGAAGCGAAAGTAGCCGTCCGGATCGCGGTCGATGACGAAGTTGACCGCACCGTTGCACAGGTTGCACACCCCGTCGAACAACACGACGGCGGGGTCCTCGGTCGGTGTCGGGGACTCGCGGGACGCGCGGTCGGGCATTGACATCAGCACACTTGTAGGGAACGGTTGAATCAGGACCGTCCGCCTCCTGCGCTACGCAGCCGAGGGGGTCGTGCGTCGGAGCCACGACGCAGGTCGCCGCCCAATCAGCTCGAAGAGCTTCTCATTCTCTTCTTCGTAGAGATCGTAAAGCCGCAGGACGTTGTCGGGCGACGGGTTGAGCTTGGTCGAGGGAAGCGGACGGTCGAGCAGCTTGACGAGGTCCTTCGGAAGGAGGTAGTACTGGAGAAGCAGACCTAGGAGCGACAGGTAGTGCTCGCCTCGCTTCCGATCGAGGTCGGCCTTTTCCACCGACGCATCCGCTCCGATGAAGTCGTATAGACGCTGGAGGGTTCGCTGGGGAGCCTGCAGAATGTCCTCCTCAAACAGGAAGAGGAGAATCTGATCAGGGTCGAACATTCACCGGATTCCGGAGCGTCACTACGAGCTTCATGTTGGGGTACAGGTCGTGAATGCGCTCGTGGGAGCCGGCAATGTGATTCCGGGTCCCATCGGACGTGGTCCACAGGTAGTCCGGCGATTTGTCTCCGACAATCTGGCTGGGGGCGGCTGTTTCGAAGAAGGATTCGTACCAGGATTGGCCGCGCGCGAGACGATGGCACCTATTAAAGAACTGGGCCTCTTTCGTGGGAACGTGCACCTGCGGATGCTGGCGAAGGTGGTAGCGGAGCCACGTCGTCCCGCATTTTTGGCCGCCAATGATGATGAAGTCAGGTGCAGGCATACCGGTAGGATAGGGTTCGGGAAGCCGCCGTTGCATGGTTGCGCCCGGGGCCCCGACTGTTCAGAGAACGTGCTGCGCGCGTGCACTCACGGATCGGCGACGCCGCAGAAAGGCCCGGATTAGCGAGTCTGAAGCATGAGGTTTTGGTACACCGCCGTGCCGGTCCTTGTTGTAAGCAGACCAGTCGGTCTGGCGCCAGTGCCGAAGGCGGGGAACGGGCATCTGCCGCGTAAAGAAAACGGGAACGGGCAAGCGTACCGGGAAACGATAAGCACCCGCAAAATCGTTTCCTGCAGACAGGGCGTCAATTGCGGTCCCGTGAACAGTTCAGAAGTTCACAGCCCCCGGCGAACGGTCCGTCTACGGCGATGTTTGAAGCCCCGAATTTTTGAAACCATTGAAACAATGTCAGACGGCGCCCGGCGAGGACACGCGACTGAGGGTGTCGATGGGACCCGGCACATCTGCCCGGCCAAGCGCAGCGGAGAGAACCGCTGACCGTCGCCTCGTCTCCGCTCACCGGCGTTTTCCGCATCCACACGTGGCCGACCCCGACACTTCAAACCAGCAACCAAGTTCGGACGACGCGTCCTTCTCCTGGCAGGTCATTCGGTCCTTCTTGTACTCGGGGGTAGGTACAACCGTCAGCAAAGTGCTGAACGTTGTAGCACTCCTGGTGGTGTTAAAGTTGATATCGACGTCTGCGTTCGGCATTGCCAGCATCGTGCTGGCCATCTTTTCGATCCTG
>CAYULG010000126.1:0-7585 GCA_964445365.1 uncultured Salinivenus sp. | reverse complement strand
AAGATGTGGAAGCAAGTCCCGTCATGCCGAAATTGTGCGTGGAGGTTCGCTCCACAAGCAATACCGACGAGGAGATGGGAGAGAGGCGGCAGCTTTATCTGGACGAGGGGGCGCAGGAGGTGTGGATCTGCGACGAGGACGGAGCACTTCGTTTTTTCGGGGCAGACGGGGAGCGCTCCGGATCTGCGCTTGCTCCGGACGCTCCGAATGCGCTCGACATGTAGGCGGATTATTTCACCACCGTCAGCTTCTGCGTCCGCGTCTGTCCGGCCGCCCGAAGCCGAAGAACGTACACGTCGCTCGCCAGGCCCGCCCCGTCGATCCGGGTCTTGTGACGGCCCGCCTCCACGTACGCCGAGTCCAGGAGAACGGCTCGCGAGGCCGTATCCGTCGCCGGTCGGCGGTAGAGATTGTCGTTCGTCCCCATCCACCCCCTTCCCTCCGGCCCAACGTCCATCGTGACAGCCGGCTCGGCAATCCCTCCTTGCCCCCGGCCGTACACCTGCGCGTCCGAAGGCCGTCGCGCACCTTGGCGGATCATCCGGCGTCCGTCCGCCGGCACCTTCCCGAAAACAGCCCCGCCCTCGAATCGCCCGTCCATCGCGAGCATGCCAGCGAACGCAAACGACCCTCCTTCCGACGGCGGGCCGTCCGCAGAGGCCGCGCCCGGCACCATCCTCGCCCCCTCCCCGCTGCTGTCGCTCGCGGCCTTCCTCGTGGGGGTGGGCATCGAGTGGGTCTGGCCCTCTACGCTTCTTCCCTGGGTCTGGAACCTGTCCCTCGGCGTCGGCCTGGTCACCGCCGGGGCACTGCTGTTCGGCGGTGCACTCTGGACGATGCGGTCCCACGACAAGCATCCGTCCCACGCCGACGAGCCGCCAAAGGTGATCACGGACGGTCCGTTCCAACTCAGCCGGAACCCGATCTACGTGGGCCACAGCCTCGTCCACGTCGGCGCGAGCCTCCTCATCGACAGCGTGTGGCCGCTCGTGACCCTGGTGCCGCTGCTTGTGTACCTGCGACGGGTGGTGCAGCGCGAGGAGAAGCGCCTATCGGCCCTCTTCGGCGAGGACTACGACCGGTACCGCCAGCGCGTGCGCCGGTGGCTGTAGAGAAAAAGGGGCGCGCACAGGGACTCGTTACGATTCGGCCCGATCAACCGCGCAGCGGTAGGCGTGTAATAACCCAGGTTGTAGGTTATGCGTTGTGTGAGTTGAGGGTTGTGTTTCCAGTAGCCCAGCCAAACCGAAACCACGGAAATCCGCGGTCATTCCCGGATTTTCGATCGGTTTCAGCGTCCAATTGCGTAAACGCTCAACCCAAAACCCGCCAACTCACAACTTGAGTTGTAATATCGTCTAGATGGGCGAGAAGCTCGATCCTGAGCGTCGGAAGACGACTGCCTCGTATCTTCTCGCCTCCTTTCCCCGACCCACGTACTCGCGCACATGGCTTCTCCCAATAACGAAGCCGATCGCCTGGCGGCCCTCCACCGCCTGAACGTCCTCGACACCGAGCCGGAAGCCGCCTTCGACCGGATTGCCGAGGTGGCTCAGCAGGCCTTCGGTGTGCAGGGGGCGGCCGTCAGTCTCGTGGACGAGGAGCGGCAGTGGTTCAAGGCCACCTGCGGGCTCAGCCTCGACGAAACGCCCCGCGAGAAGTCCTTCTGTACCCACGTGATTCAGGGGGACGACGTAATGGTCGTCGAAGACGCCAAGACCGATCCGCGCTTCCGAGAAAATGCCCTCATCGAGGAGGAAGGCATCCGATTCTACGCCGGCGCGCCGCTGACGATGGACGGCGGGCTCCACGTGGGGACCTTGTGCCTTACGAATCCGAAGCCCCGATCCTTCGGCACGGAGGATCGAACCCTACTGGCCCAACTGGCCGGCGTGGCCACCGATCTGCTGGAGGCCCGACGCGAGAGCTACCAGGTCCGGTACCTGACGTCCGTCGTCGAGCAAATCGACGAGTCGGTCCTCGTGACCGAAGGAGCTCCCCTGGATCCGCCCGGTCCCAAGATTACCTGGGTCAACGAGGCCCTCATGGAAATGACGGGCTACGACCGGGACGAGCTTCTCGGCAGTACGCCCCGCATGCTTCAGGGGCCGGAGACGGACCGCGAGACGCTCGACCGGGTCCGGGACACCCTGGAGGCCGAAGAACCCGTCGAGGCCGAAACCATCAACTACCGGAAAGACGGAACGCCCTACGTCCTGGCCTGGACCATCACTCCGGTCCGTGACCAAGACGGCACCCTCACGCATTGGGCGTCTGTGCAGCGGGACGTGACCCAGCAGCGAGAACAGGTTGAGGAGCTCCGGCACCAGGCCCGCCACGATCCCCTGACCGGGGCCCTGGAGCGGCCGGCGTTGGAGAAGCACATTCAGGACGCCCTGAATGCGGACGCGTCGCCGCAGGGCGCCGTCCTCTTCCTTGATCTGGATCGGTTCAAGCACGTGAATGACACCCTTGGCCACCGCGCGGGGGACCACTTGCTGGCCCACGTGGCCGACCAGCTTCGGGCCGCCGTGCGGGTCGACGATAAGGTGGCCCGCATTGGGGGCGACGAGTTCGCCGTCTGGCTCCCATCCGTGGAGAACGAGGCAGCGGCCATTGAGGTGGCCCACCGGATTCTGGACGCCATCCGGGAGCCGGTGGAGGTGGTCGACGAGAATATGCGCCTGGAGGCCAGTCTGGGCCTCGTGGCCGACATGACCGGATATGCGTCGGCGGAGGACGTGATCGGAGACGCGGACGTGGCCATGTACCAGTCGAAGCAGTCGGCGGCGGATTCGATCACCGTGCACGAGCCAGCGATGACGACAGAGGCGAAAAAACACCTCCGTCGTGAAACGGCGCTTCGCCGGGCCGTGGAGCAGGAGAACTTCGAGCCGTATTTTCTCCCGACCGTGCGGCTGCACACAGGGACCCTGGTCGGGTTCGAAGTGCTGGCCCGCTGGCGGCAACCGGACGGCTCCATCGCCCTGCCCCGGACGTTTCTCCGGCCCGCGGAAGAGACGAACCTCATCGCCCCGATCAGTCGTCAGGTCATCGAAAAGGCCTTTCAGGCGCTCTACCGACTCCCGGGGTCGCCCAACTCACACTGGAAGATCCGCCTGAACGGCAACTTTCCCCAGCGGGAACTTTTTCAGGAGGACACGCGCGTCTTTCTCGCTGACATTCTCGATCGCCACGACGTTCCGCCCGACCGCTTCACGGTAGAGGTCACGGAACGGACCCTTGCGGACGGAGAGCAGGCCAATCTGGCCGCGGTGCAGAAGCTCCGCGATCTGGGGGTCCGGATCGAAGTTGACGACTTTGGAACGGGCTACTCGTCGCATCGAACCCTTATTGACTTTCCTCTCGACGGCCTGAAAATCGATCGGGGCCTTCTCATCGACGTCCCCGACGACGCCCAAGCTGCGTCGGTGGTGCGGTCGGTGCTGGAAATGGGCCGGCGGCTCGATCTCACGGTCACGGCCGAAGGGATCGAAACGACCGCCCAGTTGGAGACCCTCCGGGAACTCGACTGCCCGCTCGGCCAGGGATTTCTCTTCTCCCGACCCGTACCCGCCGAGGACCTGCCGTCCCTGATCGACGCGCCGCCGTGGGCGGATCTATGGGACGACCGCCCTTCAACGCCGGACGGATAGTCAAGCGGTGCCCCTCTCGCTTCTCTTTTCTGTCGCCTCATACTGGAATGCCCGACTCGTCTCTTCTCCTCTCGCCCGCCTCGGTGCTTCTGGCCCTTGCCCACGAGCCGAGCCGCCACCTGCTGGCCGACCGGCTCCGCCGGACCAACGCCGAGGTCCACACGCTCGGCGACGGAACGGACGCCCGGCGCACGATTCAGGAGCACGCCTTCGGGGTGGTGGTCGCGGAGACCCGCCTGCCCGGCCGCACGGGCCTGGAACTGCTCCGCTTCTTCCCCACGCTTCGCCCGCCGTTCGTGCTGGTGGGACGGCAGGGCAACGACGAGGAGGTCGTCCGGGCCTTCGAGCTGGGCGCGGCCGACTACTTTGCCCTTCCCTTTTCGCCCCGCGTGGCCACGGCCCGCATCCTGCGCGTCCCGCGCCTCGTGTCGGCGGCCCTCGACGCCGGCTCTCCCTCGCAGTAGCCCCCCGATTCTCATGTGGATGGAGGTGCGCTCACAGATCGAGCGCCTGAGCACCGACACGCCCGACCTCCTTCTGGTTTTGATTCTGGCGTCGGCAGGGCTGGCCGTGCTGGCGCTGGGGTTCGGCCTCGTGGCGGTGGGGGGTCACTTCTGGCGTCGACTGCGAGGACGACAGCGAGCGGCCCGAACGGAGGCGTGGCGCACGCAGCTCCTGGAGGTCCTGAGCGGCGAACGCCCCCCCCGCTCCCTCGTCGACCACGTGTCGAAGACGCACCGCGACGCCTTCCTTCAATTTTTGCTGCCCTACGCGACGACCATTCGAGGACCCGTCGCGAAGCGCATGCAGGCAATCGCCCGCCCGTTTATGCCCCGGCTTCGACGCAAGCTGCGCTCCCGGTGGCCGCTGGTCCGCGCCCAGGCTGCCCAGTGGATCGGGCTGCTGGGGGAGCCGGCGCAGGCCGGTGCCCTTCGGGACGCGCTGGACGACCCCTCCGGCCGGGTGGTCGAAATTGCGTTCCGCCGGCTTGCTCAACTCGGCGGCCCGGCGGACACCGAGCGCCTTCTCGCCCGCCTGGATCGACTGGCGCACGTGGACCGGCGGCGGATTAGCTCGGCGCTGGTTGAACTGGGGGACGACGCAGCACCGGCCCTTCGCTCGGCGGCGGCCGACGAGACCCGCTCCCCGTTCGTGCGGGTGTGTTGCGCGGAAGCGCTCCGGTGGCTCGGCGACACGGCGGCCGCCCCGGTGGCCGCCCGCCTGCTCCAAGAGGCCGACAGTGCGCCGAATGCCCCCCCTGCCGAGGTGATCGCCAGCCTCCTCCGCCTGCTCCGGGCGGTCGGCCAGGAGCCGCACCGGTCCATCGTGCGTCGCTTCTGCCGGTCGCCGGTGCCGTTCGTCCGCATCCACGCGGCCCGGGCACTCGGCCAACTGGGCACGGCGGCGGACGAGGACGTGCTGGGCACGCTCGTCGACGAGGACGAGTCCCGATGGGTGGCCCTCAGCGCCGCCCAGAGCCTTCTTGACCTCGGACAGACGGCCCCGCTGCGTAGGCTCTACAGCCGCGATCACGGGCGCTCCGAACTGGCCTCGAATTTTCTCCCCGCCTCTCAATTATGAGTACGGCACTGCAGTGGACCGCCTACATGCTGCTGGGCTACCTCGTGGTCCTCAACACGGGGTACACCATTCTGGCGGCTTTTACCTATCGGGCCGTGTTTCGCTACCGCCGCCGGTTGGGTGCTTACGTCCCCGAGGAGGCCCTCGGGGCCGATGCGGTCCCCCCCATCACGCTTATCGCCCCGGCCTACAACGAAGCCGCCACCTGCATCGCCTCCACGCGCGGGTTCTTGAGCACCAACTACCCAAACATCGAGGTCCTGGTGGTGAACGACGGGTCGACCGACGCCACCCTCGACCGGCTCCACGACGAGTTCGCCCTCCAGCCCGCGTCGCGGCCCCCGACCGCGTCCCTACCCACCGAACCGGTGCGCCAGGTCTATCAGAGCCAGATCCACCCCAACCTGTGGGTGATCGATAAGGAAAACGGGGGGAAGGCCGACGCCCTCAACGCCGGCATCAACTTCTGCGATTCCCCCTTCTTCTGTGCGGTCGACGCCGATACGCTCGTGGAGGGCGACGGGCTGATCCGAATGGTCCGTCCGTTCCTGGAGGCGACCGCGACCGTAGCGGTGGGCGGCATCGTCCGGGTGGCCAACGGCTGCACCGTCCGGTCCGGGCGCGTCGAGGAGGTGTCGATGCCGCAAAAATGGCTCCCGAAGCTGCAGGTCCTCGAGTACCTCCGGGCCTTTTACTACGGCCGCGTGGGCTGGGACGCGCTGGGCGCCATGCTCATCATCTCCGGGGCCTTCGGGCTGTTTCGGCGCGAGACGGTCGTGGACGTGGGCGGCTACAGCACCGACACGGTCGGCGAGGACATGGAGCTCGTGGTGCGGATGCACCGGCGGCTCCGCGAAAAGGGGCAGGACTACGGGGTTCGCTTCATTCCGGACCCGGTGGCCTGGACGGAGGTGCCAAGCACGTTGCGCACGCTGGGCCGCCAGCGCGACCGGTGGCAGCGGGGACTGGCCGACACCATGATCCGTCACCAACGCATGCTGCTGAATCCCCGGTACGGCGTGGTGGGCCTGCTCGCGTATCCGTTCTTCTACGTGCTGGAAACCTTCGGCCCGATCCTCGAACTGGCGGGCTACATTACGTTCGTCGTGGCACTGGTTGCGGGCCGGTTCTCAGGCCCCTTCCTGCTGGCGTTCTTCCTGGTGGCCTTCATGCTCGGGATGGCCCTCTCCCTCAGCGCCGTCGCGCTGGAGGAACTGACCTTCCGGCGGTACGAGGACGGGTCCGACCTCGCGCAACTCTTTCTTCTCGCTGTGATCGAGGTCTTCGGGTACCGTCAGCTAAACGCCTGGTGGCGCATCAAGGGGCTGTGGTCGTACTTCCGAAGCAACGAAGAGTGGGGGGTCATGAAACGAACTGGTTTTGATTCTGCTGATGACTGACCGTTTCCTGCTTCTCCTTATCGTTTTTGCCATCGTCGCGCCCTGCGCTCCTTCGGACGTACAGGGGCAGAACGTAGCGCCGGTGCCGGACTCATCGTCGGCCGAGCCCGTGTGGGAGGCGGCGGTCCGCTACGACTACGACCGGGTCTCGAACGGGCGGGCCGACTGGCACCGCTGGACCGCCGTCCTGCAACGGGACATTCCGAGGGGGACGGTGGTCGCCAGCCTCATCCGTCAGCGGCGCTTCGACATTGCAGACGAGGGAGTCGCCGTGGACCTGTGGCAGGACCTCTGGTCCGGTGCGTACGGTCATCTTCGCATCGGCGTCGGGCCGGATGCCCGCGTTCGCCCGCAGCGGCACCTCCAGGGAGAGGTGTACCAATCCATCGAGTCGTGGGAACTCATGGGCCACTACGGCTGGCGGCGCTACGCAGGCGATGATGTCCATTCGTTCGGCCCCGGGCTCGCCCGCTACGTCGGGGCGTGGTATCTCCGAACCCGAACCACCGTCACACCTCGTCCGTCCACGTGGGCCGTTTCCCAGCGCCTCGGCGTCCGACGCTTTTACTACTGGACGCCCGCTCCCTCCTATATCGACCTGGAAGGCGGGGTCGGACGAAGCGTCGAGCTCGTGGGGCCGAATGCCGATCTGCTGGTGGCGCGCACCTTTTTCGTCAGCCTGCGCGTCCGCCATTTCCTTACGTCCGCTCTCGGCCTGACGGCCGGCCTCCGGTACAGCGACGACGGCCCGTTCGCCCGAACGGGCGGCACGGTGGGGCTCTTCGCCCGGTGGTAGCCACTCCCCGCGGGAGGATGTGCGACGAACGAGATCGACGCGGGCGTTCCCAGACGCTACGTCCCTTTTCCGGTTTATTCGTCCCTCCCCGGCACCGTCAGGTCCTGCGCCCGGATCGTGCGCTCCCACAGCAGCTCGCCCTCGGTGTCGAA
>CAYULG010000125.1:0-7658 GCA_964445365.1 uncultured Salinivenus sp. | reverse complement strand
CGAGTGGGCGGTAAATCAGGGCTACGGCTCCGACGCCGACCTCGACGTGATCGAGGAAGGTGGACAGGTCAGCGGTGCCGACCCGGATGCCGTATCGGCCCGCGCGAAGGAGCGGGGCCTCGACCAGATCGGCACGCTCGGATCCGGCAACCACTTCCTGGAAGTGGGCTACGTGGCGGAGGTCTACGACGATCAGGCGGCTCGCATCATGGGGCTCGACGAGGGATCGGTCACCGTCATCATCCACTCCGGCTCGCGGGGCTTCGGCTACCAGGTGTGCGACGACGCCCTCTCGGACATGGACCGGGCAATGAACAAGTACGACATCGATCTGCCCGACCGCCAGCTTGCCTGCACGCCCATCGACTCGCCGGAGGGGCAGACGTACATTCGGGGCATGCAGTGTGCCATCAACTACGCCTTCGCCAACCGACAGGTGATGGCCCACAACACGCGGGAGGCGTTTGAGGAGGCGCTCGACGTGACGCCGCGCGAGCACGGCCTGCACACCGTGTACGAGGTGGCCCACAACATCGCCAAGTTCGAAACCCATCAGGTCAACGGGCACGAGCAGAAGGTATGCGTGCACCGGAAAGGCGCAACGCGAGCACTTCCGGCGGGCCATCCGCTCGTGCCGGGCCGCTACCAGAAGGTGGGCCAGCCCGTCCTCATTCCCGGCGACATGGGCCGCTACTCCTACGTGCTCGTTGGCACCGAAAAGGCAATGGGGGAGACCTTCGGCAGCACGTGCCATGGTGCTGGGCGCCAAATGAGCCGTCGCCAGGCCCGCAAGGTCGCGGGGAACCGCAACATTACCGCCGAGCTAGCCAATGATGGCATTATCGTCCGTGGCGAGAGTAGCCGGACGGTCCGCGAGGAAATTTCGGCCGCCTACAAGGACGTGGCCGACGTGGTTGAGGCCGTCGAGGGCGCCGGGCTTTCGCAGAAAGTGGCCCAGCTCCGTCCCCTCGGCGTGATCAAAGGCTAACGAGTGCGCAGCGCCCTCATACGGTGGACGCCCCAATCGAAAGGCGGCCAATGGCCGGTGTGTGCGCCTACAGCGGGCCCGCAGCGGTTCCGGTCCGTCCTGACTTCGTGAACTGGATTCAGGAAATTGGGCGCGGTCCTCCCGATTTTCCTCAGCAGAGCGGCAAACGACCTGTCTTTCCCGATGCAGTAGCGAGAACGTCGTGAACGAATTTTTGGAATGGTTTTTGTCGATGCCTTATTTGAGGAAATTCGACCGGAGATCGTACAAAATGAAACAAAGGGCCAGCGCCCGCTTATAGGTGGGTGCTATTTGGTCAATTCACCGTGCGACGTTCATTTCACAAACAGATGGGAGTGGGCTCTGCCAACTCTCGTCCAAAACTATTATGAAGCAAGTTCGACGCCTCATTATCGCCCTCAGTACATTCATCGGGGTCTGGGTCCTGATCAGCTTCGCGGGGGCCATGCTCGATAGCGCCAACGCGTCCTTCTGGTCCAGTAGCCTGATGTGGTCCCTCTTGTCATCACTCATCGTGATGCCGGCGCTGGTGATGGCCAATCATGCCTCCACACAGGCCTCTCGCAAGACGGCCCGGAAACAGTCTCAGACGCCGAAGCCCGAGCAAGAGTCCTTTATTCAGGAAGAGTCGGACGAAACTCGCACCCTCTGGCCCGAACCGGAGCAGGAAGCTGAATGGCCGTCGGAGGAGACGACCCGCGAGCAGAACCACGCTCGCGCCTAACGGCTAGGTTGACATTGTGGAGACGGACCAGCGTTCTATTTCTGCGCTGGTCCTTCCTTGCCATGCCCACTCGGACCTCGCACGGATTCGGGTGGGCATGGTGTGTTTACGTCGAGCCGGTCCCGCCGAGATTGGCCGGGTCCCGGTCACGGCTATCGCGAAGTTCTGCCCGTGCAACTGGAAGGGCGTCGGGATGCTCCTCCTGGAGATACGCAATCAGCTTCTCCCGAATCTCGCACCGCAGCCCCCATAGCTGAGATGCGTTCTTTGCGCCGGCAATGGCCCGCAGTTCGACGATCCGGTCCGTCGCGTTCCTACGTGGGGGCACAGGCGTCCCCGTCCCAATGCTTCGAGGCCTCGACGATCCGTCGCAGCTCGTCTCGAACCGCCCCGACGGGCGTGCGATAGTCCACGTATACGAACACCGACCCGATCAGGTCGGCGGACGTGCGGGTCCAGTTCTGAAACGGCTTCTCCACGAAGTGGGTGATGGGCAGCACCACGCGGCGCCGGTCCCACACCCGAACGACGACGTAGGTGAGCGTAATCTCTTCGATCCATCCGAACTCCCCCTCCACGATCACCACATCGTCGACGCGGATGGACTGGGTAAGGGCAATCTGAATACCGGCGTCACCGATCCGTGAAGAGGGGTTTGAAATCCATCTCGGCTCACGTCTAACCACGGCCCTCATCTTTCGGAGAAAGTGATTGACGAGCTTGTCCACGGATCGGTAAGGTCACTGAGGGTGTTCTGCGCAGCGACGCCCACGACGATATCGACAATGCCGGCCGACGCGAGAATGCAGATGCCCACCTTCCGAAAGGACTCATACCGCAGTAGCACGAGGCGAATCGCCAGCACGATGATGACCGTCGTGACGACCCGGCGGAGAATGCGAACCTGTGTGACGATCTTTCGCGCCTTCAGGTTGTCCGGCGTGTCGGTGGTGTAGTACGTGGAAATGGCCTCCTCGCCCGCAAGTAGGATGGCGACGATCAACCACGTCGTGGTCCCGACGAGGACCACGTACAGGCCGCCGTCAAGGCCCGCTTCGGCCCCGGCCGGCAACTGCGGGCCAACCGCAGGAGTAGCGCGTACACGAACACGGTCGGGAGAAGGAGGCGAAACGGGCCCTTGAGACGACCGCAAAAGCGTGTCCCAGAGCGGAGACACGTCTCCGTCGTTACGGGGCAGTGGGCGGGCGGCGCGGGCGAGAACGGCGTGGGTCAAGAAGCCGAGCAGGGCAGTTGGCCAATACGCCGAGGACCCATCCCTAGTCGCTGCCGAGCGTGAACAGTTCGTCGAGGCGCGGATCGTCCATGAAGGTGGGAATCTTGAGAGCGACACGATGACACGTCGTGCCAACGTCCCAACCAACCCCCCCCGCCTCGCGACTGGAAATAGCATTTCTCCGCCCGGAAAACGATTCGTTTCATCCTGGGAGGAGAAGAAGGACAGTGGGACTGCGCGTCTGTTCGTGAACTTCGCTTCTGAGCGTCGGTTGGTGCTTTCGACTTAGAGACCGTTTTTGATTTTCGAGCGTCTTGTAATCGAAAGCCGTTCGGGTCGGCCCGGGTGCTCGCGACTCCTTCAGAGCGGCACTTGATCGAACGGGCGTCGCCGGTCTGCAATTGTCACATTCCGCTTGAGCCCCCATCGGGTGAAATCAAAACAGTCCCCTCGAGAGAGCGCACGACACGACCACGCTCACCTGGCCCCCACTGTCTGGCCTCCCGCTTTACGCCTCACGTCCGCCTCGTTCTTCGCCCCGGCGCTTCCATGACCGTGCTTTTGACGATTCTGTCTTACCTGGGCCTCGCGATTGTTTCCACGGCGGTCGTGTGGAAGGGCAGCGAATGGCTGGAGACCTCCAGTGAAAAGCTGTCGGCCTACTACGAGTTGCCTCCGCTCGTGCAGGGTGCAATCGTACTGGCCGTCGGGTCCAGCTTCCCGGAGCTCTCCACGGCCGTCCTCGCTACGCTTCTCCACGGGGAGTTCGCACTCGGGGTAGCGGCCATCGTCGGGTCGGCTCTTTTCAACGTGCTGATGATTCCGGCGCTTGCCGGTCTTTGGGTCGGGGAAGACCTGGAGTCGACCCGCGACCTTATCTACAAGGAGGTGCAGTTTTACGTCATTGCCATTGCGGCCCTCCTCCTGACGTTCTCGTTCGCCGTCATCTACAATCCCGTTGGGGACGGAAGCGGCCCAATCGCGGGCGAGGTCACCCGTGGGCTCGTCGTGTTTCCGCTTGCGCTGTACGTCTTTTACGTATTCCTGCAATACCAGGATACGATGGACCACGAGCCGGACGAGGTTGCCGGTCCCCTCTCCGTCCCGAAGCAGGTGGGCATTCTCCTGGCCGGCCTGGTCGTCATTCTGATAGGGGTCGAGGGGCTCGTTCAGTCGGCCATCGGGCTCGGGAGCGCGTTCGGCACCCCAAGCTTTCTGTGGGGCATCACCGTAGTGGCCGCCGGCACGTCGGTGCCGGACGCGTTCGTGAGCGTGCGGGCCGCCCAGGCGGGGAACGCCGTGACGAGCGTCGCAAATGTGCTCGGGAGCAACGTCTTCGACCTGCTGGTGTGCATCCCGGCCGGGGTTCTGGTGGCCGGCACGGTCGTCATCAACTACTCGGCCGCCGCCCCCATGATGGGCGTGCTCATCCTGGCGACACTCATTGTATTTCTGGTGATGCGCTCACACATGGTGCTTACGACCACCGAGGCCTGGGGCCTCATCGGGGTGTATCTGGTGTTCGTTCTCTGGATGAGCGTCGAAACGTTCGCCGTGGTGGACCTCCTGCCCAACCTTCCGCCCCCGCCCGGATGGAAGGCGGGATACTGATCGGGACGCAGGGAGCAGCCGCCCCTACTCCGTAATTTCCACCGCCTCGTCGAACTCGACGCCGACGAGCTTCGACACGCCCTGTTCCTCCATCGTGACGCCGTACATGCGGTCCGAGAGGCCCATCGTGCGCTGGTTGTGGGTGACGAGGATGAACTGGGTGTCGTCCTCAAACCGGCGAACGAGGCTCATGAATCGCTCCACGTTGGCGTCGTCGAGGGGGGCGTCGACCTCGTCGAGCACGCAGAACGGGCTCGGCTTTACGAGGTAGATGGCAAAGAGGAGCGCCGTGGCCGTGAGGGCCTTCTCGCCGCTGGAGAGCTGGTCGAGCGTCACGGGCCGCTTGCCGCGCGGCTTGGCGACGATCTCGATGGGCGAGTCGATGGGGTCGTCCGGGTCCTCGAGCTTGAGCTCCGCCGAGGCCCCCTCGCCGAAGAGCTCGGTGAAGATGTCGCCGAAGCTGTCCTTGATCTGATCAAAGGTCTCGAAGAAGCGCTCCGCCGCGGTCTCGTTGATTTCTGTGATGGTGTCGAGCAGGGTGTCCTCCGCCTCCTCTAGGTCGGCCTTCTGCTCCCGAAGAAAGTCGAGGCGCTCCTTCTCCTCCTCGTACTCCTCCAGCGCAAGGGGATTGACGTCGCCCAGCGCATTGATCGTGCCGCGCAGGCTCTTCACCTCGGACTGGGCCTCATCCTCGTCGAAGTCCTCGGGCACGTCGACCGGGTCCTCCGCGAGGTCGCGCTCAAAGTCGGCCTCGACGCTTTCGACCACGTCCTGAATGCGCGTTTCGACCTCGGCGAGGTGAACCGCGGCCTCGTTCTTCTTGTTAAGGGCCGACTCTCGCTCCTGACGCAGAGAGCGGAGGTCGGATTCGGCTTCGGCAATCTCCGACTTCGTTTCCTGAAGGGCCTCCTCCGCGGCCGCCACGGCTTCGTCGTGCGACTCCCGCTCCGCCCGGATGGACTCGATCTTATCGTCGAGTTCGGTCTGCTTGTCGAGCGCCTCCTCGATGGTATCCTCAAATTCCTCGATTTTCTGGGCGCGCTGGTCGGTTCGTTGATCGATCTGCTCAATCTGCTCGCGGGCCCGCTCCAGGTCCTGCTCCAGGTTGTCGAGCCGGTTGCGGGCCTCAACGGCCGCCACCTGCGCGTCGCTGAAGGCGTCGACGGCCTCCCGCTCGCGGGCCTCGGCTTCTTCGAGGGCCTCCTCTGCCTCGCTCCGCTCCCGCCGAAGCTTTTCGACCTCTTCCTGCCCGGCCTCCACCTCGGCGCGGAGCGACTCGGCGCGCTCCGCCCGCTCGGTGAGCTCATCGTCTACCTCGTCGAGCCGGTCGCGGAGCTCGGTATGGCGCTCGCTGATCGACTCCCGCTCGTACCGACGGCGCTCCAGGTCTTGCTCAGCCTGGCCAAGGGCATCCTCCGCCTCATCGAGCGCTGTGCGCTTGGCCTCGATCTCAATTGCGGCGAAGGCCCGGCGTGCCTCGTCTACCGTTTCCTCCTGCTCGTCACAGGCCCGCTGCAGCTCGGCGTATCGCTCGCGGGCCCGCTCCAACTGCTCACGCCGCCCGAGGCGGCTGGCGGCGGGAGACACGTTCTCGGCATCGCTCCCCCCCTTGAGCATGCCGCGCCCGTCGACCCACTCCCCCGTCGGGGCAAAGACGCGGACCGACTGGTCGGTGCGGGTGGCGGCCGTCTCCGCGTCGTCGAGCGAGTCGGCGAGGTAGCAGTCGTGCAGCAACACGTCGGCGAGGGCGCCGTAGGGCGGGGCCGTGGTACGCACCGCGTCGCGGAGGGGCGTGGTGCCGTTCGGGGCTGGACCGGGCGAGGGCGGGTCCGGCAGGTGGTCGAGGACAACGAAGGACGCCTGGCCCTGCTCGGCGTCGCGGAGCCGGGCAATGGCGGCACGTGCCTCCTCGGCCGTTTCCAGGACGACGCAGGACGCCAAGTCGCCGAGGGCGGCGTCGAGGGCCACCCGTACGTCGTCGTCACAGCCGAGCACGTCGGCCACCGTCTTCATATCGCCCAGGCCCCCGTCCGTGGCGAGGTACTGCACGGCGTCGGAGAGCTCGTCGTAGCTGGACACGAGGCCCTCCAGCAGGTCGACCTCTGCCTCGACGGCGTCGCGCTGGCGCTCCAGCTCCTGGAGGCGATCGGTGGCCTGATCGAGCACCTCCTCCCGCTCCCGGTGTTCGGCCTCGGCCTGCTCCAGCGCCGCTTCCGCCTCCCCAACCTCCTCCCGTAGATCATCCCGGCGCCGTCGGGTCTCTGCAATCCGATTGTCGAGCGTGTCGGCTTTCGCATCGAGGTCTTCCAGCTGTTCAGAGATCCGTTCCGTCTCCTCTTCGAGCATCTCCTGCCGGTTTGCGTGCTGGTCGAGCCGGCGGCGCCGCTCGGCCTGTTCGTCCGCGGCGGCCTCGGCCTTCTCGCGGAGGCGCTGGACGCGCTCACGCAGATCGGCCGCGGCGGCCTTGGCGTCGTCCCGCTCCGCACGGGCCGCTGCCAGGGCCTCCTCGGCGTCCTCCACGGCGGGCTGCGCCTGCTCGATCGTGCTTTCCAGTCGCTGGACGCGCTCGGTAAGGGCCTCGCGCTGCTCGACGGCCGCTTCCTGCGCCTGCTCGGCCTCCTCCCGGTCGCTCCGAGCCCGGTTTAGCCGCTCCCGCTGGAGCCGCTGCTCGGCTTCCAGCTCGCTGACGCGGGTCCGGTGCTCCTGCAGGATCTCGCGTCGCTCCTGCAGCGTTGCCTCCCGCTCCTCCAGCGTCTCGCGCAGCGTTTCCAGACGGGCCTCCATCTCGGCCTCGTCTGCCTCCAGCGCCTCGGCCCGGGCGGCGTGCTCGTCGCGCTTCTCTTCGAGGGTGGACTGCTTGTCGGTGAGGCGGTCGTACTCGACCTGCGACAGGATCAGCTCCAACCGCCGCAGCGTCTCTTCGGCCTCCTGGTACTGCTGCGCCTTTTCGGCCTGGCGCTCCAACCGCTCCACCTGGGTGCTAATCTCGTCGGTCAGGTCGCGGATGCGCTCCAGGTCGGCCTGCGTGTTGTCGAGCTTGCGGAGGGCCTGGCGGCGGCGCATCTTGTAGCGCGTGATGC
>CAYULG010000124.1:0-7739 GCA_964445365.1 uncultured Salinivenus sp. | reverse complement strand
ATACGATCCCGCTCAACCGGGAGGCAAAGCCGTCCATCCGACGCCACTACCACCGTCTCCAGGTCATGGAAACAGAGGGGGTAACCCACGAATTCGTTAGCGAGAACAACGACCGATAACGAGGGCAGGCTTGCCCCCCCCCCTCGCCTTCGCCCCTCGCCTCTGTTTGACCGGGGGGCACTCCGTTTGAATCCTTCGCCTCTATGAGCACGCAATCCGCCCCCGCCATCCACGACGGCTACCGCCCGATCGAGGACTACGGCCTCATCGGCGACATGCACACCGTGGCCCTCGTCAGCACCGACGGCTCCATCGACTGGTGCTGCCTGCCCCGGTTCGACGCCCCGAGTGTCTTTGCCCGCATCCTCGACGCCGAACGGGGCGGCTTCTTCCAAATTGCCCTTCGCGGCGACGACGTGACGACCAAGCAGTTCTACTGGCCCGAGACCAACGTCCTCGTCACGCGGTTCCTCTCGGACGATGGCGTGGGGGAGGTGCGCGACTTCATGCCGGTGGCGGGCCGGGCGTCGGAGCCGGATCAGCGCCAGATCATCCGAACGGTGCGGGCCGTGCGGGGCACGGTCACGTTCCGCGTCGAGTGCGAACCGGCCTTCGACTACGCCCGGGCCGACCACGAGACGACGCTCACCGAGGAGGGCGCCTGCTTTCGGGGGACCGACCAGGCCCTCAGCCTCTCGACGACCGTCGCCCTGAACCGGACAGGTGACGGCGTGGCCGCCGACGTGACGCTGGACGAAGGGGAGGACACGACGCTCGTTCTGAGCAACATCGACCCGTCGGACCGGTGCGCCCGGACGCTCCGGTCCAACGAGGCCGAGCGGGCCTTCCGCGCCACCGTCCAGTACTGGCGTGACTGGCTCTCGCAGTGCACCTACACCGGCCGGTGGCGGGAGGAGGTGCGGCGGTCGGCCCTTGCCCTCAAGCTGTTGACGTACGAGCCGACCGGGGCGATCGTCGCGGCCCCCACCTGCAGCCTTCCCGAGGACGTCGGCGGCGTGCGCAACTGGGACTACCGCTACACCTGGATTCGCGACGCCGCCTTTACGCTCTACGCCTTCCTGCGCATCGGCTTCACGGAGGAGGCGCGCGACTTTATCGACTTTCTCTCCAGCCTGTGCGGGGAGGCGGCCGCCGGGGAGGGCCCCCTCCAGATCATGTACGGCATCGACGGGCGCACCGAGCTTACGGAAGAAACCCTCGATCACTTGGAGGGCTACCGCGGCTCTACCCCCGTCCGCGTCGGCAACGGCGCCTACGACCAGCTTCAGCTCGACATCTACGGCGAACTGATCGACGCCCTCTACCTGCACGACAAGTACGGCGTGCGCATTTCCTACGAGATGTGGCAGTCGGTGCGTACGTTTGTCAACTGGGTCTGTGAGCACTGGCAGCGGCCCGACGAGGGGGTGTGGGAGGTGCGCGGCGGGCAGCAGCACTTCGTCTACTCGAAGCTGATGTGCTGGGTGGCCGTGGACCGCGGCCTACGCCTGGCCCGCAAGCGCTCCCTGCCGGCCGACGAGGCGCGCTGGCAGCGGTGCCGCAACGCGATCTACGAGGCGATCATGGAGCGGGGCTGGAACGCCGACCGGCAGGCCTTCACGCAGCAGTTCGGGGGCACGGCCCTCGACGCCTCCAATCTCATGATGCCGCTGGTGCGGTTCATCTCGCCGGGCGACGACCGCCTGCTGAACACGCTGGACGCGACGCTGCAGTCGCCCGATGACGGCGGCCTCGTGTCCAACGGGCTCGTCTACCGCTACAATGCCGACGAGACGGAGGACGGATTGGAAGGCGACGAGGGCACGTTTAACATCTGCACGTTCTGGCTCGTGGAGGCACTTACCCGGGCCAGTCAGGCCGAGCCGTCCCGCCTGGAAGACGCCCGGATCGTCTTTGAACAAATGCTCGGCTACGCCAACCACGTGGGCCTCTACGCCGAAGAGACCGGGACCCACGGTGAGGCACTAGGCAACGTTCCGCAGGCGTTCACGCACCTGGCCCTCATCAGTGCCGCCTACAACCTCGACCGGACCCTGGATTCTGCCTCGTAGCGACCGGGGACACCGGTATGCTTCTTGCTTTTCGGGAAGAAGAGCCGTAACGTCCGACCGAGATGCCCTACCCACGATCGTCGCGACACGTCTTTCGCAATCAGCTCCCGCTCCCATGCCCGAAGCTGACAACGCCCGCTCTTTCACCGTCGACGAGCTTCGCGACACCGTGCAGTCCCAGCCCGACGACGCCCCCGTCGTCGTCGACTTCTGGGAGCCGCGCTGCACGGCCTGTCGCGCCACCCTCCAGACCATCGACGACCTCGCCTGCCGCGTGGATGACCACGGGGTGGTGGGCACGTTCAACGTGCGGGAGGACCCGGAGGCGGCGCGCTCGCTGGGCATCGAGACCGTTCCGACCCTCATGGTCTTTCGGGAGGGGGAGGTCGACGCGACCCTCAACGGGGCGGAGGCAATCCAGAATTTTGTGGAGCGGATCGACGAGGAGGTCTTCTTCGGCAGCCCGCCGACGTGTGAGACCTGATCCGTTGAACGCTGGCAGGTTGCGCGTGCGACCGTTTGCGGGGCGAGTCCCCGAGCACTCGTTGTGCTTCTCGGACAAGGGAGCCATGGGAGGGAACGAGGAGAACGTACGTTCCCCCAGACGTTTCGGCGCCAACGTCCCAACCGTCAACCTCCGTACCTTCCAACCTTCAACCCGCTCGGGAGGGGATCCGCTTCGACGAAGTCGGCAGCCAGCCCCCAGTCAGCCGCTCCGGTTCGAGGTTCGAGGGGGAACCGCAGTCAGTGCAGTCCCGCCTCGACGAGGAGCAGGCCCGCCGTGACCGTGAACAGGCAACCCAGGAAAATCTCCATCACGCGGTCCGGCACGCGCTTGGCCACCGCCGGCCCCAACTGCGCGCCGATCACGACGCCGGGCACCGTGAAGAGCAGCAGATTGCCCATCGTGCTGAGGCCCGTGAGTCCATCCTGCGCCACCTGGTAGACGTGCCCGGTCGAGGCGATGAAGGCGGTGATCGCAACCACGAAGACGCTCGTGGCCACCGACACGCTGCTGGGCACGCGGCAGCGCTGGAGAAGGAAGTACCCGTTCAACTCGCCGAGGCCGGAGGAGACCATGCCTACGAAGAGGCCGCCGATGCCTGAGATGAGTCGGCCCTCCGTGGTGTTGCACACCGAGTAGCAGATCTCCTCCCCCTCCGCCGTCACGAGACACGTTTCGGCCTCGTCCGGGTCCTCGCGGGCGATCTCGTCCAGAACCGCTTCCGTCTCCTCGTCCGGCGCTCGCAGGAAGCTGACGGCGACGGCAAAGAGCCCCATGCCCAGGATGAGCTTCAAAATGTCGGCGTTGGCGTAATGCGCGATGACGACGCCCACGATTGCAGCGGGGATGGTGGCCGACAGCAGCATCCCGCCAATCCGGTAGTCGATGAGCTTCCGCCGCACGTAGGCGTACACCCCGCTGCTGAACCCGAACACCTCCACCACGAGCCCCGACCCCACCGCCAGCTCCGGGGGCAGCCCGAGGCCCAGAATAAACAGCGGCGAGAAGAACGTGGCGCCGCCCACGCCGGAGGCCATCGCGACCGTGGCGATGACGATGCCGACGGGGAGCATGTACCAGAACTCGAGGCTCATAACTGGTTCACCGGCATTTTTCCGTACGAGAAGAGCTGTCCAACACACCGCGTCGCCTTCACCCCCGAGGAAGGATCGTTAGCACGGTGAACGTTGACACGGTAAAGGGAGAGCCGATCATTGCGTCGCGGCCGCTCCGCTTCGGTATAATGGCAACGGGTGAGAGAACGAGGGGCTTATGACTCGTGCACTCGGGACTTGTCGGATGAGGAAGCTCGATTCGGGGTCGTTCGAGGTCCATACGATTCCGCACCGGAACGAATTCGAATCGAGAATTACGCGTCGTTCGGGGCCGTCGCTGCCTCCGCGTCCGGCGTCTCAGCCGTCTTTTCCCGCACCGTCTGGACGGTCGAGTAGGCGCTGTAGCCAATAAGCCCCACCACGAGCGCGTAGACCCAGAGCGGCAGGTTTTCTCCGGCAACGAACAGGTAGATGTAAGCGGACAGGACACACAGCGAGGTTGCCACCACCGGCAGAAACGGCGACCGGCCCTGCCGCAGGTTGCGCACGAGCCACGCCACCGATAGCCAGAAGAAGGGAACGGCCCCGACCGAGATGCTGCCGAAGATGATCGGGTCGACGCCGTACTGCGCCCCGAGGCTGAAAAACCAGTCCTTGAAGGCCGTCCAGAGCCCAGAGAGCAAGACACTCACCAGAAGATCGGTCATTGGAGAAATCCGTATTGGGGAGAAATCGCTGTCGTCTCCGTCGCCAGGGGCAGCGGCTCGTTACAGGGAGAAGCTACTGCTTGGGCTGCAGGGATGCTGATGCTTCGCGGTCGGCCCGGCGACGGGCGATTGTGGCGGCCCCGACCACACCGGCCTGCCCGCCGAGGTCGGAGTGCACGATCTTGAGGTCGTCCGTCGCGACCTGGAGGGCCCGCTCGCCCACGATGCGGCGGACGTGGTCTACGTATGCCGGATGTCCCTCGATTACCCCACCCCCGAGCACGACGCGCGCCGGGTTGAAAGCGTTGACGACACCGGTCATGCCGATGCCGAGGTACTCGCCCGTCGCCTCGACGAGGTCGGCGGCCAGCGGGTCGCCGTCCGCGCAGGCCGCGTGCACGGTGCGGCCCGTGATGTCGTCCACCGATCCGGCCCGTTCGCGGAGGGCCGTCCCGGCCTCCGGGTGGGACTGTACGGCCTCCTGTGCGCGCTCGGCGAGGGCCCAGCCGCCCGCGTACGCCTCCCAGCAGCCCTGGTTGGGGCAGTGGCAGGAGCGACCGAACGGCAGGATCGGGATGTGCCCGAGCTCCCCCGCTACCCCCCGGTCTCCCTCGAGCACGGTCCCGCCGCTCACCACCCCACCCCCGATCCCGGTGCCCACGAAAATGACGACCAGATCATCGACGCCGCGGCCGGCCCCGTGCTGCCAGACGCCCCACGTGATGGCGCGCACGTCGTTCGCCACGGCGACGGGCAGGTCGAGGGCCGCCTCCAGGCGCTCCTGCAACGGCACGTCGGCCCATTCCAGGTTCGGGGCCGTGCGCACGATGCCCCCCTCGGGGTCGACCTGACCGGCCACCCCAATCCCGGCGGCCGCGGCACGGCTCGACGCCCCGGACAGGCACTCGATCACGCAGTCCACGATGTCGTCGAGGACGCGGTCAGGGCCGCGCTCGGCGTCCGTGGGGTGGCGGTGCGACTGGAGAACGTGGCCGGAGGCGTCCACGAGAGCGGCCTCGACCTTCGTTCCGCCAAGGTCGATGCCGAGGGTCGGTGGGGAGGAAGACATCGGGGGAGCGGGGCAGTTGTGCGCAGAAGGAGACGGTCAGGGCGAGCACGAATCAGAGGCGTGGGCGGCACGTCGGCGGAGGGCCGTCATGCCGCGGGCCCGCACAATGAAGAGCTGGGTCCGTCCCGTTCCCACTTGCGCGACGAGGGCGTCGTGGGTTCGCAGGCACGCCCGGATCTGGGACGCCGACAGCTCTAGGCGGGCGACAAACTGCTGCACCGTGCCCATTGTCGTGCCGTCCTCGCGGAGCTGAAGGCCGATCTGCGGGCAAAAGCGGGCGGCGTGCATGGTGTACTCGGGGAGTTTTATAAAGGACGACGCCCTCCACCGGCGTGATGCCGGAACAGGGACGACCAATACGCCGAACCCTCCGTGTGGGCAGGAGGCAGGTCGTTACGTCCCTGAGAGACCGCTCTGATTTCACACGATAGGGGCTCAAGCAGAACGTAGCGATTGCGGACCCCGTGCTCGGACGGGCCCCTCGGCGCCCGTAGCGGCCAGCGCATCGTCCACGAGTTCCTCCACGATGCGGGCCACGGCGGACCGGTCGAACGGCCCGATGCCGGCTGGGTCCGACGGGACGATTCTATGAGAGCGCCCCGTCGGCGGCGCAGTGCAGCAGAGCATCCAGCCCGTCGGCGTCCACGATGAGGAGACGGGCGTTCTCTTCGCCGGCGGGCAGGACGACGGACCCGGTGTCGCTCTCGTCGAGGCAGGAGAGCACCCTCGGCTGCGAGAGGTTCATCCGGTCGGCAAATTGCCGTACGGTACCGATGGCTTCGCCCTCTTCGGCGATTTGAAAGGTGATGGGAGCCGTTGCTTGGGTCGATGGCATGGCCGTGGAGATTGAGTAATGCGACGAGACACGAAAAGGAAGGGAGGGACCGAGACGGTCGTCAACCGGCCACCCGATAGTCCGGATCGAAGCGGTCGTCGAGCACCTCCTCCAGCTTCTTCCGGGCGCGGTGCAGGCGGACGCGCACATTTACGCGGGAGAGGCCCAGCCGCTCGGCCACCTCCTTCGTCGAGAGCTCGTTGAGATCTCGGAGCTCGATGATTTCCCGGTAGTTTTCTGAGAGTTCCTCCAGGGCCTCGCGGACGAGAGACGTTTCTTCGCTGCGAGTCGTCTCTTCAACCGGGTCCCAGGAGGCGTGGGTGCCCCCACTGGGACGCTCCCCGCTGCGGGCGGCCACGCGGGTAAGCGTCTCCTCTTCGAGGGGGCTGCGCCGCTTGTCCTTTCGGTAGCGGGCCAGGGCCACATTTTTGGCGATGCTGTAGAGCCAGGTCGTGAGCTTCGACTCGCCCCGGAAGTCCGGCAGGCTGCGCAGAGCCTGGAAAAAGGTTTCCTGAAGGAGGTCCTGGGCCGTCTCCTCCGTTTCGGTGTAGCGCCGGAGGACGCCCTCGAGGTAGTCTTTGTTGCCGTAAATGTGCCGTTGAACCGCCTCGGGGTCCCGGCTGCGAAGGGCCTCCAGCTCCGCCTCGGACAGGCGATCGGGGGGGTCGGCCGAATCGGGCTGGCTCGACGCCGTGGGGCGCGGGGGGATGTCAGAGGCGTCGTTGCTTGAAGACTGGACGGTAGCAGACATGGGGCTGTAGGAGGTTGATGATTGAAAAGTAGAAGGCAGACAGCATCAGGACGCGACGCTGCACCCTATAAGATTGGGAAGACTGTGCCAACGGTGGTTTCGACGGAGATCGTCTTACCGTAATCATTTGTGTTGAAACAAGTTAAGTCAGAAAGAAAATGTGAAGGAATCCGGGCGGAATTGTCGATATATCGACGCAGTGTCGACATGTCGTCACTCCGTTCTCGTCCGGTAGCATCGCTTTATTTTCTTAACGGGACCGTCTGTAACGCCCGTTGGGCTCCCGCTACGGAGAGAGCGAGAAAAGAACCAGCCCCCAGGTTTTCCTTGCGTCGAGTTCTTCACTCACTCCCCATCCTGGTGACCTATGGCAGCTTCCATCGACGAGACCTGCGTCAACGCCCTCCGCTTCCTCTCCGTCGACGCCGTAGAGCAGGCCGGCTCCGGCCACCCCGGCATGCCGCTCGGGGCCGCGCCCATGGCGTACGTGCTGTGGGATCGGTTTCTGAACCACAATCCCAAGAATCCCGACTGGCCCAACCGCGACCGCTTCGTGCTCTCGGCCGGCCACGGCTCGGCGCTTCTGTATTCCCTGCTCCATCTCTACGGCTACGATTTGCCCTTGGAGGAGCTTAAGGACTTCCGTCAGCTGCACAGCAAGACGCCCGGCCACCCCGAGTACCGCGACGTGCCGGGCGTGGAGACGACGACCGGCCCGCTGGGGCAGGGCTTCGCCAACGGCGTG
>CAYULG010000123.1:0-7827 GCA_964445365.1 uncultured Salinivenus sp. | reverse complement strand
GACCTGCTCGTGATGCGCGACTTCCTCTCGGCCCTCAACGAGTACGTGCAGACCCAGCGGCAGGCCGGGGCCTCCCTGGAGGCGATGAAGCAGAAGGAGGTGCTCGATGGCTTTGAGGCCTTCAACTTCGACTGGGCGCTGTCCCTCGGCGCCTGCATCGAGGCGGTGTATCGGGAGCAGACGAGTTAGGCGCGGACGATTGGCGAGATGGGAGATTGGTTCCTGCCTGTATTTGCCCCCGTCCCCTCTCCAACATTCAGGCCTCCACGGCCGCGGCCACGGATTGCTCTAGCTCCTCGTGCACGCGACGGTTGGCCTCCCGATCCGTCTGCACCTCAATCAGGACCGGACCGGGAGCGGCACAGGCCTGCTCGTAGGCGTCCTGAAACGCCTCAACGGAGTCAGGCCGGTAATAGGCCAGGTCGAACGTGTCGGCCGCCGACGCGAAGGATCGGTCCTGCGGCGTGGTGAAGTAAGGGTCGAACACGTCGTCGTGGTCCTGGATGGGCAGGAAGTGGAAAATGCCGCCGCCGTCGTTGTTGACGACGACCACCACGACGGGCCGCTCCCGAAGCAGGGCGAGGCTGTTGAGGTCGTGCCAGAGCGCAAGGTCGCCGATCAGCAGCGTCACGGGCCCGTCACGGCCCTCGGCAATCCCCGCCGCGGTGGCCACGGTCCCGTCGATGCCGCTGGCCCCGCGATTGGCGTAGACGGGGACCGAAGCCCCATCCGTCGAGGCGTGACGGTTGAGGTCGCGTACCGGCATGCTGCTGGCCGCCACGAGGGCGTGGTCCGCCGGCACGCGGCGGCTGAGGAGCGTCGCCACGGCGGGCTCGGTGAGGCGCCCCTCGTCGGCGTGATCCTCCACGATCCGCGTGGCACGCTCGTCGGCCGTGCGCCACGCGTTCCACCACGATGACGAGGCGGGGCTATCCTCCATCCGTGACCGGAGCGACGCCACGAACGAGGCCACGTCGGCCTCCACATGGTGGGTAACGCGGTGATCCGGATCGACGCGACGGGGATCCGGTCGGACCACCGCCCAGGGGGTCGGGGCACTGTCGCGGAGAAAGTGCCGGAGGCGCTTGGACGTGAACCGGCCCCCAACCTGGATCACGGCTCGCGGCTGGGTCTGCTCGTGCATCGTCTCTGCGGTGAGCACAAGGTCTGCGTGCGAAACGCGATGATACTGGTCCGTCGGCCCAAGCCGGAGGTGCGACGTGAGGTCGGGCAGGAGGGGCCAGCCCAGGTGCTCAGACAGGCGCCGGGTCGCGTCGACCGCCGCGCCCGTGTCGAGTCGCCCCGCCACGACCAGTCCGTGCTGCACGCCCTCGATGGCCTCGGCCAGGGCCTCTACCTCGGCGGCCGCCGGCTCCGCCTCCGGGGTCGGATACTGGGTATACGGAGCCTCCGTCGACGCCCAGTCGCGGACCGCATCGGGCACGGTCACGGACGCGTCCGTCTCGACCGGCTCCAGGGGCTTCCGGAAGCCACAGTTGAGGTGTACGGGCCCGGACGGTGGGCGCTGCGCTCGGTGAACGGCCTGGTCAACCGTCGTGAGCACGTAGGCCGGGTCGACATCGGTGGTCGGCGGGGGCACATCGACGTGCCAGCGAACGTAGTCGCCAAAGAGTTTGACCTGATCGATGGTTTGGTTCGCCCCGGTGTCTCGCAGCTCAGGGGGACGGTCGGCGGTGAGGAGCATCATCGGGACGCCGTCGACGGAGGCCTCGACCACGGCCGGCTGGCCGTTGGCCACGGCGGTGCCGGAGGTCGTGATCCACCCGGCGGGCCGGCGTGTGGATCGGCCATGCCCCAGCGCCGCGAAGGCCGTGCCCCGCTCGTCCACGTGGAGCACCACGCGGGCGTCCGGGTGGCGGGCCGCCGCCACCGTGAGCGGCGTTGAGCGCGAGCCGGGCGCCACAAAAAACGTGTCGATCCCGTTCCGCACCAGTTCTTCGATTAGACACTGCGCCCAGAGATACGTGACGTTGGGCGCGTCAAGCGGCGTCGCCGACAGGTCGGACACAGGGTTGCGGGGACTGTTCTCAGAAAAGTCGGCACGCCAGCGCTACGGGGTCGCTGCCGCGTGGCCGTCGAGCCCGAGAATCGACGCGAAGTCGCCGATCTTTTGCTCAATCTCGTCCCACTCCCGTCCGGGATCGGATCCGTCCACGATGCCGGCCCCAGAGAAGAGGGCGAGCCGGTCGTCCTGGACGAGCCCCGACCGGATGGCCACCGCAAACTCGGCGGCGTCGGCCCCAATCCAGCCCACCGGGCCGGCGTACCAGCCGCGGTCGAAGGGCTCCTGCGTGCGGATCGCCGCCAGGGCCTCACCGGTGGGGACGCCGCCCACGGCGGGCGTGGGATGCAGGGCGTCCAGCAGGTCGAGGGGCGAGGTCTCGTCCCGGAGCCGTCCGGTGAGCCGGGAATGGAGGTGGCGCCCCCGGGCCAGAGCCAGGTCGGACGGCGTTTCCGGCGCGTCGACCGACGCACAGAGTCCCTCAAGCGCATCGCGGATGGCCTCCTGCACGAACGCGTGCTCGCGCCGCTCCTTCGGGCTGTCCATCAGCTCGTCGCGCAGGGCGGCGTCGGCCTCGGGCGTGTCCCCGCGTTTCCGCGTACCGGCGACCGCCTCGCTGACCACATGCCCCCCCTCCTGTCGAAAAAGGCGCTCCGGCGAGGCCCCAAGGAAGGTGGGCCCCTCCGCCGGACGGACGGCGAAGTGAAAACACGCGGGCGTAGCGTCCTTGAGATGCTCCAAGACGACGAACGGGTCCAGCGGCGCCCCCAGTTCAAGAGCCACCCGACGGGCCAGCACCACTTTGTCGAGGGAACGCTCCGCAATCGCGGCGAGCGCCCAGCGGACCATCTCGGTCCATCCGGTGCGGTCGGGGACGTCGGTGCGCCCCAACGGCTGAGCCAAGGTCCCGGCGCCGGACCGGTCCGGGAAGGAGAGCCCCTGGATGGTCTCGATCACGGTTCCGTGGGACGCGTCCCGGGGGAGCACGAGATTGCAGGCCAGGGTGGTTCCGTCATCTCGGCTGCGAAGCTCAAAACGGGGAAGTACGAAGCGGTAGGTTCCGAAGGGGCTCCAGCCCTCTGCCCCGTCGTCCTGTTCCCCCGGGTGCGCGGCGTCAAACCGCAGTCCGCCGTAGTACCGGGCGGCGGACCCCGTTCGGGCCAGGCGTGACCCCAGTCGATGCCGAAGGCTGTCGTAATCGATCGGACGCTCGGTGCTCTCGACCACGTCGGCGGCCCCCACCGTCGCGACCGGTGCGTCTCCGTTCCGGGACGACCAGTAGGCGGCCTCCCCACCCGACTGTCCCTGCACCCACCCGATCGGATCCACGTCCTGCGGAAACGGCACTTCAACCCGTGCGATGCGGGCGGTTCCATTTGTGCGGCCCTCAAGAACGCCACGCACCTCATCGGCGAGCGCCTCGCGCACCGAATCGGTCGCGTCGAGGGAAGACACGGGAGACGAATCGAGGTCGAGCATGAAAGACGGTCGATCTACAATCAATTGACAAAGCCGGCCCAAGTCGGGTTCAGGGCGTCCCGTTTTGGGCCACGAGGTGGGACGTACAGTTGAGGAGGTCGGCCTCGAAGCAGTTGCCATCGTACCGTACCCGATTGACGCACGTATTGGAATGATCCAACCGGTGCATATCCTCAAGGGTGTAATCGTCGAGGACGGACGCGAGCAAGACGCGGAGGTACCGACCGTGCGTGACGACGAGGGCGGTCTTCCCCGCCTCCCGCGCCACAACGTGCTCCATCGCCCGTCGGGCGCGGGCCTGCACGTCCCGGATCGACTCCCCGTCATCAACCCTATAGTCGTACTGACCGTCCCGCCACCGGGACTTGACGGTGCCCATCGCCTCGTCTCGCTCCTCAGAGGGCGGATCGCCCTCAAAGATTCCCCAGTCCATCTCCTCGAGGTCGCGGAGGTACGTCTTCGACACAGGCTCGTGGGGGGTCGCCAGTACATCGGCGGTCTGTTTGGCCCGGCGCAACGTACTGGCGTAGACGACGTCCACCGCTTCGTCGGCCAGACGGTCCGCCAGGGCTTCCGCCTGCGCGTACCCGGTATCATTCAGTTCGCTGTCGATACCAGCCCCCTGCACGATGCTCCGTCGGTTGTACTCCGTCTCCCCGTGGCGCACGAGGTACAGAAGCGTGGGCGATCCGCCCGAGCCAGAACCGGTAGGCAAAGAATCCATCGTTATCCCGAGTTTTTGGAAGGGGAAGGCGCCGTGTTCTCGTCGTTCGCTGCCTCCGTCTCGGCGACCCAATTGTCGATGATGTCGCTGGTGAGAGCATCCACCTGGGGAACGGAGACGCGGTACTTGAGCGCGGCCCGCACGATCAGTCCGCGCAGGACCTGATCGGTTACGGGGAGCGGGTACAGCGTGCGCCGGAGGGGCCGGAGCACGCGTTGGAAGCCCCAGTCGACGACGCCCCAGCGGAAGAGGACGAACGCCGCGAGGCCCACGCCCACGGCGGCGTACTGTTGGACCGCCGCGAGGACGCTGAGGGTGGCCACGTAGTAGAGCCCCTGAACGACCGGGTGACTCAGCCCCGACGCGGCCCGTGCGCCCCCCACGCTTGGCCAGGCGGGACTGACGACGGCCCAGGCGACGTAGAGGGCCACGGCTCCCCCTGCCGCCCATTGAACCGGAAGGCCCCAAAGAAGCGCCGGGAGCAGCCAGAGCGTGACGGTCCGCGGCGAGTCGACCCAGGCGTCGGCCCATTGCACGAGCCGGTCCAGTGACACGTGGTCGAGCACCGCACCCGCGTATTCCCGCACGTCGTCCTCGGGAACGTGATACCACCGCCCGGCTGCCGTCATCAGGCCGTAGGGCGTATCCACGTAGGTCGTCGGCTCGTCCTCCGACGCCGACGGAGAGGTCTTGTTGGTCATTGAAGTCCAGATTCGACTGCCGAAGGCCGCTCCCGGCCCGCACTCGGGCGGGTGCGCGCAACCAGTGCAGTGAACGTACATCGGGCCGGGGGCACGGTTTCAATCATTTCTGAAAGTTTCACCCTCCCTCCTCCGGTTGCAGCGTGAGCTGGGATCCGACCCGAATGCGGAATCGAGGCCGTTCGATGCCCACTGCCTTGAGCGGCGGGGTGAGCATGGCTTCGAGTGCCCGGGCCGTGTTGACGCGGGGCTGGGTGGCGTCGTCGAGGCGGCGCTCTGCTTGCCGACGGAAGGCCCGTTCGACCCCCTCCATCGCCCGCTTCCGCACCTCCTCCTGCACGTCGGACGGGAAGAGACGCATCCATCCCTCCGTATTCGTTTTCACCTCGAGCTGCGCGAGATCCGGCTCCACGCTGTACACCGACAATTCGGGCAGGTCCACGGCAATCGTTCCTGTTTCCTCGATGGCAATCATGCGGGGCTTTAGCTCCCGAACGTCGAACCCGTAGGAGACGCGTCCCGGCACCCGCACCGCGGTCGTCGACCGTCCCTCCAGCATCGACAGAACCCCCGGCTGGCTGTGCTTCAACGCGAAGGTCAGCCAGTTGGGTGTGGCGTACTGGGCCGAATCGATTTCAACTGTCGTCTGAACGGTCAGCGTCCCGGTTACCAGGAACGACGCCGGCGCCTCCTCCTGCACGGTCGTGACGACGGTCCGGCGAACCCGTTCCTCCGAGGGGCCCTGTTGCCACCAGGCGACAAGTCCCACGGCCAGCAACAGCCCCACCAGCAGCCCAATGGCAAGAGCAGAGCGCGTCTTCATCGGGAGAAAATCGGTGTCATCGGTATCACGGCAAACGCGACGATCAGAGCTTCAGCATGACGAGCGCCACGATGGCAAGCGCGATGCCCACGCGATTGGTGAGCGAGAGGTATTCGTCCCAGAAGTACACACCCAGAACCGCCGCGAGCACCATGATCGCGATGTTGTTGGCCGGAAAGACGAATGGACCGGGCAGTTCGGCGATCGCCCGTAGGATGAATTCGAGCGAGCCGTAGTTGACGACGCCGAGCAGGAGTCCCCATCCGATCGTCCGTCCACTTGGCCACCGGCCACGCCGAAGGATCCGCGCGCCCACCATCCCCGCTCCGATCAAAAACGCCATTCCGAACGCCAGGAGTAAAAAGAGGACCTGGCTATTGGTCGCCCCAAATCCTTCCTCGAAGGTTTTCATGGAGAGATCCACGGCCCCGCCCATCAGGAACGTCAGCCCCAGCACCCCGAACGCGTGCCAGTCCACGTCCGAGGCGAGGCTCGGCACAGGATCCGGCTCGGGCGTCGGCACGCCCCCAGCCGCTACCGGGGTCGGCCGCCGGTGCTTCTGGGCAATCAGAAAGAACGCCACGGCGGCCAGGATCATGCCGATGCCCTGCGCCACGGACGGCACCTCCTCCCACACCAGCCACGAAGCCAGAAACGGAATCACCACCGACACACGCATGACCCCGATGGCCAACGACATGCCCGCCACGTCCGTCGCGTAGGCCAGCAAAAAGAACCCGGCGATGAGCAGCGCCCCGGTCGCCCCCCCGAGCAACAGCAGCGTGGGCGAGAGGCCGAGCCGTCCGTCGATGGATCGGCCTCCCATCCCGATGAGAACCCCGGCCACGCCTACGGCCGCCGCGTAATTCACCGTCAACAGGGCCGTGCGGTCGATCTCCGTCGGGCCGGTGTACTTGAAAATCATGCCGATGGCCACGCTGCACGCGACCGCGAAGGCAAGGTTGAGCATTACGGGACCGAATCAGCGTCAAACAGTTCAAAACTACGCAGCGAACGACCAGAAACCCACCCGGGGAGCAGGGGGACTCCAATACGTTCCGGAGCACCCCGCCACTCATTCTCCGGACAAGAACGTGTAGTACCGCAGTCGAGACGGGATGGCCTCCGGATCGCGAATCACCAAGTCAGACGGCACGTCAATTTGGGGCTCGACGTAGCCGGTAGTGTCGGACCGAATCTGGTTGTAGGACACGGTCGCAAAAAATCCCGACGATCGTCGCGACTTGAAGAGCTGGTCGAAGAGCACCCGGTATCGAATGCGAATTGTGGCGGGCTGGAGGTCTACGAGATCTTGGCCAGCAGGCACCCCCGTTACCTCGACGGTGACTTCGCGGGTTTCCACGGCGAACTTGCCGGCCCGAACTTTCACGTCAACCCGGTCCACCGTGCGGTCCACGAGACCGCTGAGGGAGTCGGTAAGGGACACCTGTGTGCGCACCGTGTCGCGAACATCTTCGAGAACGAGCGAATCGGTCGGCCAGTTCGCAAGCGGCTCCACGACGGGCGTTGCCCCAATCACGGTAATGGAGTCAGGGGTGACGGTCGGTTCATCGACGAGTTCGTGGGACGAGGCCGTCTGGACCTGAAGCCGGGGTCGGACGGGCAGACGGCGTTCGATCCGCTCGTCGGTCACGACCTCGATGACGCTGGGGGTCACTGCTTCGATCTGCGCGTCGTTCGCCTGCGGAAGCGACAATGCCTCGCGGACATCCACGCGGCCCTGGTTGGCCTCGGCCCCTACCGAGGGGGGATCAAACATGAGGGCGATCAGGTCGAGGCCCGTCCCCTGCAGTTTTACCGACACCGTCGACGGCGGACGCTCCACCAGCGCCTGCCCGTCGGGAAGCCCCTCCAGGACAACCGGAAAGTCCACCGTCACCATACGTTGCTCCTGCAGGCTCAGGGACAACCAGAGCACGAACGACAGCAACACGCACACCGTGAAGGCCACGCCCCGATTCCCGTCCTCTTCTCGGCGCCGATCGTCGTCCGAAGGACGGAAAAGGCCGCGCAGTCGCTCCAGGAAAATGGGGACCTGAGAATCGGAGTCGGCCAC
>CAYULG010000122.1:0-7838 GCA_964445365.1 uncultured Salinivenus sp. | reverse complement strand
GAACCTACCACAGTACCGAACAGAGAGGGTCGTTTGACAGATGCGATAGCCCTACCTTTCAACCTTCCAACGCTGAAAGAGAGCCGGTCCGTGAACGCCAGGCTCGCCGGTCGATGATGGCTACTCAGCGCCGTGCCATTCATACAACGCCCGGTGCTTCACGGCGTCCCCGAACAGGCAAAGCCCCGCGTTGAAGACGGCGAGGCTCACGGTGCCGAGGGCCACCCATTTCCAGGTCGAGGCCTGCTCGGCCTTCAAAATCGCGGACTGGCCGATGAGACTCGCCCCGAAGCCGACGGTCACAAGGCCGAGCGGCGCGAGGCGCTTCCATTTTTGGTAATGCTCCGCGGCGGTTTCGGTGTCAACGTCCGCACGGCTCGTACCAGCAACCATGAGGAAAGGAAGGTGTTGATGCGCGAGTCGTAGGCGACGAGCGGTCAAGTCGTTGGGGCTTGTACCGACGTGGACAGGCCCACGTTCGGCGGTCTCGTCTCGCTTCACCGGGCCAGGACCAGAGATCGATACCCCTCGGTCCGTATGATTTCGGCTCTCAAACCGGTCAGCACACGAGCGAGCGCTGGCCGTCCATAGCGACAAGTGTTGAGGACCCCTTACTTCTGGGCTCCCCCTTGACGATTGAGCGTGTTGAGCTGTCGGCTCAGGACATCAAATCCTTTTCCGATCGACGCGCCGACGGCTCCTTGCAGGTCGCGGAGGTGGTGTCGGTACACGTACCGGGAGGACGGGGCGGTCGAACGGGGCTGGCTGGAGGGCGCGGTGCGCCGGTAGGAGAAGCTCATAGGAGAACCTCGTGCAGTCTATTGACAGATAATATCGTCTATTGCATAAATATAAATGCGTTGGGACAAATAATGTTTCTTTTGATCCATACTTTCTATCCTGAAGGACTAAGAATCCTCCGCACGAAACAGGAGTAATCTGATTGGATAACAGGAAGTCAGTTTGAACGATGCATCGTTCGAATTACGATTCGTGTAGCTTATGACGGTAAAAGAGCTCCAGGCCCTCAAGCCGTACCTAAAGATTTCGAAGGTGGCCGAGGAGATCGACGGAATCAACAAGCACACCCTCCTCTCCAAGGTGCGCCGGGGCACTGAATTGACGATTGTTGAGAGCGACCGGCTCGAGGCCAAACTCGACGAGGTAATGACGGGGGCCGGCTTTACGCTCACGCGGTCGTGACCTCCCCATCAGCGCACCGACCAAATAGGACCGGGCAGGCGGCCGACTGCGCTCACAGCTCCTCGTCTTCGAACAGCACCGTGACACTGGGCAGGAGGTCGTCCTCACGGGCCAGGGTGAGGACCGCGTTGGCTGCCACCTCCGGAATGTCGTACGTGCCGTACACGGTGCTCTCGGTGGCGAGGGCGTAGGCGACGTCCTCCTCGTCCTCCAGGTCGGGCGGGTCCTCCCACGCGGCGGCCTCTTCGATCATGAACGACCCGTCGTCGGGCATGAACGAGGCGATGTACATCTCCCGCTCCGTCTCCGGATCGATGAGGCTGACACTGCCCACGAGCCCGTACTCCAGGTCGTAGAAAAGCGATTCGGAGAGGAGACGGTGCGTGAAGTTTTCGAGGTCGAAGGCGGGCATACCGTCGAGGGGAAACAGGAGGGAAGGACGACGCACTACAATGCTAACGGATGGGTGGGAGGGCATCCACCCAACTCGGCGCTGGTCACAATCCTTTCATCGCAATTCTGCGCCCATGGAGATCTACTGTCCCGAGTGCGAGTGGGAACCTCCCTCCTCTGCGAAATGGACCTGCGAGTGCGGGCACAGCTGGCACACGTTCGATACGCACGGCGAATGCCCGGAGTGCGGAACGGTGTGGCGCGAGACGCAGTGCCATCAGTGCCACGAGTGGTCGCCCCATCATGACTGGTACCACGACCTCCCCCCGGTGGACGTGGACGAGATCACGGAAGAAGAGAGCGCCCCGGCGTCGTCGTTCCGTTCTCCCCGGAAGGCCGCCGTCCGACGAACGAGAATCAGCCTCCGACTCCCCGCAACGTTGAACGTTCGACGTTGAACGTTGCTTGCGAGATGACCAGACGGTTTCAGCGTGTAGCATTTCCGCTTTGGGAGGGTGCCGTCGCACTCACACCGTCGCCGTGCCGATGACGTGCGGGGACACGACGGGCAGGCCCGCATCGAACCGCTCGACGGAGATCGACGAGAAGCCGGCCTGCTGGAGGGCACGGCCAGTGTCGCGGTCCGGATGGCAGCCGTCGGCCAGCCGTTTCCAGACCGGCCGGATCCCCCGCTGCAGCGTGTAGAGCCAGGTGTCGTGGGGAGCCGCCACGTGCTCGATAAAGAGAAGCCGCCCGCCGGGCTTCAGGATGCGCCGCAGCTCCGCCAGTGTGTCGTCGAGGCTGGGAACGGAGCAGAGGACGAGGGTGCTGACGACGACGTCGGCGCAGTCGGCCGGGAGGCCGGTGTCTTGCGCGGGATCCGTGCGGAGCTCAGCGTCGATATCTTTCCCCGCGATCCGCTCCTGGAGGTAGCCGTGCATGTGCGGGTTCGGCTCCAGTCCAATCCACCGGAGGCCGTCCGGTAGGTACGGCAGGTTCACGCCCGTCCCCGGCCCAATCTCGACCACCGTCCCCTCCAGCCCGGCGAAGAGCTGGCGCTTCCGGTCGCCGTAGATTCGATCCTGGGTGTCGTCGCCGAGGGCGAGGCCGTGGGCGAAAAGTTTCTGGTAGAGGCTCATGGGGGAAACCGAAGCTGTAACCTGCGTGCTGGTGTCCGGGCCGACGGGAGTGCCCGGAGGGAGGATGCGCCGTCGGCCGCCGGGACGGTCGGAACCGGGATCGGCGGGCGTTGGATCCCGTCATGCGAGCGCGTTCCACACCAGCCGCCCCGCCACGACGACGGCAAGCGCAGCAAAGCTCCACCGCAGCCAGCCCGTCTCGATCCGGTGCGCGAGCGCGGCGCCCCCCTGCGCCCCGACAACGGCGGGCCCGGCCAACAGGAAGCCCGTCCCCACGTCCACGTAGCCGAGGGCGATGGGCCGGACGCCGAGCCCCGCGCCCAGCCACGCGTAGGCCACGGTGCTTAGCGCCGAAATGACGAGGATGGTGGCGCTGGAGGTGCCCACTGCCCTGTGGAAGGGCAGGCGATGCAACCGGCTGTACGCCGGCACGAGGACCACGCCGCCCCCCACGCCGACCGCCGACGCTACCGTCCCCGCCGCCGTCCCCGTCCCGAACCATTTCGACCACTGGGCAAAAGAATCGTCGCTGTCTTCCGCGCGAGGACTGTCTGCCGCCGGACCGCGCACCATGCGCACGACCACCACGAGCAGGACCGCCGCGAAGAGGAGCTGGAAGAGGCCGCTGTCGTACCACGGCCGAGTGACGACGAGGCCCGACACGAGGCCGACCGCCCCGGCACTCGCCAGCCCCACGCCCACCGCCATCCGCGGCCGCACCGCGCCCCGCCGGACGTGGTGGACGGCACTCGCCCCCGCCGCGAGGCCCGTACAGAAGAGGCCCGTTCCCACCGTCAGCGGTGTGCGTGCCGCCTCCGGCACGCCCAGCACCCCGTAGACGGCAAACAGCACCGGCGTGAAGATCACCCCGCCGCCCACGCCGACGAGCCCCGCCACGAAGCCGGCCCCGAGTCCCGCGACGGCGAGCCCGATGACCTGCAACAGCGTCATTGGAGCGCCCGTTCGTCGTGACTCTACGATGCATCCCCTCTGTGCCCGAGCGTTCACTCGTTCGTGCCCGGCGTCAAAATGCCGGCGTAGCGGTCGGGCTCGTGCAGCAGGTCGACCGCCGCCGTGACCGAACGGTCCTGAGGGAGAAGCGCCGCGATCCGCTGGGACTCATTGACGAAGCGGGCCAGAATCTCCCGCTCCAGGTGTCGCTTGAGGGCCGGGGCGTGCTCGCGGAACGCCTCTTCCTTTTCGGTGCGCACGGCCGAACGCAGCACGGCCACCTCGTCCTTGACGTCCTCGTAGTTCCCTGCGAACCGCTCGCGCAGCTCGTCGATGGCGTGCTCAGCGTCGGTGGGATAGCGGAGATCTTCGTCCTCCAGCCACGCCCGGAAGTCCTCGTAAATGGCGTCGGTCACCGTGAAGGCCGAGGAGAGCGAGTCCCGGGAGGCCGCGTAGTGATTGGCGTAGTAGAAGAACGCCGCGTTGCGCTTGAGGGCCTCTTCGAGCGCGCTTGCCGAGTCGGTGGCGACCCGAACGTCCGGACGGAGCCCGTCGCTGTCGCGCACGGTGCGGCCGTGGGTCGTCTCGTGGGTGGCCATCGTCGAACTGCTGTCCGCCACCCGCCCGAGGGCGGCGGTGCTCGTGTCGCCGGACACGGGGGACAGCGGTTGAATGCTGCGGCCGCTGGGGGTGCGGTACTGGGCCGTCGTCATCTTGAGCGAGGTGTTGTGCGGGAGGGAGCGGATGGCCTGCACCAGGCCCTTGCCGTACGTGGTGGTCCCCATCACCACGCCCCGGTCGTGATCCTGAACGGCCCCGGCCACAATCTCGCTCGCCGACGCGCTGTACTCGTTCACCAGGACGACGAGGGGGAGGTCGGGCAGGAGGGGCGTGCGGTCGCTCCGGTACGTGTTGCTGGCCTTCGCGACGCGGCCCTCCGTGGAGACAACCGTCGCGCCCTGCTCGACGAACAGCTCCGTCACGCTCACCGCCGCGTTGAGCAGCCCGCCCGGATTGTCGCGCAGGTCGAGAATCACCCCGCTCAGCTCGCCCGTCTCCGTGAGCGCCTGCAGCGCCGACTCCACGTCCGGGGCCGCGCTGCGGGTAAAGCGCTCCAGCTTCACGTACCCCACGTCCGACGCCGGCCCAACCCGACCGCTATAGGTCACGTCTTCGAGCTCAATCTCCTCGCGGGTAAGGGCAAACGTGAGCGGAGCAGGCGTCCCTTCCCGTTCGACGACAACCTCCACCGTCGTGCCCGGCTCCCCGCGCAGGAGCGTCTCCACGTCCTCGACCGAAAGCGGGGCGATCGGCTGATCGTCAATCGTCGTGATCACGTCTCCGGTCTGGATGCCTTGCTTGTATCCGCTCCCGCCTTCAACGGGTGCCACCACCGTGATCTCGCCACCGCGCTTGCCGATGTCGAGCCCCACCCCCCCGTAGCGCCCCTTCGTAATGATGTCGATGTTGGCGTTGTCGGCCTCGTCGAGGAACGTGGTGTACGGATCGAGCTCACTCAGCATCGCCTCGACGCCCACCCGCATCAGGTTGTTCGGGTCCACCGGCTTCACGTAGCCGGTGACGAGTTCCTCGTAGACCGCGCCGAAGATGCGGAAGTTTTTGCGGAGCTCAAAGTAGTCGTCGTCCTGGGGCATCCAGGCGCCGGCGGCCACCCCGAGAAACAGGGAGGCGACCACCGTTGTGACGAGCAGGGACGCCTTTGCGCGATTCAAATTCATGGGACGAGCAGTCTGCTGTGCAGCGGAGCGAGATGTCTGCGTTCGGGCGTTATTCCCGCCAACATCATGCCGACTTCACGTTTAGGTTGAGAGTTCGAGGGTTGAGTGTTGAGAGTTCGAGGGGGGAAGAGGACTGAAGGGGACCGCAGGGCGGGGTCCCGAATCTCGGAACGCCCAACTCAGAACGCCTAACCCTTAACCCATTCACTCTTCCATGCCGAGGCGGCGGCGCCGTCGGCGGGTTACGTAGACGGCAATGTAGATCGACAGTTCGTACAGGCCCAGCAGCGGCAGCGCCACGATCACCTGCGAAATCGGGTCCGGTGGGGTGAGAAAGGCGCCAACGCCGAGCACAACCAGGAGGGCGTACTTGCGGTACGCACGCATCGCTTCGGGGGTGAGGAAGCCCACCTTCGCCAGGAAGTAGACCGCGACCGGCAGTTCAAAGAGCAACCCCGTGCCCAAAGCCCAGAACGACACCATGCTGAAGTAGGTCATGATATCGAAGTGGTTCTCGATCTGAGGCGAGAGCGTGTACTGCGCGAAAAACTGGAGCGCCAGGGGCGTAAGAATGAAGTACCCAAACGCAATCCCAAGAAGAAAGAAGAACGCAGCGAAGACGGCGGCGAACCGCATGCCCGACTTCTCCTTGGGGTAGAGCGCCGGCTCGATGAATTTCCAGAAGTAGTATACCAGCACCGGCGAGCCGACGATGAGCCCCACGACGATAATCGTGCCGATGTCCGCAAAGAACTGGCCCGTGATCGTGCGGTTGAGCAGATTGATCTCCTCCGCACTCAACGCGAGCACGTCGTACATGACGAAATCCGACCGCGTCGGGCCGATGAGGACGCGGTCGACGATCCATTCGCTGAAGAAGGCGCAGAGGATGGTCGTGACGAGCACCCCGGCCCCTGCCTTGATGAGGGTCCAGCGCAGTTCTTCGAGGTGATCGAGGAACGGCATTACGCCCCGTTCGTCGGGCGCGTCCGGCTCTCCCGCCGCCCCGTCCCCCTGCACCCCCGGCGTCATTTCCGTTTCTGGCGACGGAACGTCGGACATACGACCGCGACGGTCACGTGAACAAAAAAGAGACGGGTACGTCAGGCAACGATTCTACTCCGGGCCGCTCCTCAGTCCAACATCTCCGCTCCGAATTCCAAATTCCGCGCTCCGAATTCGCTCAGGCGCTGTCGGAGCCGCTGTTGGTCCCCTCCTGCAGGTTCAGGTCCAGCAGCGAGTCGACCCATAGGCCCTCGTCCTCGATGCGGGACTGGCCGCTACTCCAGGTGAAGTTGAAGAGCGTCAGCAGACCGATGACGTTGAGTTCCTCGCGCCGGAGCAGGTGGAGGGCCCGCGACGCGCTGCGACCGCTGTTGATGATGTCGTCGAGCAGCACCACGGGCTCGGACGGATCAATGGGGCCTTCGACGAGCCGACGCCGTCCGTGCTCCTTTCGTTCGTCGCGGACGAGCCCCCCCTTGAACGCGTTGCTGTCGGGCACCGACAGCACGCTGCAGACAAGCGGGTAGGCCCCGAAGCCGTATCCGACGACCTGATGCACGCCTCGGTCCCGCAGCCGGTCGGCCAGCACCTCGCCCACCTCCTGAAACAACTCCCCGTCGAGCATGGGGATGCGCGTGTCCAGCAGCCAGCCGATGGGCTGGCCGCGCGGGTCGGTGATCAGTTCGTCCTCGCGGCGGATGAGGGCCTGGTCGTAGAGCTGGCGCCCGAGCTCTACCAGGTCGGCGCGGGCGGACGAGCTCAATGCACTGCGATCCATCGACGGCATCGAGTTCCAGGGGGCTCGTGGAAGAAAACAAAGACGATTCACGGGCGCGACGGGCACACGGTGCGACACTGAACCGCCCGACGCATGGGTGCGTTCCACCCTACGCCACGGCGACATCGTACAGTGGAAACTCGTCGCAGAGCGCATTCACTTCCTGCTCGACGGCCTGCTGCACGTTCTCATTTCCCGGATCCTGCAGCACGCGGTCAATGAGCTGGGCCACGCGGGTGAACTCCTCGGTTCCGAAGCCGCGCGTCGTCATGGCCGGGGTGCCCAGGCGCAGGCCGCTTGTGACGAAGGGGCTCTTGTCGTCGAAGGGCACCATGTTCTTGTTGGCGGTGATGCCCGCTGCTTCGAGCGCCGCCTCGGCCTCCTTGCCGGTAAGGCCCTTGTTGCGCAGGTCGATGAGCACGAGGTGGTTGTCCGTGCCGCCGGACACGAGGTCGTAGCCCCGTTCCGCGAGCTCGGCGCCCATCGCCCTCGCGTTGTCTACGATCTGCTCGGTGTACTCGGTGAACGAGGGCCGGAGGGCTTCTTTGAAGGCCACTGCCTTGGCGGCGATGACGTGCATGAGGGGGCCGCCCTGCGTGCCGGGGAAGACCGCCGAGTCGAGCAGCTCGC
>CAYULG010000121.1:0-7879 GCA_964445365.1 uncultured Salinivenus sp. | reverse complement strand
GTGGGGAAACGTGCGTACGAGGGGTTTTCGGATGCAAAAAAATCAAGGTACGTCTTCTGGTCTACATATACCGAATGCCAAAGACTATCGTGCACGTTTCAGTCTTTTTGATGGACAGCGTCGTTGCCGGTCGAATCCGGTCGAGACCAGACCTGGCACACCGGTGTGTCTGATCTGGGATCTTACCCGGTAAAAGAGAAGCAACCGAGACGGATCGTGGGCACCGGCAGCGTGCATGGTCGATCCTGCACCCTTGGTATAGTAGCCGGTGCCGAGAGCGGATGCCGTACAGAATCAAAATCTGATTCTCGCCCCGATCCCCAACACGACCACTCCGCCGGCTCGGATTCCGAAACAAGTCTGATTTCGGAACCATTTTTGGTGGTGGATTTTATCAAAAGCTTGCGTGTCGTTCACTTCAACATTCTTCCTCAGCCCCTTCGGTCCATCGGACACTCAGTTCCCACCACAGACGAACTCGTGCCGGTTACGGCGACGGTCGACCTGGCCGCCCTCCGGCACAACGTCCGTGTTCTTCAGGAGCGAGCGGACGGCGCGGACCTTATGGCCGTTGTGAAGGCCGACGCCTACGGGCACGGGGCGATTCCGGTCGCGAAGATATTGCGGGAGGAAGGTGTTCGACACTTCGCCGTAGCTCGGCCGGCGGAGGGCGTTCGCCTCCGTGAAGCCGGACTGTCTGATCGAATACTGGTCCTCGGGGCCCCGTTCCCCGACCAGCTGTCGGTCTACACGGCCCACGACCTGGACGCGACGATTTCCTCCCTCGAAACAGTGGAGGCCGCATGCCAGCACGGCCACCCGGCCCGGCCGATCCGCGCTCACGTGAAAGTTGACACGGGAATGGGCCGTATTGGCCTGTCGACCGAGGACGCACCCGAGGCGATCTCGCGGCTATCCGAGGCGTCCGGCGTCACCCTTGCCGGCATCTGGACCCACTTTGCCACGGCCGATCAGCCGGAAAGTGCCTTCGCCCAGACGCAACTCAGTCGCTTCGAGGCCGTGCTCGAGACCATCGACACGTCTCATTCTTTTTCCGGACGGGTTCATGCCGCCAACACCGGTGCTTTACTTACAATTGGGGCCCGTGCTCACGATTTTTCTACGCCCCTCGTCCGCACCGGCATTGCGGTGTACGGGCTGGCTGCCAGCGCCGAGCTCCACGCCCGTCTCGACCTGCATCCCGTGATGACGCTGAGCGCACGAGTCACCCACATCAAGACCGTGGAGCCCGACACCCCCATCTCCTACGGGGCACGCTGGCGGGCGACGCAAACCACTCGCATTGCCACCCTCGGAGTGGGATACGGAGACGGATATCCCCGGCTGTGCTCCGGGCGCGCCACGGCCCGCATCGCTGGGGAAGACCGCCCGATTGTAGGTACGATCTGTATGGACATGTGCATGGTCAACCTCGGGCCGCCCGATCAACCACCGGCCGCTGAGGTCGAGGTGGGAGACGAGGCGATCGTGTTTGGCCCGACCGGTCCCACGCTTTACGACGTGGCTGACTGGGCCGAAACGATCCCGTACGAAATTTGCTGCGGCATCTCCCCCCGGGTCCCCCGCCGCTACGTGGACTCCACATCCGACGAGCATGCACTACCCACCTCCCACGACCCGACCTCGAACGGACTCTCATCCCTCTAGACAAGATCGTTACGTATTCATACGTTGGATAAATAATGACGGTGCATCTTGCCCGAAGGGAATTTAGTATGGGACGTGTCACGGATAGTCGAACGTCCTGGAATCCCACCTGTATTGAATGGCACTATACGAATTGATTTTTCATTGACCTGACCGTTTTGACCCATGCCTATTACAGCCGATCCTGGTGATATTGACGTCCTCGTCGTCGACGACGAAAAGGATGTCGTCGAAGTCGTTGGTCACTTCCTCGAAGAAGAGGGATATACTGTCCACACCGCCTACGACGGAGAGGAAGCTCTCGAAAAAGCGTCGGGCGACGTAGACTTGATCGTTCTCGACATCATGCTTCCGGGCGTCGACGGCTACGAAGTCTGTCGGAAGCTGCGCTCCCGCGTGGAGACCGAAGACATTCCAATCGTTTTCCTCAGTGCCAAGACCGAGGAGGAGGACCAGATTGAAGGCCTCATGCTTGGGGGCGACGATTACCTCACGAAGCCGGTCTCCCCACAGGTTCTCGTGGCCCACGTGAAGGCGGTCCTTCGCCGTTCCGGCGTCGAGGAAAGCAGCATTCTCGAAGTGGACGGCCTCAAGATCTACGAGGACGAATACCGAGCCGAATTGAACGGTGAGGACCTGGGTCTGACGCTCACGGAGTTCGAGCTTCTGCGCTACCTGGTGCGCCACCCGCGAAAGGCCTTCACCCGCCAGCAGTTGCTCGAAACGATCTGGAAGGACGCGATGATGGTCACCGAGCGCACAGTGGACGCTCACATCAAGAACCTGCGCGAAAAGCTGGGCGACTACGCTGAGCACATTCAGACGGTCCGTGGCGTCGGCTACCGATTTGTCCGTGAAGAAGAATCGGCAGAGGCCTAACGGAACCGGTCGGATTGGGGTGGGCGTCGCGTTGGAAACGGAAACACAGCCGGGACTCCCCTCGATCTTCCGCTGTGTCGCTTGAGCCGCTGTTCGCCTCATTCGTATGTCTGTGCTCCGCTGGATCAGTGATCTCATCCTGCCCCGTCGGGCCTCTACGCAGGCGTGGATGGTCTTGACGTTTGCCCTCTTCGTTGGTATAGCCGTGGTGGGCGTGGGCCTTTACGTAATGTTAGTTCTGCGCGGCGAGATGCGCACGGCGATGAACCAGACGCTCCGCAACCAGGCTGAGCGCATTGCGGTACAGGTCGAACAAGCCGACCCTGCTCGCCGGGGCGCCATCGTGGAGAACCTCACTGACCTGACAGACCTTCGCGTGGCCCTGGTGACGCCCGACACCAGTTACTACGAGGCGTCCTCCTCCCCCTCCTCCTTCTTTCCGGCGGACTCCCTCACCCGGTCCTCTGCGCTTCGGAACGCGGACAACGGGGCGGCCCGCTATAGCCGGTACACCAACGAAGCAGAGAAAACAGTCTTTGTGGCGGCCCTCTACCGCCCCGACGCCGGCTTCACCGTACAGGTGGGCCAGCCCGCCCCGCCGCTGTACCACTTGGTGCAGCGGTCTCAACTCGTGCTTGTACTGGGCATGGTCCTGGCGCTGATTCTCGCTCTCATCGGGAGCTTCGTCGCAGCCTATCGGGTCACGACCCCCCTCTACCGGATCCGCGAAACAGCCGGTCGCGTGGCCGACGGCCAGTTCGCCGGCAAGATCCGCATCGACTCGCGAGCCGCCGAGTTCCAGGACCTCGCCGATCGCCTCAACCAGGCTGGCGAAGCCATCCGGGAGAAGATTGACGAGCTCGAACGCCTCACTCGTCTGCAGAGCGAGTTTATCGGCAATGTCTCGCACGAGGTCCGCAACCCGATCTTTGCCATCAGCGGGTACCTCGAAGCACTCGGCACCCCCGGCCTCGAGGACGATCAGCGGAAGACCTACGCCGAGAAGGCCCTCACCAACCTGAATCGGCTCCAGAACCTCTTCAATGACCTCATTGACATTGCCCGCCTCGAGTACCGGGAGGACCTCATCAACCGGTCGACGTTCGACCTGAAGGACCTGATGAGCGAGGTCACTGAAATGCTCCGTCCGAAGGCGGAGGAGAAGAACCTGGACCTCCAGGCCGACGTGCCCCGCTTTTTCGTGGACGCCGACCGGTCGCGCATCCGACAAGTGCTGGTCAACCTTGTCGAAAACGCCATCGCTTACACCGACAGCGGCTCGGTGCGGTGCCGGGTACAACGCCGCGCCGACAAGGTCCGCATTCACATCGTCGACACCGGCCAGGGCATCGACGAAGACCACCTCGAACGCATCTTCGACCGCTTCTATCGGGTCGACGAGGATCGGTCCCGGGACAGTGGCGGCACAGGACTCGGCCTTAGCATCGTGCAACAGATCATCCAGGCCCACCGTGAGGAGATTCATGTCGAAAGCACGAAGGGACGCGGTACACGCTTCTGGTTCGAGCTTCCGTATGCTCCCAAACCCGAAGCCGTGAAAGCGTAGTTCCAGGCATACACCCTCTCATTGCCCCTTTCCTCTCTCCGGTTGCGGTGTGTGAGACCTCGGAGGCTGTTTTCATTTCACAGACGTGAAGGGGCGGCGGCCCGTGGTCACACCCTCTCCACACTGCTGAACGCTTCTCTCTGTGCACCTCAGCCAAAAAATAGCTTCTCAGGGAGCGGAATCTTTTGGTTGATCGGACGAGTTCATATGTTGGTATGGCGTGCAACAGGATACCTCGGCATTCATCGGGGCACTGTGGTAGCACTGTAAGGAGGTCGGAAGCGCTTCGATAGCGGCCGTAGCTCGGTGCCTGCCTCTTGCCTGTTGATCGCTGGTATGTTCTGCACGGCGCCGACACCGGCGTGCCTGGACTTTCGGATGGTTTTTTCGAAACGACCGATCTGGATATGGCGAACAACAACACCTCCGATCCCAATACGACCGACCAATCCGCCGAGACGGACACAGAGGCAGCCCCCCCCGACCTGGAGATGCCCGACGCGGAGGCCCCCGCTCCCGACCCCGACGAGGCGGTCGACGATCCGGCAGAAGACGATTTGCCCGTTGAGGAGCTGATGCACGGCGACGGGCACGCCGCCATTCCGCAGATCCCGTCGATCGAGTCGGACGGATCCATCGAGATCGACCCGCTCAGGCCCGCCGACTTCGACGCCGACACCCTCCGGCAGCGCCTGCGCACGATGATGCTCTCGCGGCGGCTCGACGAAAAAATGCTCACGCTGCTGAAGCAGGGCGAGGGCCACTTCCACATCGGCTGCGCCGGGCACGAGGCCCTACAGTCGGCCATCAGCCAGTACTCGCGACCGGGGGACGGGCCCGGCAACGACTGGTTCTGCTTCTACTACCGGGACCTCTGCATGGCTCTCTCCCTCGGTATGACCCCGAAGGAAGCCATCCTGGCCCACCTGGCCAAGGCCGACGACCCAAACTCCGGCGGCCGTCAGATGCCGGAGCACTTTGGACTGGAGCACCTGAACGTGATGACCACAGCGTCGGCCGTCGGTGCCCAGTTTAACCCCGGGCTCGGCTTTGGGCTCTCCATCAAAAATCGTGGGGAGGACAACTACGTGTACATCTCATGCGGCGACGGCGCCACCTCCCAGGGCGACTTCCACGAGGCGCTCAACTGGGCGGCCCGCGAGCAGGCCCCGGCCCTCTTCGTGGTGCAGGACAACAAGTACGCCATCAGCGTGCCGATCGACGAGCAGACCGCCGGCGGCACGCCCTACAAGTTGGCCGCGGGCTACGAGGGCCTCAGCCGCATGCGGGTGGACGGCACCGACTTCTTCGCCAGTGCTTCTGCGGCCCAGTCGGCCATCCAGCACATCCGTGAGGGCCGGGGACCGGTGTGCCTCGTCGCCGACGTGGTACGCCTCCTCCCCCACTCCTCATCGGACGACCACTCCAAGTACCGCACACCCGAGGAGCTGGAGGCGGATCGCAAGATCGATCCCATTTCCCGGCTGGAAGCGGTCCTCATCGACGAGGGCCTCCTCACTGAGGACGAGGCCGAGACGATGGAGACGGAGGTCCACGAGCAAGTGGACGAGGCCGCCGAATGGGCCAAGCAGCAGGACGATCCCGATCCCGACACGGCCACCGACCACGTCTTCTTCGAGGGCGACCTCGACATCGACTACAACTCAGACGACGACGTGGATGAGGACGCCGAGCCGATCGTGATGGTCGACGCCATCAACCGTACGCTCAAAGAGGAGATGACGCAGGACGAGTCGATCGTCGTCTACGGCGAGGACGTGGCCGGGGACAAGGGCGGCGTCTTTACCGCCACGAAGGACCTGACGGCCGAGTTCGGCCAGGATCGGTGCTTCAACTCCCCCCTCGCGGAGGGGTCCATCATCGGCACGGCGGTGGGATACGCCGCCAGCGGCTTCCGGCCGGTCGTCGAGATCCAGTTTGCCGACTACATCTGGCCGGCCATGCAGCAGCTCCGCAACCAAGTGGCTCCCTTCCGCTACCGCTCGAACGGAGACTGGAGCTGCCCGATGGTCATCCGCGTGCCCTGCGGCGGCTACATCCACGGGGGCCTCTGCCACTCGCAGAACATCGAGTCGATCTTCGGTCACACGCCCGGCCTGAAGGTGGCGCTTCCGTCCACCGCCGCCGACGCGAAGGGCCTCCTGGCCACGGCCATCCGCTCGGAGGACCCCGTCCTCTTCCTGGAGCACAAGGCCCTCTACCGCGCGGCCTCGGCCCGCACGCCCACACCGCCGGAAGAGTACACCCTGCCGTTCGGCGAGGCGCGCATTGCCCGCGAGGGGTCGGACATGACGATCATCACCTACGGCATGATGGTCCAGAAGTCGCTCAACGCAGCGAAGGAGTTGGAGAAGGAGGGCGTGGACGTGGAGGTCGTCGACCTCCGCACGATCGTGCCGCTCGATTCGGAGACGATCCTGGAGTCGGTCAAGAAGACGAACCGCGCGCTGGTCGTCTACGAGGACCACGAGTTCATCGGGTTCGGCGCCGAGATCTGCGCGCAAATTGGGGACGACGCGTTCAAGTACCTCGACGCCCCCATCCGCCGCGTCGCCGGCGACTTTACGCCCATCCCGTTTGCCCACGACCTGGAGCGCGCCGTGCTCCCGAGCGACGAGGGCATCCTGGACGCCGCGCGCGACCTGGCCGCCTTCTAAATTCGGAGTCTGGAATGGGGGGTTCGGAATGGGGAGTGGAGAATGTTCTGTCTTTGGCCCAATCGTATCCGACGATGCAGCCCATGAGCTACACCGACTGGCGCGACTGGGCCCTCGGGGAGGGGGCCGACTGTCCGGCCGACAACCAGGAAACGTGGCGCCGGGTGGCGGAAAACGCAGACGCTGCCGCCCGTTACAAGAACCCGGATGTCCAACCCGAGGCGTATGGAGCGATCTGGGAGACCAGCATCCGACCACGAGAGAGCAGTTCAACCAGGTGTGTAGGAATCCGGACCACCAGTTGACCGGCATGCCCGTCGAGGGAGTCGTCCCGGACTATCTGGCGCGGTGCGTGAAGAAGCAGGCGGTAAAGACGCAGGTGACCGAACGGATCGAGAACGAAGAACGGGCCGGGCGTCCCTTTGGACAAACGTCGACCGAGAATCACGAGGTTGCTCTACCCGAGATCTCCTCCGACAAGTGGCACCCTGCAAGCAAGGCTTTGCCGTCCCCTCTCAATGATTTCTATCTCGCTGATTTCAGATCGAACCGGGTCTTCGCGACCCCCGGAAGTCGAGAAAATGGGGACACCTCCGAGGAATCGGACACGTTCTACGAATATCTGCAGCGTGTGCAACGCCCCGATCACTCACTCGCTGAAGAAGTGGTCTATTGCCTCGCTCTCGCCCGATCTGTAGAATTTCCCCAGGAGCGCATTCTCCTCCTGTACGAAGCAGATCCGTTCGAGACGTTTCGGTATCCCGTTCCTCCCGACGCGGAGTTTTGGCCGCTCTTCCGTCCCATCGAGCGAGGAGAAGACCACGACTTCGGTCGAACGTGCCCCGGCGGTCCCCCCTGTTACGAGGAACGGGACGAGCCGGAACTCGTGCACGGAAATCCGCCGATCTCGTCCGACCGCGTCTGGATGCGGGCTCTCTGATCGATCCGACGCCCCAAGTCATGGAAGTCATTGACGAACAAATCGAGGCCGAGCTAGACGCCCGTCTCACCGGACTGCTGCCACGGGACGGATCGTGGGACGCGTCTACCGTCCAGGATCTCGAGCCCGCCACGTGGGCGGAGTGGT
>CAYULG010000120.1:0-7953 GCA_964445365.1 uncultured Salinivenus sp. | reverse complement strand
GCGATGCGGGAGCGATTGTCCTCGTCCCCGGCCTTCAGCTTGAGGCGGTCGATGAGGAGGCGCAGCCGGTCGCGCCCGTAGCTGTTGACGCTGCTGGGATCTTGCTGATTGAGGTCGAGGGTTTCCGGTCGCTTCCCCTTCTCCGCCTGCTTTTCGGTGGGGAGGAGCAGGACGCGGAAGAAGCCGCGTTCCCGGAAGCTTTTGAGCTGATCGCGCAGGGCGAGGTCCGCGTGCTCCGGGATGGGGGCGCAGAGGTAGAACCGCGATCCGTCGTCCAGCTCGTCCTCCAGGGCCTCCGCCACGCCGTGCGGGGTGTCTTTGCTCACGGGACGGCCGCTCACCGGCGAGTACGTGGTCCCAATGCGGGCGAAGAGGAGGCGCAGGTGGTCGTAGATCTCCGTCTGCGTGGCGACCGTCGAGCGCGGGTTGCTGCCCGAGGTCTTCTGCTCGATGGCGATGGCGGGGGCGAGGCCCGTGATGAGGTCCGCCTCCGGCTTGTCCATCCGCTCCAGGAACTGGCGGGCGTAGGCGCTCAGGCTCTCCACGTAGCGGCGCTGGCCCTCGGCGTAGATCGTGTCGAAGCAGAGGCTCGACTTGCCGGAGCCGGACGGGCCGGTGAACACGATGAGCTCGTTGCGCGGCAGGTCGAGGTCCACGTCCTTCAGGTTGTGCTGCCGCGCCCCGCGGATCACGATGTGGTCCTGCGCCGACTTGCGGGCGGTGACCGACGCGTTGGCGATGACGGGGTCCTGGGTGGGAAGACGTTCAGAGGTGGGCATAGACGCGTTCGAGATCGCAGAAGAGACAGAGTCCGAGGTTTGAAAACACTTCTTAGGTTGCAACGACGGACAGCCACCAGCCGCGAGAGGGACGAACGGGTGTCCACAGTGCACAATGCGTCACATACGCCAATCGGCGGTCATTGATGCCTGTTTGGGCCTGTGGGAAATGACATCCGCGTAATCAATGTGCGATCCACGGTGCCTCGGGGAACGGTGACAGAGGGAGAGGCGTGAGTGAAACTGTTCAGATGTTTCCTCCACTTCCACAAACTGCTCATCCCATGCGCTTCTTGGTCGGTCTACTCTCACTCGTCCTTTGCGCCTGCGCCCTGGGCGACGACCCCGCGCCGTCCGACTCCAGTGCTGTTGCGCCGGACGACGAGGTCGTGATGGATCGTGTCGAGTCGGAGGAGGAGACCTTTCGCGTCGTGAGGACCGTGGGTGGCCTCGAGCACCCCTGGGCGGTCGACTGGTTGCCGGACGGGCGGATGCTCATTACGGAGCGACCGGGGCGGATGCTGCTGACCGACGCGGACGGATCCACGCCCCTCGACAACGTCCCGGACGTGTGGGCCGAAAATCAGGGCGGTCTGCTCGACGTGCGCGTATCCCCCAATTACGACGAGACCGGCTGGATTTACTTTTCTTACTCCATGAAAGAAGGAGACAAAGCCGGCACGGTGGTCTCGCGGGCCCGACTCGACGGCACGGCGTTCACGGACGTGGAGGAGATCTATCGGCAGACCCCCTTTCTGGAGCCGAATTACCACTTTGGCTCCCGGATCGCTTTTCTTGACGACGGAACCTTCGTCGTGACGTTGGGCGAGCGGGGCCAGCGGCGCGAGCGGACGGTCGATATTCCGACGCCGTCGACATCCGTCGGGACGACGGTTCGTCTCAACATGGACGGGTCTGTGCCGGAGGATAACCCATTCGTCGGAAGCGAGGAGGGCCGCGACGAGGTTTACAGCTACGGGCACAGGAACCAGCAGGGCATGGCCATTCACCCGGAGACCGGCGCCGTCTGGCAAAACGAGCACGGGCCGCATGGGGGCGACGAACTCAATCTGGTTGAGCCCGCCAACAACTACGGCTGGCCCGCTGTCTCGTACGGCGACACGTACCGGAATCAGGAGCCCATCGGCGGCACCACAGCTTCCGGCATTACGGATCCGGTGGAGTACTGGGACCCCTCCCCCGCCTTCTCGGGCATGGCCTTCTACCAGGGAGAGGCGTTTCCGAACTGGCAGAATGACGTCTTCATGGGCGCCCTCGCTCACTCGAAGGTCCTCCGCGTGGAGCTTGATGGGCAGGACGTAACGCATCAGGAGGAGCTGCTGGACGGCGACCTCGGCCGCATTCGGGACGTGGCGACCGGGCCGGACGGCCATCTCTATCTGCTCACCGACGCCCCGGACGGGGGGCTCTTTCGGCTGGAGCCCACTGAATAACGGGGGGGGATGTTCGGTACGACGTCGTGAGTTCCTGTTGAGCTGGGTTCTGCAAGGAAGCTGTGTCCGCGAGCCCGCCCCATCTGTTTGTCTTCCCATTCTCGTCGTCATCGGGGGCGGGCAACCGCGGAGCATCCAGGGGCAGAAGCAGCGACGCCTCCACATCAGGGATCCGTACCTCAACGTATAATTGCGGTGCCGAATGTCAGGGCGATTGCATCTTACGTTTGGCTGCCACATACGACTCATCGGAGACGAGAACGGTCTTCTCCCATGCGCCCTGACGCAGGCACACGCGGCGTGCCAAGGAAGAAGTAGTTTTAGACTGCGCCCTTTCCCCCATTCTCCCACTCTTTACCGGCAGAATCGGATCGTCGGACGGCGAATGAGTCTCCAGCCTCCAATCAACGCTCCGACATGCGATTGCCCTAGCCGGATGTGAGTTGGATGGAAAAAGGCTCTATTCTCTCTTAAGTTGCGCGTTCGTCCCCGGCAACCCATGGTCCGAACAGTCGTTCGGGGACGGGGAGACACGGGTCCCCTCCGGTGCGAGCGTTGGCGTCTGCGGATCGGAGGCTCGTCGTCTATGCTCAGCTTTCGCCCACAAGAGTCGATTACCTCACCTCATGTGTTCAACGCAACGAGAGCAGAGAGCTCGACCGATTGTGAGCTGCCTGGCCCGATTCAGTGGGATCGCCGCTCTCCTCTTTCTACTCATCGGGGGGTGGGGGGTCGCTCACGCGCAGCTTGCCCCGGTCGAGACCGACCTATCGGGCGTCGCCGGGGGAGCCGTGGCCTGGGGGGACGTGGACGACGACGGGGATTCCGATCTGCTGGTCCTTGGCAACGAGACGGGAGCGGTCGAGTCGATCGACGACGCCGAGCCGTCAACGATCCTCTATGAGAATGAGGGAGACGGAACATTCACGCCGATGAATGCCGGACTGACCGACGTGTCGGCCGGCGCAGCCGCTTTTTGCGACTTCGATCAGGACGGCGACCTGGATCTCGTGCTGACCGGCATCGCGGTTGAACTGCTGGGCCCGGCCCCCAAAGCCGAGATCTACGAAAACGACGGGACGGGCACCTTCACCCCCTTGAACGCGGGCATTGACGGCGTCACGGTCGGTGCCGTCGACTGGGGGGACGTGGACGGCGACGGGGATCCGGACCTTCTCGTGTCCGGGAATACGGGGGGCGTGGGACAGCTTCCCCTACCCGCTGATCCCGACCCCACCACGACGATTTACGAGAATGAGGGGAACGGAGACTTTTCGCCCCTCGGCGCCGACCTCGCGGGCGTGTCGGTTGGCGCGTCGGCGTTCGGAGACATGGATAACGACGGCGATCCGGACCTCGTCGTCACTGGGGGGCAGGGGGCGTCCCTGGAGAATCCCGATCCCATTTCGGTTCTCTACGAAAACGACGGCACCGGGTCCTTCACGGAGCGCGAAGAGGAACCAACGGACGTAGCGGGGGGATCGGTTACCTGGACCGACGTGGATGGCGACGACGCCCTCGATCTGATTCTCACCGGGGCCACGGCGGCGGGGGCGGTCACGACGGAGCTGTACCGCAACGACGGCAGCGGATCACTGTCGGCCGCCCCCGACGACCTAGAAGACGTGGCGGGCGGAACCGTCGTCGCGAACGACATCGATGCAGATACAGACCCGGATCTCCTCCTGAGTGGACGGGATTCGGACGACGCGCCCGTCACTGTGGCCTACGAAAATGACGGAACCGGTGCCTTCAGTCCGTTCGGGGCGGATCTGACCCCGGTTGAGGGTAGTGCAGCGGGCTGGGGGGATGCGACCCGAGACGGCCTCGCCGACCTCGTCGTTGCTGGGCGCGACGCGGACAGCGTGGCGACGGCGACGTACTACGAGAACCGCATCGACGCGGTGCCCATTCCGTCGGGCCTCTCGGCCGCGGCCGCCGCCGGACCGGCCACCGACCTGACCTGGACGCTCACCCCCGCCTCGCCCGTCGACCGGTATCGCATTTACCGAGATACCACATCCTTCGGGAACGACCCAACGGACCGCACGCCCCTTGACTCGGTCGGCGCCGACACGGGAACCTACACGGACGAGTCGGTTGCGACCGGTCGCACCTACCACTATCGTGTGACTGCCGTGGGCGAGGCCGGGCGGGAAAGTCCCTTTTCGGAAGGAGCGAGCGCGTTTCTCTATCCGAGTACCGTCGCCGCCGATGCGACACGGTCGTTCGGGGACGCATCGGGGCCGGAGGACTACCGTCTGGTGGCGCTCCCGGGGCAGGTGGACCGTCCCCTGTCCACGACGTTGGCCGGGGCGTCGGGAACAGAGTGGCAGGCCTTCGTCGACGACGGGTCGGACGAAGACTTCCTGGTGCGGCATGATGGGTCCGACGCGTTCCGCTTTGAGCCCGGCACCGGCTTCTGGCTGACCGCGCGAGCAGCGTGGACGGTGGAGGACACGGTATCGACGGTGTCCCTTACCGGTGACTCCGCTGCCGTCGTTTCCCTCCGGGACGGCTGGAACATTGTGTCCAACCCGACGGACAAGCCGGTCCCCGTCGATCGGGTGCTGGGGGCCAATCGCCCGGCCGCGGACGAGGACCTGCAGCCACTCTGGGCCTTCGACGGGACGTTCCAGGAGGCCGAAACGATGCGGTCGGCCGCTCGGGGAGTGGCCTACTACTTCCTGAACGACCAGGGCCTCGATTCGCTGCGCGTGCCCTACCCGGGAGCGCCCGGCCGCGCCGCCCCTCCGAAATCGGTGGACCCAGGGGCGACGGGCGAGGACGGGGCGGTCCTGTCCCTGACCGCGCGCCAGACCGGTGACGCCCCCAACCCGGCCTCGACCGTGCGGGTCGGACGCGTCGAGGGAGAAGATGCTGCTCGGACCGTCGTTGCCCCGCCCTCTCGGTTTGACGCCGTGAGTCTGGACGTGGAGGCCCAAGGGGACCGTCCGCGTCGCCAGCGGTTCCTGAAGACGGCGCTGCGCCCGGCGACAGGGGAGGGAACCGCGTTTCCGCTTCAGGTGAGCACGCGGAACGAGGAGGCCGTTCAACTCCACATGGGGCCCAGCTCACGCCTGAATGGCCGTGCAGCTGCCCTGGTAGACTCGTCGACCCACACCCGCCACGAGTTGCGGTCCGGCACGACCGTTACGCTCCGGCCGAGCACGTCGGACGCCCGCCTGACCCTGCTGCTTGGGAGCCCGCGCTACGTGGACGAGCAGGCCGACCGCGTCCTCCCGGACGAGGTCCGGCTGAGGGCGTATCCAAACCCCGTGCGCCAGCGCGGCACCGTTGCCTACACGCTGCCGGAGGCGTCGGAGGTCACCCTTCGACTCTACGATGTGCTCGGCCGACGGGTGGCAACCCTCGACGCCGGATCGAGGCGGGCCGGGCGGCACGAGGTGTCGTTCGACCCAGCGTCGCTTGCCAGTGGCGTGTACGTCGGCCGGTTGCGGGCCGGTGATCAGACCCGGGTCCGGAAAATCACGGTGGTGCGTTGACCGCAAACGGTCGGGAAACGACCAGAGGCCTCGGAGAAGGGCCCGAGGGCCGGATCCTCAGGGGCGGCGGCCGCTTCCCACCTACTCAGAAGGAGAGCGCCCGCTGAAGGGGGCGCTTTGCCGGATGGACGAGGGCGTTCCAGGTCGCGAGTCCGCAGGGGACAGGACGCGGCGGTAAAATTTACTCAGACGTCGGGAATGAGGAGGCGGTGCTTTCCTCGACGTTATCGTCGGGGAGGGCCTCGGTCGAGAGAGGAGCGCACCAGAGTACGCCCTGGGGCAGCAGTGTGAGGTCGGCCGCCGGGCCGAAGTAATCGCGCAGACGGGCGTAGAGGTCGGAGATGCCGGAGCCCCGGCGGAGCACCGTACCGGGCTCGGTGGTGTCGAAGCCCGGGCCCGTGTCGAGCACGGCGAGGCAGAGCTGGTCGTCGTCGTATCGACCCGTCACGGTAATCGTGCAGGGCTCGTCGAGCTTGCCGGCCCCGTGCTGGACGGCGTTCTGGAGAAGGGGAAGGAGGGAGAGGCGCGGCACAGGGACGGACAGCAACGGATCGGGCACGTCGAAGCCCACCTCCAGGGTGTCCCCGTACCGGACCTGGGTGAGTTCAATGTACCAGAGGGCCGCTTCCAGTTCGTCGGCGAGAGGCACGGGGTCGCCACTCGCGGCGCGGCGCCGATAGGTCAGCAGGGCCTGGAGTCGGTCGAGGAGGGGTTTCGCTTCGTCGGGGGTTTCCTCGATGAGTTGCGTCGTCGCTTCGAGTGTGTCGAAGAGCACCGGGGGGCAGGTTTGCGTGCGGAGCCGTCGCATGCGACCTTCCCATCCCTCGGCGTGGTCCTGGCGGTCGTACTGGTGGTAGGTCTGCAGGGCCAGAAAGCCCGCGCCCGCCGCGACGGCGACGGTCGCCAGCGCGCCCACGCCCAGCAGGAGGGACCACGGCGTGGCGAAGTCGGGGCCGAGCACGGCCTTCAGCGCGGCCGTCAGGCCGACGAAAACGACGAGGGCGCCGGCAGCCGGCGCGAGGGCATGGTAGGCGACGGCCCGGATAGAGCGTAGCGGGACGAACGCCTCCATCACGAGGCGTGCGAGGCGCACCGTGGCGTCGAGCAGGGCCACGTAGAGGATGCCGACGAGCACGCTGTTGCCGACGGCCACCGGGGACCACTTCTCGACCGACCAGATGCCCTCTCCACTCGCGTAGACGGCCACGCCCGCAAGTCCTCCTACGACGAGCACGAACCCCGCCCGGCGCAGGCCATCGACGATTGAGGACACCAAAGACGACATGGGAGCACGCAAATCAAATCTGCAGAATTGTGCACCTCGTACATAGGCATACACGCACAAACCGTTCGGCACGAGGGCTTGGCTCGGCGGAGGCGGCGATCACGTCGGCGGTTCCGCCCCCGGTACGCTGATTGAGCCCAGGATTGTGGACGCCGACGCGCCGGTCACTGAGGGCAGATTGGTGGGCACGCCATTCACGGTTTCGTGGGCGAGCACGGCAAAGCAAAGGGCCTCCTTCGCGTCGGGATCGAGCCCGTACTCGGCGGCCGGGCGCACCGGAATCGGAGCAAAGGCGTCCGCCAGCATCGCCATGAGTGTGTCGTTGTGCACGCCCCCGCCCGAGACGATGAGCACGTCGAGGGTCTGCTCAGGGCGCACGTACTGGGCGTAGGCCTGGTAGACGGAGGCGGCGGTGAGCAGGGTGGCGGTGGCCATGGTGTCCGCGGCGTCGAGGCCACGGGCCTCAGCGGCCCCGAGCACGCGGTCCACGTAGTCGGCGCCGAAGGTGTCGCGCCCGGTCGACTTCGGCGGCTCGCGGCGGAAGTAATCCCCCTCCAAGAGGTCGGCGAGCAGGTCGTGGTCCGGGGTGCCGGCAGCGGCGTGGCGGCCGTCGCGGTCGAAGGGGGCGTCGAAGAGGCGCTCGGCCAGCGCGTCGATCACCATGTTGGCCGGGCCGGTGTCGAAGGCCCGCACGTCCTTGGGGCCCGCCGACTCCTGCCCGGACGGGAGCACCGTGAGGTTGGCGATGCCCCCGAGGTTCAGCAGGCCCCTATGCTCGTCGGGGGCCGTGCACGTGACGTAGTCGAAATAAGGCACGAGCGGAGCCCCCTGGCCGCCGAGAGCCACGTCGGCGGACCGAAAGTCGCCCACGACGGGCACGCCGAGCTGGGTGGCCAGCGTCGAGGGATTGCCGATCTGGAGCGTGGCGC
>CAYULG010000119.1:0-7977 GCA_964445365.1 uncultured Salinivenus sp. | reverse complement strand
ATGGCGTTCATCTACATCTCGTACGTGGGCTTCGACCTCATCACCGTGGCCGCCGAGGAGATCATCGAGCCCGCGAAAAATATTCCGCGGGCCATCCTCATCACCCTCGGCGTGGGCGTGGGCATTTACGTGCTGCTCCTCTACGTGATGATGGGGGCCGCAAATTACACAGACCTGGCGCAAACCGGCACGCCGTTTATCTTCATTGCCGATGTGCTCTTCGGCCCGTGGGGCCGCTGGGCGGGCGTCCTGGCGACCATCATGGCCAGCCTCTCGGCCTTCAGCGTGACGCTGGGGGCCAGTTCCCGCGTGCTCTTCGCCCTCGGGCGCGACGGCTACGTGCCCGATGTTCTTGCACGGCTGCACCCCACGCACAACACGCCCCACATCGCGCTCTTTGTGTGCGCCGGCATCGTCGCGCTTCTCGGCGCCTCCGGTATCGTGCGGCTCTTGGCCTCGGCCAGCAGCTTCGGCTACCTGATCGCCATCGGGGTCGTCAACTACGCGGTGATCGCGCTGCACCAGAAGATGCCGGCCCTTCGGCGCCCGTTTAAGATTGCGCTCTACCCCACCGTGCCGATCCTGGGCATGATCGCGTGCTGGTTTTTCGTGCCCCTGCTGGAGGTGCAGAGCGTCCTGCTAGGGAGCGGACTCACGGCCATCGGCGGCGTGCTCTACCTCATTCAGCCGAGTAACCGCCCCGACCTGAAGGCGCTCTCGGCCGCGGCTGATCGACTCAAACTTCTCGTTCAATCATACTGGAGGCCTCACATGAATGTACTCATTATTGGCGGCGGCAACCAGGGCCAAAACATTGCCGACCGCCTGCTCACACAAGACGAGTTTCGGATGGTCTTTCGCTCGTCCGAATACCAACTCACCTTCATCGAGCAGGACGAGGACCGCTGCGACGAGCTGGGGCGGCGCTACAACGTGCCCATCTTCCAGGGCGACGGCACCAAGCAGGAGGTGCTGGAGCAGACGGAACCCGGCAAGATGGACGTCGCCATCGCCGCCACCGACCACGATGAGCGGAACGCGATCGTCGCCATGCAGGCCAAGCGGCTGGGCATCGACCGGGTCATTGCCATCGCCCGGGACCCGGACTACGTCTCATTGATGGAGGACAGCGGCATCGTGTGCATCAGCGCGCCGTACGCCACGGCAGGGATGATAGAAACGTACCTGGACCGTCCTGAAGTGGCGGACCTCTTCGAGATCGAGGGCGGCGTGGCCAGCCTTATCGACATGGAGGTGCCGGAGGACGGACAGGTCATTGGCCAGAACATTCAGGACATCGATATTCCCGAGCAGTGCGTGGTTGCGGCCATCATCCGCGACGGCGAGTTCGTCGTCCCGCGGGGGCACACGGAAGTGTGCGGGGGCGATCACATCGTGTTCGTGGGACCTAGCGAGGCCGTTCAGACGGCCCACGACACCTTTTCGGCCCAGAAAGAAGCTGCGACGTAACGGGCTCGGCCTGGTGTTCCCCGGCGAATGCGAGCGAGTGTACTCAGGAGCGTGTCGGGAGGTGGTACGCCCGCAGGTCGACATCAGGGACGCTCATCGGGGGAGAAAACGGTGTCGGATGGGTCCCGGTCCCCGACACTCGATCCTCGGACCGAACACGGGAGGGGAGTCCGAAACGAGATGCCTCGTGTGGAGGCGGTCGTGATCATGACGGTCTCCACGACTGGAGGCTACACCGGCGCGTCCACACGCCAACGCACGAGAACGTTGGCCCCACCCTACCCCAGAGATCTTCTTCGACGGCGTAGGTCGACGCGAAAGGCGCGAGGGTACGAAGCGTGCCGAGATAGCCCCACACGCGGGCGCCACTGCTGTCGTGATCGTCGACGGTCGAAAGCACGATAGGCGTCTCCGGGCTGGTGTTCCGGAGGCTCGGCGTGATGGGGAGGTTGAGCGAGCGCTGGGCATCCCGGTAGTAAATGTGGGAGTAGGCCGGGACGTACAGCGTCTGGCTGCGTACGAGTGTGGGAGACGTGTCGGAGGTCGGGGACAACGGGGCCGCCGTCGAGAAACTATCGAAGTAGGACAGCGGGGCCTCCACGCTTGTGTTGGCCAGATCAGAGGAATTGCCCCCCGTCAATGATGCCGAGAAAGGGGCCTGCGACGAGCAGTGGGTGGACTGAGAATGGGCGGGGAAACGAGGGACTAGGGGCGTCGGAGAGGGCCTTGTCTGAACGTAATGTCCGGACCCAGACAGGGGTCTTTCCAGGAGGGAGCAGGCCTCCCACGAGGCCCATACAGGGAACTACCCACGAAGCAGTCGCATCACCTCCTCGATGACCTCCGGCTCGGCGGCCACGATGTAGCGTTGGCCCGCCTTCATCACCGTATCGGCCCGGGCCACGCGCGACCCGTCGACGTCGCTCACCACGAGGCTGCCCTCAGGAAGACTGATCTCGTCCAGCATCTTGCCCACCACCGGCGCGTCCTCCCCGATGCGCACCTCCGCAATGTCGAGCACCCCCATGGCGTGCTCCAGCGAGCGCACGTCGCCGGACAGGATGGCATTCACGGCGAGCAGTGCACTCGCCCGCCGCGGATAGATTACCGCGTCGACGAGTTCAGCGTGGGCGTCGCCCGTCTCGGCGTCGGTCCGCATCACGGTGTGGAGGTCCGGGTTCATCCGCTGCCCGATCATGCAGACGGCGAGGTTGGTCAGGGGGTTGTCCGACATTGCCGCCAACACGTCGGCCTGTTCCGGCCCGGCCTGCCGGAAGATGTCGGGCAACGTGGCGTCGCCCTCGATGATCGTTGCCACGTACGCGTCGGCGATTTCCTGACACCGGTCGGGGTCGCGTTCGATCACGACCACGTCGTGCCCGCGCTCGTCGAGAAATTCGGCCGTGCGAAAGCCCACCTCGCCGCCGCCGGCGATAATGATGCGGAGGTCTTTTCCGGATACGCTCATGGGGGAGCAGGAATCAATGAGAGAAGGGGATTACGTCTCGGCCGTCGCCGTCTCCGCCCCGCGCCACTGCAAGGCCGCGTACACGAGGCCGCCGATGGCGATCCACCCCAGCCCCAGCACCAGCGTGTACGGGTCGTCGCGGAGCAGGAAGTAGGCGAGGACGAGGTTTAGCACAATGGCAAGGATGGGGATGGCCGGGTAGAACGGCATCTCGAAGGGGCGGCGCATGTTGGGGCGCCGGTTGCGCAGGCGGATGACGCTCCAGTTGACCACCACGAACGAGACGAGGAAGAAGAGGCTCGACACGCGCCCCACCTGCTCAATGGGCAGGAAGACCACGCTTCCGAGCATGACGGCGGCGCTCACGACGACGGCCGCGAGGGGGGTCCCAAACTTCGCACTGATCTGGCCGAGGGGATTCGGCAGTTGGTCCTCGCGCCCCATCGCGAACACGACCCGGCTGGACGCGATGACGACGGCGTTGAGGGCACTCACCGTCGAAAAGACGGCACCGAAGACGATGAGCGCGGCGCCGTCCCCCAGCAGCGGAATCGTCGGCATGAAGCTCGTGGCGGCCTCCGCGATGCCCGTCTCGCCGGCCCGCCCGAGCTCCTCGGCCCCGAGCGTGCCGATGGCCACCCATACGACAATCAGATAAATGGCCACCGTCGCGACGAGGCTGATAAAGATTGCTTTCGGAATATTCTCCCGGGGATTTTCGACCTCTTCGGTGACGGTGGCGATGAGGTCGTAGCCCTCAAAGGCAATGAACGTGAGGCCCATTGCCTTCAGTATGGCGACCGAGGAGTCGTCCTTCGCGAAGAACGGCTCGAAGTTGCTCCCCTCCACGGCAAAGGCCCCAAACCCGGCGAAGACGAGCAGGATGATGATCTTGATGATCGTGACGACGGTTTCCGCCCCCCCGCTGGCCTCCGTGGAGACAGCGTTCAGCAGGGCGAAGAGGCCGACCACCGATAGGGCGTATAGAATGTGCCACACGGGGCCTGTGGGCAGCCCCGCCCAGTAGAGGTGGACGAACTCGACGAAGTTGGACGAGAACCCGAGCGCGTAGAGCGCCCCCGCAATCATATAGGCAAACGAGAGCATCCACCCCATGAGAAACGAGGTCGGTCCCGAAAAGACCTCCCGCACGAACACGTACCCGCCGCCGCTCTTCGGGATTGCACTCGCGAGTTCCGCGTACGACACGCCCGTGAGGACCGTCACCACCCCGTTGAGCGCAAAGACCAGGATGGCCGCTGGCCCCGCAATCTCCGCGGCCAGGCCCGTCAGGACGAAGATGCCAGCCCCAATCATCGCCCCCATTCCCACCATGGTGGCGTCGAGAAGCCCCAGGCGTGCCGTTGGGGATCGGTCTCCGGACTGAGCCATGACTGAAGCCTTTTGTCAACATGAAGTATGCTTTGCCAACAGCGGAAGGGACGGGGCAGTTTGGGCTACACGACGTGTGCCCGTAACGGTGTCGTCATTCCGATGGTCATCGAGGACAAAATCCGAGGGATCCCGGCGAGCATTTGCAAATTATCGGAGCAACGGACGGACGATTGCAAAAATCCTTCGGATCAATCCGGCGGGTGAATGCTGGAAGGGACGCCCATTGGCGAACTCAATCATGCACTCGGCCTCCCTTCGGACGCCGGTCCATGCCGGATGGCTCTTCGAAGGAGTTCACATAGAGACAAGAGGTGTTTCCCGTGCGTTTTCCGTCTCTACCTCACCGATTCGCAGTTCCCGTGGCCTTCGTTCTGATCGGGGCGCTCTGCGCGTGTGATCCCTCCTCCGACCGGGAAGCGAACGTCGAGCCGCCCGCCTCCCACCTCGACAGCCTGCCGACGGCCACTTCTTCGTCCGGCAACCGGGGCCTACCGACGAAGCGGGTCCGGGGCCAGAGGCTCTACGTGCCTGCATACTCTCACATCTACGTCCGGGACGCCCAGCGGTCCATGAACCTGGCGACGACCCTTAGCATCCGCAATACGAGTCCGGACAGCCCACTCGTTTTATCGACCATCGACTACTACGACAGCAATGGCGAATACGTGCGTGCATACCTCGATACGGCTCGCACCCTGGAGCCCCTCGCCTCCACGTACGTCGTGGTGGATACGGACGACATCCGGGGCGGCGTGGGGGCCAACTTCATCGTGCAGTGGCACGCAGAGCAGGCGATCTCGCCGCCCGTCGTAGAGACACTCATGATCACCGGCGCTAACACGCAGGGCATTTCGTTCCGGTCGACGGCCCGTGTGTTAGAAGAGCGCGCCTCTACGGACACGCTCGGACAGCGCTCCACCATGCGCCCGTAAAGGAAAAGATGCCGGCCGTCACGATGCAAACGCCACGACGAAAAGGCTCGTGGCCTTCCGGGAGCGTTGCTTCCGGTTCCGGACGAACGATGTTTGTCACGATTCACAGGAAAGAAGATCAGGCCTTTGCGGTTGCCCCTTCCAGCGGCCATCTTTTGTCTGGCATAGACTCATCAACGACGAGGCGCCCTCCCGCTCCACGTCACCGTTCTGCGGCCGCGTGCCCCTGGCCTCACAGTTTCCACGAAGGTCTCCCCTTGGTTTGATGAAGGTCGTCGTCATTGGCGTCGGACAGGTGGGAAGCAGCGTCGCCCACGCGCTGGCGGAAGACCACGAGGTGATCGCGGTCGACAAAAATCCCGACCGGCTCGACTCGGTCCGGGCCGAAACCGACGTGCTCACGTACGAGGGAGACGGCGCCCGGCTTGAGGTACTGAAGACCGCAGGGGTCCCGTCCGCTGACCTGGTGATCGGGAGCACGAGCGACGACCGGAGCAACATTCTCATTTGCAGCACGGCCCGGGCGCTCTGTGAGAGTACATTCACCATCGCCCGCGTGGCCGAGACGGAGTACCTGGCCACGTGGTCGCAGCTTCGGGAGGCGTTCAACGTCGACCTGATGGTGGGGGCCGATCATCTCACGGCACGCAGCATCGTCGAGGTCGCCGGCCTCCCAACGGCCCGCGACGTCGAATACTTCGGGCAGGGCCGGGTGGTGATGGCCGAGTTCACGATTCCGGAGGAGAGCCCGGTTGCCGGAACGACCGTTCAGGCCCTCAATCTGAGCGACGGCGTAAACCTCGTCGCGGTGTTCGACGACGACCAGATGGAAATCGTCCGTGGCAAAACGCGTCTTCAGCCCGAACATCGACTGTTGGCGATCGGAAAGCCGACTCAGGTCGAACGATTCGGGTCCAAACTCGCCCCCGAAGCCCGTCTAAAAAACATCGGCCGGGTGCTGATTCTCGGCGGCGGGGAGATTGGATACCAGACCGCCCGCCTTCTCGAACAGCGCGGCCTGGAGCCCCGTCTCGTGGAGACAAATTCCGAGCGCGCCCAAACCCTGGCGCAGGAGCTCCCGGACACATTGGTGCTTCACGACGACGCGACGAATCCGGACTTTTTGCGGCAGGAGGGGGTGGCGGACACCGACCTTGTCGTGTCGGCCCTCACCCCCGACGAGCGCAACCTTCTGACGTCCGTCTTAAGCCGGGAGCTCGGGGCTGAGCAGGTGCTCTCGGTCGTCCACAATGGGGCCTACGAACCACTCTTTGCTCGCAGCGGCATCGACGTGACGGTGAATCCGCGCCGCGAGGTCATCGAGGAAATTCTCCGGCACACGCGTGCACGCGGCGTTGAGAAGATCACGTTCGTCGGGCACGAGCAGGGAGAGGTCGTCGAAGTTGAGCTCGACGACGACAGCCCCCTTGCGGGGACCCCACTCGAAGAAGCCGCCCAGACCATTCCGCACAACTTTGTGATCGGGGCCGTCATTCGGAACGGAGACGTCCTCACGCCCCGCGGGAAGACTGTGCTAGAACGTGGGGATCACGTGGTGGTGTTCGTAGACGCAGACGTGGCGGACGAGGTGTTGGAGGCGATATGATTGCAGGACGCCGTGTTCGCCGGGTCAGCAGTGTGCTGGGCCCGACCTTGAAGTGGTTCGCGGCCCTGTTCCTGGTGCCGGGCCTCGTTGCCGTATACCACGGCACCTCGGTATGGCCCTTCCTCGTGCCCCTCGTCGGGACCTTCATCATCGGCTGGGGGCTGGAATGGACGGGGAGGGACAGCAACCTGACGGTGACCGACGGCTTCCTGCTCGTGACGCTCACCTGGGTCCTCGTCTCCCTGATCGGGAGCGTTCCCTACCTTCTGAGCGGGACGGGCAGCTTCGCCACGCCCATCAACGCCATTTTTGAGAGCTTCAGCGGCTTCTCCGCGACCGGGTCGACGGTCCTGCTCGACATCTCGATCGAGAAGCACGGGGCGGCGCTCATGCTCTGGCGCCAGCTTACGCAGTGGATTGCCGGCATGGGCATCCTGGCGCTGGCGGTGGCCGTCCTGCCGCGCCTGTCGGCCGGGGGCGCGCAGTTTCTGGACGCGGAGGTGCCCGGGCCCCGCATGGAACGCCTCACGCCCCACATCGCCGAGACGGCCCGGCGCCTCTGGCTGCTGTACATCGGCTGCTCGGGAGTGCTGCTGGCACTGCTCCTCGGCGTGCACTACGGCGGCCTCGCACCCAACATGACGCCCTACCAGGCCGTGGCGCACGTCTTCACCACCATCCCTTCCGGCGGCTTTTCGCCACAGGCCCGGAGCGTCGAGGCGTTTGCGCCCACGGTGCAGTGGATCATCATTCCGTTCATGTTCGTGGCGGCGATGAACTTCACGCTCCTGTGGCAGACGCTCTTTTCCGACCACACGGCTCCGACCCGCAACACGGAGTTCAAGGTGTACCTGTCCATCTTTGCGGGTGGCAGCCTGCTGGTGAGCGCCATGCTGTGGAACGACGGACAGTTTGCCGGCCTCGAAGAAACGCTCCGACAAGGCGCGTTCCAGACGGCCACCCTGCTGACGACTACGGGTTACGCGAGCACCGACTTCGCCGTGTGGGGCGAGGAGGTCCTGGTGGTGTTGTTCGTGCTCATGCTGGCCAGTGGATGCGTGGGCAGCACCTCGGGCGGCCTCAAGTTGATGCGCTGGATCGTGGGG
>CAYULG010000118.1:0-8029 GCA_964445365.1 uncultured Salinivenus sp. | reverse complement strand
CAGCAGTCCGGCGGTGGCGATGCCAACGTTTACGACGCCCCACCCGGCCGACATGGCCCCGAAGTGCCAGCGGGCCGATCGCTGCGACCGACTCGTGCCCCACACCAGGGCCAGTCCCCCGAGCGCGTTGGTGCCGCCCCACGCCGCCACCCGCCACAGGTGCGTCCGCTCTGCGGCTTCAAGGGCTGTACCGGCCTGCTGAGCCGAAGGATGAGCGGCCGATGCGGACTCAGGCGGAGAAGGCGTTTGGGCCTGCAGGGACGGCGGGGGAATTGGGCCGAGCGCAAGCACCGCCACGAGGACAAGCAGGAATCGAAACCGGCACATACAGGGACACGAAAACGAAACAAAGACGACGTTTACTGTATGGCTGCTCTCCGTTGAGGTTGAGGGTGGAACGGGGGCTGTCCCGGTTGGTGGAGGGGAGAGGGAGCAAACCGCCATTCCCGTTCGAAGAAACACTGGGAAGGAACCCCACGGCCGATCTACCCCATGTGCCGGAAGACCTGGGAGAGCTGGGCGTCTGGCCAGGTGCGGACGCGAATCCGATCGATCTCGTGGACCTGTATGCCGGTGGGGATCCAGCGAAGCGCAACGTCCGCGTCCATTTCGGCGGACCGGGCCCAGTCGATGGCCCGAACGTAAACCTCGCCATTTACCAGTTCAAACACGTTCCGAATGCCATCAAGATTGCTCGGGTCCATGCCGGCCGGGTTATAGCAGTCATGGCGAACCACCTCGTCGGTCTGTTCAGGTTCGATCTCCACCACCCGGACGTGTCCGGGATCGAGGGAATCGACCTGCCCCGCTGGCGGCAGGGAAGAACGGGACGGGCGGGAAGTAGGCTCGGCAGTGACGGTTGGCATGAACGGAAGAGCCCTTCGTTGTTGGGGAATGCACAATCTGACTGTCACCCGACAAGACACGTGGCTACCAGGACGCATAACGTCTTTACGCGTTTTCAATAGAGGCGCCGCGCGGTAGTCAGGGGGGGCGGTAAGAACGAGAGAGGAAATGTTCGCCCGCAGCCCAAGGCTACTCGCGCTGCGGAGGAGGAGCGTCCTGGGGGGCTCGACGAGTGTCGATCTGCGCCAAGACGCCATGGGCAAAGAGAGTCAGGTACGCGGTCGTCGGAGTTGGAAACACAACGGCTTGCCTCTGACCGCCTCGAATCCGGACCTGGATACGTGCGTAGGGAGTTCGCTTTTTGACGAGCTATTCGGCCGCCGAGCATCGAACGGGTTCGGTGGGCGACCGTCGACGAAAAGGAGAAGACCAGACGCAAACAAAAAAAGCCCGGTCGCCGCGTGAGCGGGACCGGGCAAGCGGGTGTCGGCCTCTCAGGAGACCGAGAGTGGTAGCGGCGGCTGGATTCGAACCAGCGACCTTCAGGATATGAGCCTGATGAGCTACCACTGCTCCACGCCGCGATGTATCGTACTAGTATTTACATCGAGACCCACCCCAGGTTTCAAAATCGCCATTGGCCCCTCCATTTCCATCAAATGATCACACTTTTGAAGGGGGGTAGGAGGGTGCAGACCTCGACGATTCTCTCCCCTGGACCGTATTCTGGAGACGGGACACTGCTCAGACACGGGCCGCTATTTTTCCGTCTCTACAAACGAGGGGGTCTCCTCCGGAATCGTCCAGCGGTGGACCGTCTCGCCCGACGATCGCCACGTCGTGTCGGGCTCCCACTCATCCATGTCGAAATCGTGGGACACCACGCGGGTCCCCGGCGACAGTTCGCGGAAAAGTTTGGGCCGAAGTTCCTCGTTGACGGAGGGAAGGAGGTAGAGGGTCACGACGGTAGCGTCGCTGATATCCGCCTCAAACAGGTCGCCCTCCCGAAAGGTGACGAGGCCGCTGACACCGGCCTGCTCCGCCTTCTTCCGCGCCCGCTTTACGAGACGAGGCTTGATCTCAATGCCAACCCCTTGAGCCCCATACTCCTCAGCGGCCGTGATGACGATGCGACCGTCCCCGCTTCCGAGGTCGTAAACCACGTCCGACTCGGTGACCTCGGCCAACTCAAGCATCTCTGCGACGACCGGCTCAGGGCTTTCGACGAACGGGACGTCCCCGTCCGGAATGACCGTGGAGTCGGAGGCATCGGTGGCGCTCGGGATGGAGACCTCGGTCGTGTCGCTCGTCCGCTGGACCTGTTCCTGAGCACAGCCCCCGAGGACCAATGGCACGGCGAATAGCAGAATGAGAAGGGTCCGTGATCCCGGAGACAGGAAGCGCATGGACGAGCACACGACGGACGCAAATACTGGTGGAGTAGTGAGAACGACGGGCAACGGTGAACGGGTTCCCAACTGCCGGCAATAGGGCGCGCCCGTTCGTAGGGGCTGTCGTTCGTCGGGCGTCCGGTCGTAACTGGGGCCTAAGCGCATCGATGATGCCATTCATGGCGGAGTAGTGTACTTCATGTCCGGGGGGCGATGCAGAAATGACACTCACGGCAGGAAGATGGGCCTCGTAGCATCGGCAGAATCTTCCGGTCCCCCCGAGCATGCGAAAACCATCGCTAACGCCAACAAAACTCCAGAAACGCATGACTGGTTTTCGTCCTGCAAGACGTGTAGCTCTCGGCCTTCCGGGGCTGGTACTTGCGTTCTTTCTACATGCCGGGTTGGCGGCTCCGCTGACCGCACAGGATCAGGAGGAACCGACGGGACAGCTTGCGGGTCGCGTTGTCGACGACGCATCCGGGGATCCCCTGGAGGGCGCGACGGTGGCCCTCTGGTCCCAATCGGCGACGGACTCGACGCTCGTGACCGGAACCGTAACCGGACCGGACGGACGCTTTTCCTTCGAAGAGGTACCGATGGACAGCTACACGCTCCGTGTAAGCTTTGTCGGGTACACTGATCGACAATATCCGGAGACGCGGCCGGGGCGGGACGCAGAGTCCGCCGATCTGGGCAGCATTCGGCTCGCTCCAGAAACGCGGCAGGCAGAGGAAGTGGAGGTGACGGCCGACCGTCCGGCCGCCCGCATCGAGACCGACCGCACGGTCTACAACACGGCCGAGAGAGCCGTCAGCGCGGGCGGCTCGGCACGGACCGTGCTCGAAACGCTGCCCTCCATCCGTATCGACGTGGACGGGAGCATCAGCTACCGAGGCAACGAAAACGTGGCGCTCCACGTCAACGGGGAGCCGGCCTCGCTGCAGGGCGAGTCGCTGGTAAGCTATCTGCAGAGCCTGCCCTCCGACGCCGTCAAGCGGGTGGAGGTTATTCCGAATCCCTCGGCCAAGTACGAGCCGGAGGGCATGGCCGGCATCATCAACATTGTCCTCGAACGCGACCTCAATTCCGGGTGGGGCGGGGGCGTCACCACCGGAGCGCGGGCCGACGCGAATGGGCGGTACGGGGGCAACGGCTCTGTGAATGCCGGCTATCAGTCCGACGGGCTGCGCTTTGTGACTACCTACTCGTACCGCCGGGGCGGAGAAGAGGACACCGATTCGCGCTTCGTCGAACGATTCAACGGAGCGGATGCTAGCACGCTCGTCGATCAAGAGGGAGCCGAGGAAGAGCTGGAGCGATCCCACTCGCTTACCTCCCGGTTCAACTACCGCTTCACCGAGGCGACGTCGCTGGGCCTCGAAGGGACGTTCAGTGTGCGACGGGACGAATCGGACGGCCGCAGCGTGGAACGGTGGTACGACGGGGGCACGACCGCGCCGCCGGATTCGACCAACACCCGTGTCCTAAACGAGAATTCAGACGACGAGACGGTCGACGGGCGCCTTTCCTTCGAGCACGTGTTTGTCGAGGACGAGCACACCCTGGAGGCCGATCTTCGCTACGATCGCGACTTCGAAACGGAAGACAACCGGTACGTCAATTACCGGACCGCGGATCGCAGCGGCGAGCCGTGGCGAACAGAGGAGGATCTGGTCAACGAAGACGAGCAGGACGGCTCACTTGAACTGGATTACACGCGTCCCCTTGGACTCGTCGACCTGGAAACGGGGTACAAAGGCACCCTTCGCCGGCTCGACAGCGACCAGACCTTCGACGGGGACCGCACAACCTTCACGTTTGACGAGTGGATCCACGCCGGGTACGCCATCGTGAGCGACGACTGGGGCGACTTCGGGGTCGAGGCCGGACTCCGGGCCGAGACGGTGACCACGACCTTCGACGCGACGGGCAGCGATGAGGTCAACAGCAGCTACGTGAGCCTCTATCCCAGCGCGTTCGTCACTTACGAACCCAGTGAGCGGCGGCAGGCCCGCCTCTCCTACAGCAAGCGCGTCCAGCGCCCCCGCCTCTGGGACATCAATCCCATCGAGGACAACGAAAACCCAACCTTTCGCGAGCGCGGCAACCCGGGCCTCGCTCCAGAATACATTCACTCCGTCGAGCTAACGATGACGCAGCGGTGGGGCGTGGGCTCCCTCACGCTAACGCCCTACGTCCGCCACACGGTGAATGAGATCGAGGACGTCGAATTCCAGAAGACGATTGACGGACAGACCGTGACGGTCCGGCAGGCCCGGAATTTTTCCTCCAGTACCTCCTACGGCACCGAACTCGTCGGGACGTTCAGCTGGGGAGACCGAATGGAGGGCACGCTGAGCAGCAACCTGTACCGCTCGGTCACCGACGGCTCGAACCTGGGCACCGACCTCAGCAACGACGCGCTTACCGTCTCGGGCCGGGCCAACCTGCGCGGCACGGTGCGCAGCGGGTTAGAACTGGAGGTCAGCCAGTTCTACCGGCCTGCGATGGACATTCCGGGCGGCCGCATCAGCCGCTTCACGAGCACGGAGCTGGCCCTGCAGCAAGAACTGTTCGGGGGTGACGGGAGCCTTACGCTCCGGGTGGACGACCTCTTCAACCAGTCAGGCATTACCGTCCGGCGCGGGACCGACGATTTCTTTCAGCGGTCCCGCTTCCAGTGGGGCGCGCGGGAGTACGCCCTCACCTTCCAGTACAGTTTCGGCAACAACCCCGACGACCGTCGGGGCCGGGGCGGCGACGGATTTGATGGTGGCGGGGGCGGGCCGCCCGGTGGAGGGTGAGGCCGATCGCAATTTAGAAGTACGAATGGAGGGACGACGGCCCCGGTGCCGCTTTTCGACGCTGAATGTCGGGGTGCGTGTGGAAATGGGCGTCTGAGAGTGGTCGATTTGCTCCAGCCAGAACCGAGCGTCCACGGCGAACCGACAATGCGATTCCCGTGCGTCCTTCTTCGCGCCCGGAACGTGTGAGCGGGGCGGCGTGTGTCTCACCCTGTCCGCGCGGAGGGGGAATCTCCGGCCCGCGAATGCGCTGCTCGTCCCATGTCCGATTTCCCGAACCACGACGTTGAGTCGTTCGATCCGGAGCCGATCCTGTGGTGGGTGCTGGTCCTGCTGGGCGCGGCGCTCGTCCTGGAGGTATACATCGCCGTCCCCTGGACCGAGCCCTTTTTCGCCCCCAGCACCTGGGTATTGATTGGGGTGTTCGTCGGATTTGCCCTGCGCCTCGCCGGAAAGCGCCTACGCGAAGCGGGCCGCGCTGGGGGAAAGACGCTCCGATGGATCAGCGTCGCCGTGTGGACCCTCTCGGCGGGTGGAGGCCTCGTCGCCTGGCTTCTGTAGCGTCTCCAGGGAGCAGGACAACTGGATCCGGATTCTGTAGGCCCATCCTTTAGTGAAGAAAAAGTGAAGTAGGGGTGCGGCACGTTATGATCGCCGGTCCTCTGTTGTCAATGAAGTGCATTTCTCAGGCAACCCGCGCTTCTTTTCGTTTTCCGTGCGAGGCCCGGCCTCTTTGGTGGGAGAGGCCGGGTCTTTTTTGTTGGGGGCATCGTGAACCCAGTTCTTGACCGGGAACGACTGCGAATCGGATTGCGTCAGGCACGTCCCACCCTGTCTCTGAACATAGGTGTGCGTGTCAATGCTGAATGGGTCTGTGTCGTCGCTCCACCCGTCGTCGTCCGAGCCGGATCGGCTCATGCGTCGCGGGGGCATCATTTCGGGCTTTGCCGTCACGTTTTCGGGGGCGCTGCGGGCCTCGCGCGCCGAAATCATCGACGCGGTCGACGGGGACGGGGCGGTCGATCCGCTCGTGCTGGTCAACGGCAATCGGGGAACCGATCACGCCGGGGCGTCCACCAACCGCATTCGATCCGACGAGCACCCGGAGCGTGAAGGCGTCGACCGCGTCTTTCTTGCCCTTACGCTTAACCAGTTTGAGGCCCTGGCTGAGGCGGTGGGGGCGGAGGTGCGGGTGTCGTGAGTCAAGTTCTACAGGTAGAAGACGTACAGCATCGACGTCGAAACCGTCACGAAGATGAGGGAGAGCAGGCTCCCCGCCTTCAGGTAGTCCTGCACGCGGTAGCCGCCCGGGGTCATGAGGAGGGCGTTGACGTGGTGGGTGGGCAGGATGAACGAGTTGGCGGCACAGAGGCCCACCTGTAGGGTCAGCACCTGGGCGGTAAGGCCGTCAATGCTTCCGGCCAGGCTCAGCACGAGAGGCACCATCAGTACGGTGGCCGCGACGTTCGACATGATGAGCGAGAAAATCGTCATCAGCACCCCGAGGGCGAAGAGAATCAGGAAGGGGGGCAGCCCCTGAACGACACGGACCAGCCCCTCGGCGATGAAGGCGGCGCTGCCCGAGGCCTCCATGGCGAGGCCGATGGGAATGAGGCCCGCGATGAGGAAGATGACCTTCCACTCGATGGAGTTGTAGGCCTCTTCGATGGTGAGCACGCCCCCCAGTACCATCGCGAGGGCCCCAGTGAGGAAGCCCATTGAGATGGAGAGATCTAGGGTGAGCACAACCAGGAGAGCCCCCGCGAACGAGCCCGCGGCGATCCACGCTTTGTCCGGGTTCTTCGACTCGTATTCGAGCGGGGTGACGGTGATGTAGTCGTTGCTGTCGGCGAAGAACTGGAGGTTTTCCCCTTTGCCCTGCAGCACCAGCGTGTCACCGGCCTGGATCGTGCGGTCGGCCACGTTTTCTTCGACCACCTGACTGTCGCTGAAAAAGAGGACCACCTGGGTGCTGTGCTTTTCCCGGAGGCCCAGCTCCCGAATGGTGCGCCCCACGAGTTGAGAGCGCGCCGGGATGACGACCTCCAGGAAGCCCCCGTCGGAGTCGGGAGAGGTGTCCTTGGCGTCTTCTTCCGTGACGTCGAGGTCGAACGCCTCGGCGAAGTTGGCTACGTCCTCGGCCTGACCCTGCACGACGACGTGCTGTCCGGCCTGCAGGTGAAAGTCCTCCCAGATGTCGAAGCTGCTCTGGTCGTCGTAGACTTTCAGCAGGTTCAGGTTGTATCGCGCGCCCATCTGCGACTCCTCGGCCGACTTCCCGACGATCGAGCTTCCCTCGGGGATGCGCAACGTGAAGACGGAGTCCGACAGGCCCCACACGTTTAAGAGTTTGGTGCCGGCAGAGGCCGTCTCTCGCGTCTGGGTCGAGGAGGGAAGCACGTACGGGCCTAGAACGAAGAAGTAGATGATGCCGCACACAAGAAGCACGAGCCCCACCGGCATGACGGCGAAGAGGCCGAAGGGATCCAGGCCCTGGGCGGTCAGCAAGTCATTGAGTACGATAAGCGAACTCGTACCCACCATGGTGAGGGTGCCGCCCAGAAGGGCCGCGAAGCCCATCGGCATCAGCAGGCCGGAAATGGGGATCTTCTCCCGCTTGGAGATGCCCGTCATCACCGGCAGGAAGAGGGCCGCCGCGCCGATGTTTTGCATGAAGCCGGACATGAGGCCCACGGTGACAGAGACGGTAGAGAGGATGCGTCGCTTCCCGTTCCCGGCCACCTGCAGGATGAACTTGGCGATCGTTTCGGTGAGGCCGGCCCGGAAAAGGCCGCGGCCCATGATCATGACGCCGATGATGGCCAGGACCGCGTTGCTGGAGAAGCCGGAGCGGGCCTGCTCGGGCGTGATGCTGCCGGTCCACACCAGTGCAAGCATGGCCAGCAGCGCCACGATGTCGATGCGGAATGCTTCCGTGACAATCAGGACGACGGTGATGGCGAGGATGCCCAGAACGACGTTCAT
>CAYULG010000117.1:0-8034 GCA_964445365.1 uncultured Salinivenus sp. | reverse complement strand
GCAACAGCCCCGTTGATAAGGGAGGGAGGCAGTGTCCTCTTGCGTTCTTCGTGGCGGAGTCCTCATGAGAGAAATACAGCCCTCGAGTTCCAACTCCCCGGACACCGAGACGGGGAGGGGAAGCGAGGAATGGGCGGACCGGTGGAAGGGGGAGCGAGGCGGCAGGGGCCGCGGAGGCTCGATCGGAAGATCCGGTTGCCTGGTTCATCCCTGCGGTGAGTTGAGAGGAGAGGATGTGCCGTCCATCGTGCGAACACGCTGCTCTCGTGCGTCCTCCTCCCCTCAACGTTGGGTCGGGGCGTTGACCGGCTGAACGGGACGTTCCGAGGAGGGAGAAGAGGAAATCATTCGCGTTGGGCGCCTCACGCAGCTGCCGGGCCGCGATGAGGCGGAGTTTGCCATGTTGGTGATTGACGAGTACCAGAGGAGGGCATCGGTACCGAGCTCCTGCGGCGTCTCGTGCAGGTTGGTGAGGACGAAGACCTCGACCGCATTACCGCCGACATCCTCGAGCAGAATCAGGCCATGCAGCGGGTCTGCGAGAAGCTGGGCTTTGACCTGGTGCGGGGGGACGAGGTCGGGAGCGACATGGTGAAGGCGGTGAAGAGGCTTTCCAAGTAAGTAGAGCCGAGCACGCGTGCCGTGGATCGGCGGTCTCAACCCCCCTCATAGATATTAAGGTGAAGTATGTGTTACGGGGCGCGGTTTAGAATTGGCATTGCACCGTGAAACCGCGTATGTGGTAAGGGCACAAGTTGCCTGAGCCGTTCAGGGTCGGATGAGCCCATGTCTTGTTTTTGTTCGCCTCCCCGGATCGGACCGTTCATCAGGTCGGTTGCCTTGTTGGGAGTGCTGAGTGTTTTCCTGGCGGGAACGTGTGTAGCACAGGATCCCCCTTCGTTCGTCTCTCGACAGTGGACGGTCGAAGACGGGCTCCCGCTAAACAGCGTTGGGGACGTAGAACTTGGACCCACGGGGTATGTCTGGGTCGCAACCTACGACGGGCTCGCCCGCTTCGACGGGGTCGATTTTACCGTCTACCGGACCGACCAGTTTGCGGGGCTGGTCAGCAATCAGATCCGGACAATTCAGGTAGACGATGACGGAATGCTCTGGCTCCGTACGGATCCCGATAAGCTCGTTCGGTTTGATCCCACGCGGGAGACATTTCAGTCCTACGGTTCGCGTGAGGGATTGCCCTCGGACGTCGTCAAGTATATCGAAGTTGGAGCGAGCGGGACGCTCTGGGCGGGCACCAGTCGGGGAGCCGTCGCCCTCCGAGACGATTCGGTCCGGGCCGTTCTCGGGGCTGCCGACTCACTGTCCGTTCAGGTCGTCAAAGAAGGGAACGACGGCACGGTGTGGATGTGCACCGAGCGTGGCCTCTGGCGGACGCGAGAGGGGAAAGGGCCCCTGCAATCGGCAGACGGGTCGCCCCCACGTCCACCCGTTCGTCGTGTGGCCCGCGAACAGATCCAGTCCCCGACGCGCCTGCACGTCGGTCCGTCGGGGACAGTCTGGGTCAGTGCCCGACGGGGCGTCTTTGCCATCGAGGGAGACAACGTACGGCGGCTCTCTCCCGAACGCTGTGGGCCGACCGGGCCGTGTCCCTTCGACGGAGGCCCGGACCGACCGGTGCAGATGCGGGAAGACTCGACGGGGGGGCTCTGGATGCGCTCGCGGGCCGGGGACTATTTTCGGTATCAAAATCAGGCGCTTACGGCCGTGGCGGACGGTGAGTGGGGCGTCGGGGCCGCTCCCGTGCAGTACGACGAAGACGGTCGGCGCTGGCACGTAACCGACCGGCGGTTGTATCGGGGGGACCGTTCTGTCTTTACGGCGAAAGAGCGAATCAACGCGTACACGTTCGACCGGGGCGGGAACGTCTGGATTGGAACGTACCGGAATGGCCTCTATCGGCTTCGTCGGTCGCCCATCATGACGTATGGGGGGCCGGAGGGCCTTCCGTCCAGTAACGTCTATTCGCTTCACGCGCCCGTCCCGGATTCAGAAACGGTATGGGTCGGCATGCTCGGAGGGGGCGTTGCCCGTCTTGATGCGACGACGGGAACGGTGGAGCCGCTTTCGTTTCCCCGTTCGTCGGAGCTGTCTGTGGTCTGGACACTCTGGAGAGACACGACGAATCGTCTCTGGATCGGGGGGGAAGGCCTGCGGTACGTCGAAAATGGACGATTGCAGACGCAGGGCCTCCCGGCGCCGCTGTACGAGAGGCCCGAAAAGGGACCGGCCGGCCCCCCCAAGGGAGGGCCTTCCAAGCGGGTTCGGATGTTTTACGAAGACGAGCAAGGGGGACTGTGGGTGGGATCGAAAGTGGGACTCTTTCGGCGTCGGTCTGATGGTACCTGGGAGGACTTTCGAGAGGTTGAGGGAGCGCCGGACGCCCTGGTCGGGGTCGCCGAGCAGGTCGACAACGGAGCGATCTGGATGGGAACGAGAGGAAGTGGACTCGTTCGGTACCAGGATGGAGCCTTCGCCTCGCTCCCCTCCGCCGCCGGGTTGTCCAGTGGGCTCGTGTTGTCCATCCACGAAGGCGAGGGCGGACAGCTATGGGTCGGAACCGATGGTGGCGGCCTCTGTCGGGTCGACCGGCTCGGCACGCCGACGATTGAGGACGACCAGGTTCAGTGCCTCACGGAAGAAGATGGATTGTTCGATGACGTCATTCACGCCATACTGCCGGACGGGCACGGACGCCTCTGGATGAGTACGAATCGCGGCCTCTTCTGGGTGGGTCGAGACCAGTTGGTCGCCACCCTCGACGGGGGGGGCGAGACCCTGAAGAGTCACGCCTACACGGAGGCCGACGGCCTGCGCAGTCGGGAAGGCAACGGAGGCGGCCAGCCGGCGGCCACCCGCACCGCCGACGGGCGACTCTGGTTCTCGACCCAGCGCGGGATCGTGACCATTGATCCGGACACCCTGTACCGCAACACGTCCTCGCCCCGCGTGACCATCGAGCACGTCGCAGCGGGAGACACGAGCTATCGAGCATACCAGCCACCGGGAGAGGCCCTTCGGCTGCGCTCGGCGGACCGTACTTTTGAGGTGAAATACACTGGATTTGACTACTCGAAGCCCGAGACCGTGGCGTTTCGGTATCGCCTGCGTGGCTTCGGGAACTGGGTGGCCGCCGAGGGGCGACGCCGGGCCTATTTCACGAATGTGCCCCCTGGCGAGTACCTCTTCGAGGTGGAAGCCATCAACGGGGAGGGAACGCGGAGTGAAGCCCCGGCCCAGCTATCGATTACAGTCGCGCCCTTCTGGTGGGAAACCTGGTGGTTCTACGGGTTGTGCGGGTTGGGGCTCGTTGGCATTGTGGTCCTCGGCTATCGCTGGCGGGTTCGCCGATTGCGACGACGACAGGAGGAACTGACGACGGCCGTGCAGAGGCGAACCGAGGAGGTGCGTCGGCAGCGCAATCAGCTGGAGGAGCAGGCCGACCGGCTCAAGGAGCTGGACCAGGCGAAGAGCCGCTTCTTTGCGAACCTGAGCCACGAGTTTCGCACGCCCCTCACGCTTATCCGTGGCCCCGTCCGCCAGGTGCGTCGGGACCTGGAGCGCGGTCGCCTGGAGCCGGTGTCCGAGAGCGCCGAGACGGAGCCGGCGCAGCTCTCCATTGCCGAGCGAAACGTTGACCGCCTCCAACGGCTTATCGACCAGGTGCTGGGCCTGGCGCGTTTGGAAGCCGGACGTTACGACCTCAACGCCCGCCCGACAGATGTGGACGCTGCGGTCGACCAGCTCGTACAGGAGTTCGAACCGCTGGCCGAACGGGCAGATCTCGACCTTGCAGTGACGATTGACGGCGCAGCGGACGGACCGGCGACCGTCGAGAGGGACGAGGACAAGGAGCCCCTTTACGTCGACCGCGAGGCGCTCGATCACATTCTGAGCAACCTCCTGTCGAATGCGATCAAGTACACCCCTGCCGGGGGGCGCGTGGAGGTTGTCGTTCGGAAGCCGGCGGAAGCCATCGAACTGACGGTCCGAGACACGGGGACCGGGATTCCCGAGGAGGAGCAGGACGCGATCTTTGAGCGGTTCGCGCAGGTGGACGACACGGCCACGCGCGAGCAGGAGGGAGCTGGGATCGGGCTTGCGTTCACGAACGATCTGGTCACCCTGCACGGCGGCACGATTCACCTGGACAGCACCGAGGGCGACGGAACCACGGTGACCGTGCGCCTTCCTCGAGGGGCTGAGCACCTCTCCGACGACCAGATTGCGACCCCGCAACCGACAGACGACTCGGCGTCGACTGAACCTGTCGACGAAGAGGAGGAAGCCTCTCCGGTTTCGGCTGCCTCGCCCAGTGACTCGCAGTCCGTACCCCCCGGCACCGTCCCCGGTTCTGACGGAGCCCCGGCGTCCGGGGTCCCGCCCGAACCGACCGAGGACGCTTCGGGGGATCAAGAGGGTCCGTCCAAAATTGTACTGATCGTCGACGACAACGCCGACGTGCGTCGCTACGTCCGATCGGTACTGGAGCCGGAGTACGCGGTGCGGGAGGCGGCCGACGGGGCGGAGGGATTGGAGCAGGTCCGGGAACGGCTTCCCGATCTGATTCTGGCGGACGTCATGATGCCTACGATGGATGGCCGAGAGATGACACGCCGCCTTAAAGAGAATCCGAAGACCGAGGCCATTCCCGTCATCATGGTGACGGCACGGGCCGGGACCGAGGACGAGGTGAAAGGCCTTCGGGTCGGGGCCGACGACTACGTCACCAAGCCCTTCGACGCCGACGTGCTTCGGCAGCGGGTGGGCGGAATCTTTACCCTCCAGCAGCGCCTGCGTCGTCGGCTGCAGGACCGGGTAGAGGGGCCCGACGACCAGCGCGGGGAGCCCGAAGAGAAACAGCGCCCCGAGATCGAGAGACGGGCCCGATCGGCCGTTCGTGAACATCTCACGGCGGCGGACTTCGGTGTGGCCGACCTGGCCGACGCCCTCGCGATGAGCCGGTCGAGCCTCTACCGGAAGTTGACGAGCGACGCTGATGTCACCCCGTCGACCCTGATCCGCCAGGTGCGCATCGACGAGGCCGCTTCTCTCCTCCGCGACGGTGAACCGGCCACACAGGTTGCCTACGCCGTGGGCTACGAGTCTCTCTCGGCCTTCACTTCTGCGTTTAAGTCCGTGCGGGGGGTGTCGCCGAGCGCCTTTGCGGCCGAGCACAGGCCGGGCCAGTGAGTCCGCCCGAGGAGGGTCGCTCACGGGTGGGGGACAGGGTCGTGCAACATTGAAACAAGGATTTGCAACATCCAGACAAGCATTTCTACGGTCTATCCCTCTCTTTAGGGGGTCCCGCTGCCCCACTCACCTACGTTGAGGAATCAATCCAATGGCTGACGATGACGGGTCGAAGCAGAAGAACTCGTCCGATGCGCCCTCGCGCAGTGTTGCCGAAATAGCCGCCGGAGCGCTCCGTACCCTGCTCGGTTCTGGCCAAGATGACGACGGCTCTGTCTCGGAGACGACGGACTCGCCAGAGGAAGATCGTCCTGAAGACGAAGAATCAGGATGACGGGCACCGCCCTGATGGCACGTCGTCGGGCAATGCCTCTTTCGCGTTCTTGATGTTCACATTCATTCTCAATGATTGACAGACCGCCACTTTCGAACGACGGTCAGGAGCCATGCTCGCCGATCTAATAACTGGCGCAGAGATTGAGGCGGACAAATTCATCGTTGTGTCGTTGAAATGACGTTCGCCGCCGGCGTCCTCGTTCGCTGAATACCCGCTCGTGTCGCATCCCTCACCGGAGCGGGTAGGCCTGCCCCTCACGGCCCGGGGACCCCGGCTTGGCGAACGGGGACGGGACGACGCATTCCACCGGTTGACGTTCGGATCCGACTCCACCATGCTTCTCACAAATTTGAACCAGCTCGACGATCCTGTCGGTTCGGGAATACTCTACGCCGTCTGGCAACTTTGCGATGGACATCGTACAGAAAAGCCCCAGTGCGTTCCCCTGCCCCCGTTCCTGAACGAGAAAGCGACTCGAACGGCTCTTCCACTAAACCGCACGCGCTCGAACAGCCTCCGTCCAAGATATGACCACCGCTCAGGTACAGGATCCAGACCAGAATCCGTACCACCCGTACAACGAGACCGACTGCTACCGCGCCTTTCGAGACGGATGGTCGGCACGACGGGAGGGGAGACCCCGCTCCGCGAATCCCTACCCGTTCGCGCAGGTGAGCGAGGCACTTGCATGGCTCGACGGCTGGACGGCCGCGGCGGGCGAGGCCGAGTAGGACCTGAACGGAGACGATCCCGACGGGGACAATGACGGTCTTATCGAAGACGCCGATCCGGATGACAATGGGGACTCGGAACCCCTCAGCGGGGCCCCCGCCCACCACGTTCTTGCACTGAACGGGGAAGGGGACGGAGAATTTCTCGGTATTGGAGACGGAGTGAATGACAACGTGACCGGGGCGACGGTGCTCGACGGACTCGACGTGACGGCCGGTCTTGTCAGTGGCTCCGGTACCGACGAGAACGGCGGCGGGCTTTACTGGGACGAAACCGGGTCGGGCAACAAATGCAGTCTGACACGCCGGCAGGTGGGCTTTACCGGCAATGCATCGTTTGCCACTGATGAACAGGGGGTCGTGATGGGCCGGCAGGTGCGCACGGTGGAGGTCCCCACCGAGGCCGGTCGGCACGCGCAGCCGCTCAACGTGAGCGGGGTGCCGAGCGAGGTGTATTTCTTGCGGCTGCGTGCAGGCGAGCTCGTGAAACCCCGCAAGCTGATCGGAGTCAAGTAACCCGGCATCTCGCATCGCTGCTGGACGAGCGTTCGGGGCCAACCTTCGGCGCTGCCGATCCGTTGATCACCATTGAGCCTTCCCGCACTGCGCTCTTGCGTCCAGTTCGCTGCCAGACATGCCCCGACGAGTCATTGTAGACACTGACACGGCCGGGGACGACACCCAGGCGCTCCTGCTTGCGTGTCTGACCGAACGGGTGTCCGTGGAGGCGGTCACGATCGTGGCCGGAAACGTTCCGTTTGACCGGCAGGTGGAGAACGCGAAATACACGCTGTCGCTGGTCGATGCGGCGGATACGCCCGTCCACGAAGGAGCCCGGGCGCCGCTTCTCAAAGACTTCCATCACGTCGAAAACATTCATGGCGAGGGCGGACTGGGAGGCACTCTTTTTCCGGACACCGGCATTCCGTCGGCGGAGGAATTTGCCCCCACCGAGATTGTGCGTCGCTGCCGGGCCGCCCCGGGAGCATACTCGCTTTTGTGCATTGGGCCGCTCACGAACATCGCCCTCGCTTTGGCCCGCGAGCCGGCCCTGCCCGACCTCGTCGACGAGGTGTGGATGATGGGCGGGGCCGTGCACTGTCGGGGCAACGTGACACCCGCCGCGGAATACAACGTCTGGGTGGACCCGGACGCCGCCAAGCGCGTGTTCGAGGCCTTCGAGGTAACGCTGGTGGATTGGGGCCTTTCCCTTCGCGACTCGTTGCTGCCGCCAGATGGGGTGAAGGCGGTCCGCAGCATGGAGGGAACGCTCCCCGACTTTATCGGCGGCATTATTGAACCGGTGTACGCATTCACCCGCACCGAACAGAGCATCGACGGGGTGCCACAGCCCGATTCGTTGACTGCGGCCCTGTTGGCCTATCCGGAGCTACGCGAGGAGATCACTTCGTATCCCGTTGAGGTCGACGAGCGGGCGGGCCTCACACGAGGCTACCTCAGCGTCGACGTGGACGATGTCACCGATGCCCCGAGTCGAACCCGCGTCGTGGAGGGGGCGGACGGCGATACCTTCTGTGAGGTCGTGCTGTCGATGCTGCGGACCCGCGCGCCGGATCGGGGGCTTCCGGCACCTGAATGAGACAAACAAAAAAGCCGCCTCCCCCGATTCCTCGGGAGAGGCGGCCGTCATCGTGTTGCACGAAATGCGCCGGGTGGGCGCAGCGTGCGCGACAGGGGGCTTTACATCATGCCACCCATGCCGCCCATGCCGCCCATGCCGCCGGCACCGCCAGC
>CAYULG010000116.1:0-8216 GCA_964445365.1 uncultured Salinivenus sp. | reverse complement strand
TCCAAAAACGCACAAAAAGATCACGGCAGGCGAAGAAACGACCTGAACATTCCCTTCACTTTATTGAAATTTCTCAAACTCACTGGCGTTCGGACATGAGAAATTTCGGACATTTCGTTTCGGGAATGTTCCGGGCGGTCGTTTCTTCGAGGCCGGAGGGGGCTTTCTGTCGTTCCTTCGAAGTACTCTTCCCTCGGGCGGCATCCGGCGATTAATCTCAAAAGGGCACAGAGATGTCCTAACTTGATTTGGAGCCCATTCTGCCGTAGGTCAGATAGACTCTGGCCATCTAGATGGCCTAGTTCGGGGTCACTCTAAAAGCACTTCCTCGCTTCGCTCAGGGCGCTGGAGTGACGGTTGGAAAAGATTTTTCGGCGCCCTGAGCAAACTGTCCGGTAAGCAGTGCGATTGCCTTGATCTCAATGGATGTCGCAGGAACGGTCCCTGTTGCCGGCGGGTTCAAGACACTCGTCAATCCCTCGATAGCCCTTCCCCCATGCCGACGTTCCCTGCCCTCTCCGGCTCGAACCGGCGCATCGTCACGTTTGCGGGCAAGGTGCTGGCGTTTTACGCGCTCTGGTACGTGCTCTACGACCTGTGGCTGCTGCCGGACGGCACGGTCGATCGGTGGCTCTCGATGAATGTGGCCTCGGTGAGCAGCACCCTGCTGGGGACCGTGGGGTTCGAGGTCTTTCTCGACGGGCGATCGCTCGCCCTGCCCGGCGTGGCCGGCGTCCGCATCGCCAACGGGTGCAACGGCCTCTCCACGCTCGGCCTGTTCGTCGGCTTTGTGCTTGCGTATCCGGGGTCGGCCTGGCGGCGCGCCTGGTTTATCCCGCTGGGCGTGTTCGCCGTCTACCTGACGAACGTCGTCCGCGTGATCTTGATGATGCTGAGTCAGAAGTACTGGCCCGCCGCGTTCGATCCGCTCCACGGCTTCGGCCTCACCACCATCTTCTACGTGGTCGTGTTCGGGCTCTGGGTCCTCTGGGCCAACTACGGCGGCGCCCCTGCTCCTTCGAGCACCGACGATGCGGATACCCCGCAGCCGGCCCCCGCCGCTTGAGCGTCCCGATGTTCCAATCGTTCCCCGTGCCCATCCTCGTTTGGCTCCACCGCTTCGTCCTCGCCGGCCTGCTCCTCGCGGCCTACCTCTGGGCGTGGACGCCGGGCCGGGCCGTCTGGGTGACGCAGGGCGCCGCACTGGTCGAACGGGTGGCGCCCGCCTCCGACGACAACTCCCCGTCGGTCGTTGCCCGTCCCGAGGCCCCGACCATCCACCTGCAAACCGCCGACGGGACGGCCGCGAAGCACACCGCCCCCGCCGGCGTCAAATTTCTCCTGCCGGCCCTCTTCCTCGTGCTCATCGCCCCGCGCCGTCCCCGGCTCGGCGGGTTCTTTGCGGGGCACCTCGCGCTCGGTGCCGGGGCCGTGGCCCTGCTCGCGTCCGGCATGGCCGGCCTCCCCGGAGGGATTGCCGCCGCCGGCTTCGTGGAGGCCTACGCCGTCGACGCCTACAGCCTCGCGGTGCCGGTCTTCGTCCTCGTTCAGTCTCAACGCGGTCCGCACCGGTAAGACGATTCTTTGCTCGAGGCGTCCCGGGCTGGCCCTGTGCTGGGCCTGCGCGGCACACGCCCCGATGCCCGTTTCCCAACAGGGACGGCCTCCCGGGCCTCCCCCGGAGACGACACGGGACGTCTCAACAATTGGGGGTTCTGGTACGTTCTTTGATTGAACTTATATCTCCCGTCGGTTCTCTTCCCCAACCCGCTCCGGATCCATGCGGTACATCCTCTGCGCGCTCCTCGTCGGCACGCTTCTCGGAACCGGTTTTGCCCACGCCCAGGTCAAGAAGGAAGTCAGTGACATTACCGGCGTGGAGCGGATTACAAGCGAGAACATGCGGTCGCTCCACGAGGACCCCTACGCGGGCGATCACGCCTCCCTCCGCGCCGAGTACGTGAACGATCCCGACGACGGCGCCTCCTGGATCCTCGCCGTCTACGGGTTTGCCACCGACTCCACTCAGGTGAGCCGCTCCAACCAGTTCGTCGTGCAGGCCGATGGGCAGCAGCTTGAACCCACGCGTCTCGAGTCGAAGACCCGAACGGTCAACGGCACCCTGATGGAGATCAAGCGCGCCGTGTTTACCCGCTCGGGCTTCGAGCAAATCGCGAGGGCGCAGACCGTCACCATCTCCATCGGGTCGGCCAACTTCCTGTCCGTGCGGCCCCGTCGCGAAGACCTTCGCCTGATCCTGAATCGCGTGCCGGCGAAGGGGCCGCAGACGGCCACCAGTGGGTCCTCGGACCGTCAGTAGCGACCGGTTGTCTCCCTCCGTGCGCCGGTGCCACGGGCGCCCCCTTCCCCATCGTCTCACGCGAGCGCGCGCTCGCCCGAGGCCAGAAGAGCCGGGGCCATCCACTGGTGACGCTGCGGGGAATGGTGCCCCCGCCGGACCTTACCGATGCGCCTCATCGGTTCGAATGGAACGGAAGGCCCATCGCGAGGCGCGCCTTGTGACGATTCGTTCCGACGGTCCCGCAGCGAAGTGCTCAGTCCTCTTCAGCAACTGGTGTGACTGGTATGAGATGTGCAGGCCCGTCTGGAGCAATGGGGTCGGCCCTTTGCAGCCGCAGGGCGATCGCATGTTAAAAATTTCTGTTGAGGACGGGTGGCTCGACCGTCTTCGATGGACACTACTGCTGGAGATGCGCGGGAGAACGGGAGAGTGGGAGTGGAGTGACTGCCTCAATCGAAGAAACGAGCAGGTCGATGGGGATAAGATGCGATTGCCGTGTTTGCAGCCGTTGAAGATGGGAAATATACCATCCCCACATAGCATAGCACGAGTCCAGTCGATTCGCCGGCGGGACTGGCGCCTCGTCGATCCCAGTTCGCCCTTGTGCCTGGCCTAGGCACCCGGTGAGGAAGTGCGCGCTATCCGTGGGATGATCGTGCCTTCGTTAACAGAAACGCTTGGGATCCAGATTGCGGACGACCGGCACGGCCCGTCGCCCCCGACGCTCCCCGACCGGCGAAGACGGGGTACGAGCTCCACGCAGTCTTCATAACCTATGAAATCGCTTTTCTGGACCGATTCCGGATCATGTGGTCCCTTCAAGCTTAATTACATTTCCATAGTACACTTTCAAAGTGTAGATTCTTCACGTTCACTCGCGGTTCGCCCCACCTCCCCACCGGCCCCATGCGATACGCTCTGTCCCTCCTCCTGTCCCTCCTTCTTCTCGGCGGCGCCCCAATCCTGGCTCAAATTGAAGAAAAGGTCAGCAACGTGACGGGGGCCGAACGGCTGGTGAGCACCGACATGCGGAGCCTTATGTCCAGTTCGTATCCGGGGCACGGGAGTTTTCAGGCCGAGTACGAGAACCCGCCGGAGGAGGCCCCCATCTGGCGGGTCTCGTTCTACGGGTTCGCGCAGGAGAAGACGCAGATGACGGCGTCCAACGACCTTCGCCTCACGGTGGACGGCCAGTCCATCACCCCGACGCGTCTCGTCTCGAAGACGCGCACCCTCGAGACCTCCATTCTGGAGATCAAGGAGGCCACCTTCACCCGCTCGGCGTTCGAGCAGATCGCCCGGGCGCAGGACGTGATCGCCACGATCGGCTCGTACCAGTTCGAGTTTACGCGCCCCCTCCGCAAAGACCTCCGTCTGATCCTCGACCGCGTCCCCAAGGAAGAAGGGCCGCAGACGGCAAGCAGCGACGACTCGTCCAATCGGTAGGCCCGGATCGTCCCTGCCACGACGCTCGTGGGCGCCGGTTGATGGAGCGGCCCGCCCCCTGACGCCTGTCACCCCACGCATGCGCCCGGCACGGAGACGTGATTCCGGTGCGGCCCGTCCCTCCCTGTCCTCGCTGCCGCGGAGCGGGGGGCTTCTGGGACCCTCCCCAGCTCGCAGTGTCCCGATGGAGCCCCCCTGGGTCCCGTCTATTCCCCAGAAGGCCTTCGATTGCACGAAGCGACTGCCCCCAGGCCCTCTGCGGGCACAATAACAGCAGTGGAGGAAGGAGGGGACGTCGCGTCCTTCGTCTCCGGGATGCAGAGTTATCCACAGGGTATGCACACCCCCCTCTGCCCGAAGAAACAATAACAGAAACGGGGATCAGAAGCGGGAGATTCCCATCCCATCGGAAAACGTAGGTGATTGTTCTCTGTTATTGGGCCCGATCGACTCATTCCCGGTCCTATCTCCAAAGTTATCCACAATCCCGTCCACGGGACGGCGAGTGGGGTTCCCTTCTTGGATTGTCCACAGCAACGCAGGACGGCGCGGCGGCAGAGTCGGAATCCAGGCGGGCCTCGGTGGTCTTCCCTTTGGGACGAGCGAGGAGGTACCCATCGACGAGAGCGGGACCGCCTCGGGTACAGCACGCGCATCCCGTATCCGCCCGGCCTCCATGGCGGGTCCCCCATCCGTTTGTGCCCGAAGAGGGACCGGACCGTCCGTATGATGCTGGTTCGGCGCGCCCTCTCCGCTCGCCCACGACCGTATCCAGCTACCAGGAATTTTTGTGCCCCGCATCAGCTTGTCTTGAGAGAGAAATCCGTCGCGAGGCGTGCCTCAGAGCACCGTGCAGTCATCCCACGGCAATCGGATCTTGACGACGACGGCTGCTCACATCGTGTTCGACGGGCAGCACGTCGATGCCCCCACGCTCCTGGAGATCTCTGTACGATTGCGAAATTATTCAGGGGACGCAAATGTCCATCCCATGACATTCTGCTCCGTTCAGTGATCTGGCGTATATTTTTGGCTTGGATCCAAAAATGCAGAAAAAGATCCAGGCTTTGAAGAAACGGCCTGACGCTGGGAATCTGTGTAGAGTCATGAGATTAACCGCAGGACGCCAGTACTCTCTTCGTGAGTTTCTGCTCCATCTCAGGAGTGGATGTGCATTTTTGGCCGGATCCAAAAATGCACGAAAAAAGATCGCGGCTGTGAAGAAACGGCCTGACGCTCCCCGCTGCTCCACTGAAATTTCTCAAACTCACTATCGCTCAGACATGAGAAATTTCGGTCGTTTCGCTTTGGGGAGCGTCCGGGCGGCCATTTCTTCGAGGCCGGAAAGGACTTACTTTCACGCCACAAAGTCCACTGACTCCGGAAGGCGTCCGGTGATTAATCTCAAAAGGTCACAGAGATTGCCTTGCTCAGACATGAGAAATTTCAGTCGTTCCACTTCGGAGAGCGCCCGGGCGGCCACTTCTTCAAGGCCGAAAGAAGCTCTCTTTCGAGCATTGGAGGTATTTTCCTAATCGGTTGTATCCAGTGATTAATCTCGCAAAGTCACAGAGATGTTCTAACTTGATGAAAGATCTGAGATCTGGAGCCCATCCAGCCGAACGGATAGGCCTCATCGAGCGTCAGATGGGCTCTCAGTCAAGATTGGACATCTGTGTGGGATTATAATACCAGCCACCGAGGATCGTGGTGAACTTCATTGGTCCGAATGGGACGGACGGCCCGTCGAGGCGCGCCTCGCGACGATTCGTTCCGAAGGTCCCGTAGCGAAGTGCACAGTCATCTCCAGCAATTGGTATAAGATTAACCGCAGGATGATGCTCTCGTCTTGCGTTTTTGCTCCACCACAGGAGTCAGTGTGCATTTTTAGCTGGATCCAAAAATGCACGAAAAACATCACGGCCACGCGGGATGACCCACAAGGGGCCCCTATGAAGAAAATCGCTGGCGAGATCGTCGCCTCTACTGAAATCCTCAAACTCACTTCGCTCAAACAATGAGGATTTCAGCCGTTTCACCTCCGCTCTCGCCCGGGCGCGATTTTCTTCGAGGCCGGAGAGGGCTTTCTGTCGTCCATTCGAGGCACTTTTCACCTGGGTGGCATCCGGTGATTAATCTCGAAAAGGCACAGAGATGTTCTAGAGCGACGCTTTTGATTTAATGCGATTGCCCAGGGACGCCCGGAGGGGCGACGAAGCAATTCGGGCGGCGGGTCGTTTATCGGGGGCAACGGCGCCCATTCTGCATCCACCGACGACGGCGCCGGTCTCTGTTCAAACCAACTCGTCTCTATGGAATCGATCGATCCGGCCCGCGGGCTCTTCTGCAACCGCACCCTCAACCTGCGGGGCATTCAGGCCATTGGCTACGACATGGACTATACGCTCGTCCACTACCACATGCGGGAGTGGGAGCAGCGGGCCTACAGCTTCATCAAGGAGGGCCTCGTGGCGAAGGGCTGGCCCATCGGCGACCTGTCGTTCAACCCGGACCTCGTCATTCGCGGGCTCGTGGTGGACACCGAGCACGGCAACCTGGTGAAGGCCAACCGCTTCGGGTACGTGAAGCGCGCCTTCCACGGCACCGAGCCCCTGGGCTACGAGGCGCAGCGCGAGGTCTACCAGCGAACGCTCGTGGACCTGTCGGCGGACCGCTGGCACTTCCTGAACACGCTCTTCTCCATCTCCTCGGCGTGCATGTACATGCAGCTCGTCGACCTGCTCGACGCCGACGAGCTCGGCGGCTCGATGGGCTACGCCGACCTGTTCGAGGCCGTGCAGCAGACCCTCGACGAGGCGCACATGGAGGGGCGGCTCAAGGAGAAGATCGTCGCCCACCCGGAGCGCTTCGTGAACCTCGACCCGGAGATGCCCCTTACCCTCCTCGACCAGAAGCGAGCGGGCAAGAAGGTCCTCCTCATTACCAACTCGGAGTGGGACTACGCCCGCCCGATGCTGGAGTATGCCTTCAACGAGTTTCTGCCGGACGGCATGACGTGGCGCGAGCTCTTCGACATTTCGATCGTCGGGGCCCGCAAGCCCGACTTTTTCTCGGTGCGCATGCCGGCCTTCTGCGTCGTGGACGACGACGGGCTGCTGCGCGAGCACACGAATGGCCCGTTGGAGGAGGGCCACGTGTACGTGGGCGGCAACGCGCCGCTTGTGGAGGAGAGCCTGGGGCTGACGGGCGAGGAGATCCTCTACGTCGGCGACCACCTGTTCGTGGACGTGAACGTGTCGAAGCAGGTGCTCCGGTGGCGCACGGCCCTGGTGGTGCGCGAGCTGGAGACGGAGATCGAGGAGTTCCAGGCCTTCGCCGAGAAGCAGGATCGGCTCTCCACCCTGATGCGCAAGAAGGAGCGCCTCGAGGCCCAGTTCTCGGCCAAGCGCCTGCAGCGGCAGCGCCGGGAGGCGGACTACGGCGGCGTGGACGGCACGGCGAAAGAGGCGCTCGACCGGGAGATGCAGGAGCTCCGTTCGCGCCTAACGGAGCTGGACGAGCGCATCGCGCCGCTCGCGAAGGCGTCGAGCCGCCTCGTCAACGACAACTGGGGGCCGCTCATGCGCACGGGCAAGGACAAGAGCCTCTTCGCCCGGCAGGTGGAGCGCTACGCCGACGTCTACACGGGCCGCGTGTCGAACTTCCTCCACCACACCCCCTTCACGTATCTGCGCTCCCACCGCGGCAGCCTGCCCCACGACGAAGCCGCCGAGCGCGACCCGCAGTACGAGGCCCTCACCTCCGGCTACGAGTGGGACGAGACCACGGCATCGGAGCGGGGATAGGCGGCTCGCCCTGCTCGCCGCGTGCGGGCGAATGGGAGCGTGGGAGGCAAGAGGTTTTTCCTACACCCGGCCGGTCGAATCGGCCTGGACAGCGTCGAAGGCCTCCAGAAAGGCGTCCGCCGGCTGCGCCCCGGTCAGGGCCTGTCGGTCGTTGAGGACGTAGCACGGCACGCCGGTGACGCCCCGGCGCTGGGCCTGCTGCTGGCTCTCGCGTACCGCATTGGCGTAGGCGTCGCCCTCGAGCAACGTGCGGGCCGCCTCCGCGTCGAGCCCGGCCTCGGCGGCACAATCCACCAGTACGTCCGGATCGGAGACGTTGCGGCCGTCGGTGAAGTAGGCGCGGAAGAGGGTCGTGGCCAGTGCGTCGGCCGCCTCCCGACTGCCCTTTTCTTCCGCCCCGAGCGCCAGCGAGGAAGTCGTTTCAGACTGGGCCCAAAGGACAAGCCGGTGGGCGTCGGCGGTGTTGGGCGCCATCTCAATGGCGTCAAAGTCGAACGTGAGGCCGGCCTCGTTGCCCTGCTGGTGGAGGCGGTCAAACATGCGCTGGGCGCGCTCCCAGCTGCCAAACTTGCGTTCCAACACCGTGCGGACGTCGCGGCCGCCGGACGGCAGGTCGGGCTGGAGCTGAAACGGGCGCCAGCGGAGGGTCACGTCGAGGTCAG
>CAYULG010000115.1:0-8243 GCA_964445365.1 uncultured Salinivenus sp. | reverse complement strand
CCGGCCGGTACGTCTACGCGGGCCTGCTGACGGTGGGCATCGCGGGGCAGTACGTAGGCGGACGCCTAACGGATCGCTTCTCGACGGTGCACGCCCTCGCCTGGACCTTCGCCGCACTGGGGGGCATCGCCCTGGGCTTTCTGCCGGTGGCAGAGATGGGAACCGCCGGCCTGCTGGCTGCGAGCGCCGTATTGGGGTTTGCCCTGTTCGTCATTCAGCCCCTCTACCAGGCCACGGTGGCCGAGTATTCTCCGTCCGAGGCACGGGGGCTGTCCTACGGATACACGTATCTCGCCGTCTTCGGGGTGGGGGCCTCGGGCGCGGCCCTCGCCGGCACGATCCTCCAGTACGCCGGGCCGCCGCTGCTCTTCGGAACGCTCGGGGGGGTGGCGGCCCTCGGCGCAGGCCTGAGCGCGTGGCTGGCTCGTCGGCAGACCCGGTCAGAGGCAACGGCCTGATCGCCGGGGACGACGAGATCAGGTCTTTCGCCGAAGAGGCCGGGTGCGAACCCGGAGGCTACATTCGCGGCTGACCCTGGCGAGCGAACATCAACTCGCCCCGCGACGCGGGGCCCCCACCCGGCAGCCTGGGACCTCCCTCAGACCGAATACTGCCCGTTGATGTACTGAAGCAGCAAATCCGTCTCCTGCTGAGCGTTATCAATGACCTCCTCCACTCCGTCCCGGATCGAGACAATACCGATCAGGTCTTCATCGTCGTCTACGACCGGAAGGTGACGACACCAGATCTCCGTCATGACGCGGAGGCAGTCCACGAGGGAGTCGTCGGGACCGACCGTCGCCACCTTGCTCGTCATGACCTCACGCACCGGGGTCTCTTGCGAAGACCGCCCTTCGAGGGCAATCTTGCGCATGTAATCCCGCTCGGTGAAGATGCCGACGATGGCGTCTCCCTCCAGCACGACGATTGAGCCGACGTCGCGATCGGCCATACGGTCGATACACTCGAACACCGTGTCGGACGGCTTGGCGGTGAGGACCCCCTCCTCAGAGTCGCTCAGGTTGGTGGTGAGTTGGGCAATGTCCTTCACTCGCGTGTCGAGGAATCCTTCTCGGGTGTCCATAACGGAGAAATAGTCGGGGGTGACTTGGAAAAGATGGCGGACGGTCGAGTGCTCAACGCGATACTTGACCACCGTCCCCTTCGCGGGCATTTCTACAATCGTTCCTCGATGAATACAGACGTAACAGCCAGCCCAACATTGACGGCGGTTGTATCCAAAACGAAACAGCCGGCCGGTTTACTTCCCCCGGCAATCGCATCTTCGCGAGGACGGCTGCTGGCATCGGTTAACGGGGGCAGAATGTCGGGGCTTCTGCCCGAAGACCCGGCGGAAACGGAGGCCTGAGGTTCTGTTCGTCGTCGCAGAAGCTCGTCAGGCGGAATACTGCCCGGTGACATACCGACGGAGCCGATCGGTCTCCTGTTTGGCCGTCTCAATGATTTCTTTCACCCCGTCCCCGATCGAGACGATGCCAAGCAGGTTCTCCTCCTCGTCCACAACGGGAAGGTGACGGCACCGGAGCTTTGTCATGAGGTGCAGGCACTCCTCGAGTGGCTTTTCCGGGCCGACCGTCTTCACATCGTCCTGCATCACCTCTCGGACCTCCGTCTCATCCGAGGAACGGCCCTCCAGGGCGATGCGCTGCATGTAATCCCGCTCGGTAAAGATGCCGGCGATGTCCTCCCCGTCCATCACGATGATTGAGCCGACGTCGCGTTCACTCATGCGCCCGATGCACTCAAACACCGTGGCGGACGGCTCGATGGTGAGGACGCCCCCACCGGACTCGGTCAGGGCAGATTTGGATTGAACGATATCTTTTACTCGGGTATCAAGGGGACCATCTCGCGTGTCCATGGGTCGGTTGGGCGTTGTGCACGGGCCATCAAGGGAGGATTATACTTTCTGAAACCTTCATGCAAGCGCTTCCAAAATGGATCATTCGTTTGCGCTCCTCCCGCGAATCGTTCCGGGACGAACCAAGACGTAACAGTTAACCCCGAATTCACAGGCAACGACCGAGACGCCTCTCCGCCGAACGTGACGAAATTGGGTTTTGCCCTCGAAGCGTAGGATTTGTTTCTGCCGGTGGGGGAACCGAGTACGCGATCGGACCCGCTGGACTAGCGCTCGATCCAGACGTTCTGGCGGGCGTCGACGTGGGCGTGCCAGCCGGGCGGCACCACGATGGTCGTATCGTACTGGTGGAGGACGGCGGGCCCGTCCAGTTCGTGGCCGTGGTGCAGATCGGTGCGGGCGTAGGTCGTCGTGGGGGTCGGCTCGTCGGGGTCGAACCACACCGGTCGGGTGCCCAACTGGGCGGTGTCGAGGGGCCGGTCCGTCTCCGGCTCGCGGGGCAATTCGGGCGGCGGCGTCTCGACCCGTCCCCGTACCCGCAGTGCCACCACCTCCACCGGCTCGTCGGGGTCGGCGTGGCCGTACCGGTCGCGGTGGCGATCGTGGAACGCGCGGACGGCGGTCTCCACGCGATCGGCGGTGATTGGGGAAGCCAGGGGCACGCTCAATTCGTAGCTCTGGCCCTCGTAGCGAAGGTCCAGTTCGAGGACGAGCTCGGGGGTACCGTGGTCGGCGAGGGTGGTGCGCACGTCGGAGGCCGCCGCGTCGGCCGCGTCCGACAGGAGCGACGGGTCGTCGGTCAGGGCATCGGCCCGGGTCAGCACGGCCCGGGACGTGTCGTACACGACGTCGGCCATGAGGAGGCCAAGTGCACTGAGGACGCCGGGCGTGGGGGGCACGAGGACGCGCCGCATGTCCAGCGCCTCGGCCAGGGCGACGGCGTGGAGCGGCCCGGCCCCGCCGAAGGGGACGAGCGTATAGTCACGCGGGTCGTGGCCCCGCTCTACGGAGACGCGGCGGAGGGCCCGCTCCATCGTCGCGTTTGCTACGCGCAGGATGCCGAGCGCCGTCTCTTCGGGGGAGAGGCCGAGATCGTCTCCCAGCTCGGCGACCGCCGCGTGGGCCGCGTCGGGAGCTACGTCGAGCGTGTCGGCCCCGCCCAGCAGGCGCTCGGCGTGCAGACGCCCCAGAACGAGATGCGCGTCGGTGACGGTGGGCGCGGTGCCGCCCCGTCCGTAGCACACCGGGCCCGGCTCGGCCCCGGCGCTCTCCGGCCCTACCCGCAGGCTCCCTCCTGCGTCGACGTGCGCAATGCTGCCTCCGCCCGCGCCGACGGTGTGGATGTCGGTGGCGGGCACCCGGAGCGGCAGGTCGGCAATCGTGTGCTCGGTGGTGCGGGGTACGCCGCCGTCACAGAGCGCCACGTCGGCACTCGTCCCCCCCATGTCGAGCGTCATGATGCGGGGCGTGTCCGTATCGAGGGAACGGCGCGTTACCCCGAGGGCACCGACCACCCCGCCCGCCGGGCCGCTGAGGGCGAGCCGCGCGGCCTCGTCCGCCGCCGTGTCGAGCCCGATCGTGCCCCCGTTCGACTGCATCACGCGGACGGACCGCTCGCCCAGCGCCGCGTCGAGGCGGCCGAGATAGCGGGCCACCTGGGGCCGCACGTAGGCGTTGACCACCGTCGTCGCCGTCCGCTCGTACTCGCGGTACTCCGGCAACAGGGCACTGCTCCGCGTCACAGGCACGTCCGGCAGCACCTCCCGCACGATCGCGGCGGCCCGCTCCTCGTGGTCGGGATTCCGGTAGGAAAACAGGAAGACGAGCGCCACGCTCTCCACGTCCTGCTCGGCCATCGTCTCGGCGGCGCGGCGGACGGCGGCCTCGTCGAGCGGCGTGAGCACCTCGCCCTCGGCGCTGAGGCGCTCGGGCACCCCATAGCGGCGAGCGTCGGGGACGAGGGATGGGGGGCGACCGCTGTCGGCCTGCAGGGCGTAGAGGTCAGGACGGTTCTGCCGCCCGATGACGAGCACGTCGGCGAAGCCCTCCGTGGTCAGCAGGGCCGTGCGGGCGCCGCGCCGCTCCAGCAGGGCGTTGGTCGCCGCCGTGGTGCCGTGTACGACCGGGGCGTCGTCGCCGGTGTCGAGGCGGTCGAGGCCGGCAACGACCGCCTCGTGCTGGGGCCGCGTCGTGGGCTCCTTGTGCACCTGCAGGCCGTCGTCGGTGACGACCACGAAGTCGGTAAACGTGCCGCCCACGTCCACCCCCGTCGGTGAATTGGGGCTCGAGGAAGAAGAAGGCATCGCGTTGAGGGCTGGTCACCAGATTGGATGTTCTCGCAGCGTCCGGACGCAAAAGATGGATGCGGACCCGGATCGTCAACCGGTCTGGTCGGATCCGTTTTCCTCCTCCGCAAACCGGGCGGCGGCCGCCGGGAGGTCCGTCTCTTCGACGGTCTTCCGACCCAGGCGGGCCTCGTCGGCGAGCCCTTCGTCGAGCGACGCCCCGAGCCCCCGGTACACGGCCTGTCGGTCGCTCCGAAGGGCGGGCTGGGGCAGCGCCGCTATGTCGTTCGCAAGGGCCGTCGCCGCCTCGTGGGCGGTGCCGGGTGCCACGACCCGGGTGACGAGCCCCATTCGGTTCGCCTCGGCCGCGTCGACGGGTCGGCCGGTGAGGATGAGGTCGAGCGCCCGACCCAGGCCGACGATCTGGGGGAGGCGCTGCGTGCCGCCGTCCACCAGCGGGATGCCGTGGCGCCGGTTGAAGACGCCGAACACCGCATCGTCGGCCACCACGCGCAGGTCGCACCAGCAGGCCAGCTCCAGCCCGCCGGCCACGGCGTACCCCTCCACCGCCGCGATCACGGGCTTCGAGAGCTTCAGGCGTGTAGGGCCCAGCGGCCCGTCCGCGTCGGGATCCACGGTGTGCCCGTCCCCCTCCGCAATCGCCTTCAGGTCGGCACCCGCGCAGAAGTGGTTGCCCGCGCCGGTCAGAACGGCCACCGCCGCGTCGTCGTCCGCGTCGAAGGCCCGTGCGGCGTCGGCCAGGTCGGCGGCAGTGGCCGGGTCGATCGCGTTGCGGCGCTCGGGGCGGTTGAGGCGGAGCGTGGTGACGGGTCCGTCCCGCTCGACCCGAAGGGCATCGGAGGACATGGGGCGAAGCTGCGGGGAAACAGAAACGAGAAGAGAACGCAAATCCGCTACGCCGGAATGAGGTTTGCCCATTGTCCGAAGACGGTCCCCGCGGTCTCGCGCAACGCCGGCTCGCGCGGCATGGCCGCCCGCCGGATCGCGGCCCCGTCAAGTCCCTCCGCCGCCAGTTCATCCTGAAAGGCCTTGGTCATCCACGCCACCGTTTTCGGCGTCCCCTCCAGGTGAAAGAGCAGGCCGTAGGCGGCGTCGCCGTAGCGGAACGCCTGGTGCTCGGTCTGCGCCGTGCGGGCGAGGCGGGTCGCGCCGTCCGGCAGCGCGAACACGTCGCCGTGCCAGTGGAAGGCGGTGAACGGGTCGTCCACATCGCGGAAGAGCGGGTCGTCCGCCGCGGCGGCGGTAAGCTGCACCTCGTCCCAGCCGATTTCCTTCTGCGGCCCGGGCCGCACGTCGGCCCCGAGCACGTGGGCCAACAGCTGACTGCCCAGGCAGACGCCGAGGATCGGTCGCTCCTCCTCCAGCGCCTGCTCGATCAGGGCAAGCTCGGCGCGAAGGTGCGGGCGGTCGTCGAGGTCGCCCACCCCCATCGGCCCGCCCATCACGACGAGGCCGTCGGCCTTGAGTGTGCCGGGCACGGGATCGTCCCGGAAGATCCGCACGGTGCGGTGCGAGACGCCGCTCCGGTCAAGCGCATCGGCGATGGTGCCGGGCGGCTCGGGGCGCACGTGCTGGAGGATGAGGACATGGGGCGAGGTCGAGTCGGGCACTGAACTGCTTGTTTTGGAGAAGGGAGACGCCGATCGCGTCTTCGGTGCCGTCCACCGATCTGAACCCGCCTGCTTCTGCCGTTGGTCCAAGAACCGGTGGAAAAGGAAAGCAGAGGGGGCCACGCGAGCAATCTTCCTCGTTCCTCTTCCCCGGTCCAGAGGACAGGGGTCCGGAGGGGGCGCTCACGAGCGCGCCCCGTCATCCCGGCGACGAAAGGCCCCTGCCCGCCCATCCGGCCCAAACTCCACGTCGCAACACTGCTTGAGAAGGTCGCCCAGCTTGGTGCGGGCCCGCTGGACGCGAGACTTTGCGCCCGAGACCGATAGACCCAGTTCGTCGGCGACCTCTTGCTGTGTGTAGCCCTCAAAGTCGGCCATCACGAGCGGCCGCCGGTACATCTCCGGCAGCTCTTCCACCATCGGACGCAGCCACGACAGGACCTCCTCATGCACGTCGTGTTCGCCGTCGTACGCAGCCAAATTCTCTGCCTCCGCTGTCTCCTCCGATTCCACCACCTCATCGGGCCGCTCCACTCGCTCCTCGACCGGCCGGCGTTCCTGCTCTCGGTAGAAGTCGGCAATTGTGCGGCGGGCAATCGTGAACACCCACGCCTCCGCGCGATCCGTGTCGTCGAGGGATGCGGCCGACTCGTGCATGCGAACGAGCGCGTCTTGCAACACGTCCTCAGCGTGGGCGGCTGGCACGCGGCGAGACACGAACGCGCGCAGCCCATCGACAAACGGCTTCCACGGCGGCTCCTTCCCGGACGGTTCGCCGCCGACCGGTCCGCCGGGGAATTCGGGAGAAGCGTCTTCAGGGGGAAGTTCACTGGCAGAATCGGACATTGAACGTCGTTCTACGTTTTTGAGAAAAGGACCGCTATCGAAGAAACCGGAGGCCACGCATCGGGGTGGACCGGAACCAACGCCCGTCGGTCACTTGGTAAACGCCAGGCCCCGAAGGCTGATTGTCGGCGCATTCGTCTCAGCAGAGTGCTTGGACAGTTCTGAAGAACCTTCGCGCCGGACTCGTTTTGTCATCACCACCGCCTCCGGGGGACAACGATCATAGAGCGTGCTGTTTGCAACCGACTCGGGAACGGCCGCCTGCTCGGCTTGATTGTAGTCTCGGTCTTCGAAATACCCCGGACTCGTCGTCAGAAGGTAGAGGCGCTCGGCTCCTTCCTTTCGGGCCTTCTGCTCGATCTTTTTGAGGAGGCGCGTGCCCGTCGTCTTGCCTCTTTGGTCGGGCGCAACGACCAGTGAGCGAATGAGGGCCACGGAGCCGTACGTTTCAAATCCGACGACGCCGCAAATGTCTCCGTCTTCGGTTTCGAGCCGGTGTTCGGGCAAGATGGCGGTCGTTTGAAGCATCGCCTGCCGGTCGTCAATGGACGTTTCGGTTCGGCAGACGAGGAAGCGTTCCATCTCGGCGGCCGTTAGATCCGCACTGGGCAGGCCGTACTCGTTCAGTGTGCTGAGAATTTCGTTGAGGTCGGAGGATGAGGCTGAGCGGATTGGCATAACGCTGGTTGGTTGGGTTGTGGGAATTCGTTGATGAGGAGCGAAGAGTCTACGAGGTCGTCCGGATGCGATTGAGCAGTCGAAGGGCCGGGCGAGGCCCGACCGCGCCGGCGACTTCGCTGAACCGTAAGCGCCGTTCGTCGGAGGCTCGCGTCCTCTCGCCGGATTCCTGGGACTTCTTCCCGTGGCACGCGACGGACGTCTTCTCGGACGGCGGCGGGTCGACAAGCTCAGGATAGATCATGGGAGTGGGGTTTCAGGAAAAACTTCATCGAGGTAAACACGGGGAGCCGGAGAGGGAAACGCCTCCCCGGCTTCGGTCCCGTCATGCCGTCTCCTCGGCGTAGTAGCTGTCGGCCTCGCCGCTGGTGTAGAAGGCTTCCCACGAGACGCCCTGCTGATCGACGACCCACGTCTTGTCGGAGTTCGCGTAGCAGCAGGTGGTTTCGCCTTCGTTATTGACGGTGCCGCCCGCGCGGTCGATGCGCTCTCGGAGCTCTTCCAGCTCACCGGGGGTTTCGGCCTGGATGCCCAGGTGCTCGATGCCAACGTCCTCGTCCTTTTCGGCAATCGAGAAGTTGACGCGGGGGTCATCGAGCATCCACTTCGCGTAGTCGGGCTCCCGCTTGGTGGGCTCGGCGTCGAAGAGGCTCGAATAGAAGCGCGTGGCTTCGCCTACGTCTTTCACGCGCAGCATGACGTGCATTCGTTTCATGGCTGTAGGGTTTTTTGAATGGAACGGTTGTGTGAGTAGCAGGGCTCGTCCCTGCGCTTCATCCATGTAGTCGTGCGAATCCCGAAATGGACGCACCACTTCTGTCTCTTTTCACAAAAGTCCGCTTTGCGGCCGATTGAGCCGTCCGATAGGTGGCCAGACTGTGGAAAAGGCATTCAAAAACGATAGGTCGCGCGCAGTCCCAC
>CAYULG010000114.1:0-8254 GCA_964445365.1 uncultured Salinivenus sp. | reverse complement strand
ACGAGGACGACGCGGCGCCGGAGATCGCGGCGGCGGGCCCGCAGCTGCAGGCGGCCTAGCGAGCGGCTGGGGATGACCGACCTGCGGTTCGCGCCGCACGGTGAGGCGACTGGTTCACTCCGGTTGCACGCAGTGCCGGTCCGCGGAAGGGACGGTTCGAAACGCCGGGTGGCCTAATTGGGCTGCCCGGCGTTTTGCGTTTGGGGAGAAGTAAAAGGGTGGGCGGAGGGCACACCCCCCAGGCCGTGTTGCCTCCGCGTCGCCCGCTCCGTAGATTGGAAGCCCGACTCTTTGCCCCCACCCGCTTGCCCTCCATGACCGTCCGCGACCGTCTCGTCTGGATCACCGGGGCCTCCTCCGGCATCGGCGAGGCCCTGGCCTATGAGCTGAGCCGCCGGGGCGCCCGGCTCGTCCTCTCCTCCCGCCGCGAGGAGGCCCTGGAGGCGGTGCGCCAGCGCTGCTCCCGCCCGGACGACCACCTCGTGCAGACGCTCGACCTAGCCGAACCAGACACCCTTCAGGCCGCTGCCGACACCGTCCACGAGGAGGTCGAGCCCGTCGACGTGCTCGTCAACAACGGCGGCGTCAGCCAGCGAGGCACCGCCGTCGAGACAGAAATGGAGGTGGTGCGGCGCATCATGGAGGTCAACTTCTTCGGGGCTGTACAGCTCACGAGGGCTGTGCTCCCGTCTATGATCGAGCGGCAGCAGGGCCACGTTGCGGTCGTCAGCAGTCTCGTCGGCAAGTTCGGCACCCCCCTGCGCTCCACCTATTCCGCCTCGAAGCATGCGCTGCACGGGTGGTTCGACTCCCTCCGCGCCGAGGTCCACGACGACGGCGTCGGCGTGACGCTGGCCTGCCCTGGGTTTGTGAAGACCAACGTGGCGTCCAACGCGCTGTATCCCGACGGAACGCCGCTGGGGGACAAAGCCGACGAGCGAGGCATGCCCCCCTCGGACTGTGCCACGGCCATCGCCGACGCCATTGAACAGAACACCGCGGAGGTGTACGTCGGTGGATGGGAAACCATCGCCGTGTACCTAAAGCGATACATTCCCAACCTCTTCCGCCGCTTCATTCGGCGGTACTACGGGGCGTAGCCCCTTGCCCCGGGCCTTCGTTTCCTGACAATCTGCCCTGCTTCACGATCCACGGCTACCCGCATGGACGCACGCAACCGCCGCGTCTGGATTACTGGGGCCTGCTCCGGTATCGGGGAGGCCCTCGCCTACGAACTGAGCCGCCGGGGCGCCCACCTCGTGCTCTCGTCCAACCGTCCCGAGGCGCTCCGGGAGGCCCGTCAGAACTGCTCGCATCCGGGCGATCACGTCGTCCAGCCGCTCGACCTGGCCGAGCCCGACTCGCTGCGAGCTGCCGCCGAGGCGGTACGGGCGGAGGGACCGATCGACGTCCTCGTCAACAACGCGGGCATCGCTCAGCGCGGCCCCGCGACGGATACCGACGTGGCCACCCTCCGGCGGGTGATGGAGGTCAACGTCTTCGGAACGGTGCAGCTCACGAAGGCGGTGCTCCCCGCCATGCAGGAGCGCGGTCGGGGGCACGTCGCGGTCGTCAGCAGCGTCGCCGGCAAGTTTGGCGTGCCCGGTCTCTCCGCGTACGCGGCCTCGAAGCACGCGCTGCAGGGCTGGTTCGATTCCCTCCGCGCCGAGGTCCACGACGACGAGATTGGCGTGACGCTGGCCTGCCCCGGCTTCGTGCAGACGAGCATCGCCTCGAACATGATTAACACGGCCGACACGACGACGGCGGAAACCATTCTCGAAAAGGGCATCTCGCCGTCGGAGTGCGCCGGGGCCATCGCCGACGCCATTGAGCGAGAGAAGGCGGAATTCTACGTGGGTGGCTGGGAGGTGCTCAACGTGTATCTGAAACGATTCGTCCCGGGACTCCTTCGTCGTCTCCTCCGCATGCGCCCAGATGGATAAATCGAGCCCTCCGCCGTTCCATGCCGGCCAACCTCCGTCCCACCATCCTTCTCGTCGCACTCGTCGGGTGTTGCCTCGGGGGCTGCGGGTCGAATTCCGGCTCTCCACCTGCCCGGCACGTGGAACGGACCTACACCTTCGCGGCCGACGCGGCGGGCTGGACGAGCGTCTTTGCCGACTACCCCACCGACGCCGATACGACGGCGGACGGAATGGCCCTCACGTTCGACCGTCGGTCCTTGCCCGACGAGGTGCCGTCGGGCCACGGCCTTTTCTTGAGCGGACGCAATACGAGTGATGATCTGTTCATGGGTTTGCGCCGCCACCTCACGGATCTGTCCCCGAACACGACCTACGCCCTCACCGTCGAGGCGACGATCGCCAGTGAGGCCCCATCGAACTGTTTCGGGGTCGGCGGCCCACCCGGGGAGGCGGTGTGGGTGAAGGCCGGCGGATCGGCCACCCGGCCCGAGCGCGCGGTCGACGACAATGGATGGTATCGCCTGTCGGTGGATAAGGGCAACCAGTCCAACGGCGGGGAGCAGGCCCGCGTGCTCGGCAACATTGCCAACGGCGTCGAGCAGTGCACCGGCGCGCCGTTCCGGCTCATCACCCGGACGATGGACGAGCCGCTTCCCGTCACCACCGACGAGGGTGGGACGCTGTGGCTGCTGATGGGCACCGACTCGGGCTTTGAGGCGCGCACGCGGCTCTACTACAATACGGTCCGCGTCACGCTCGACCCGCTGGACGAGTAGCAGTGAGCAACCGTCGTTTCGAGATCGAAAGGTGGGGCCGGAGAGAGGCTGCAGAGGCGGCCCAGACGCTCATGTCGGGAACCGAACGTCGCACAGGAGGACGGGAAGCGATGAAGTTGAGGTCAAAAGGGGGCGGAGACGGTTGCCGCTTCGGCGGGGGCTCGCTTCTTTCTACGATGTCTCGAGTCCAACATACTCGCCCCTCGATCCGTCGCTGCCCCATGCCCGTCACACCTTCTCTTCCTGACTGGGACCGTGCCGTCGTCAAGGTCGGTAGCGCCCTCGTCGCGCCCGACGACCGGGGCTGCAGCACCACGCACCTGCTGCCCATTGCGCGGTTCATCATCGAAAGCCGGCGGCAGGGGAAAGAAGTGATCCTCGTCTCGTCGGGGGCGGTAGCCGCGGGCCTCGCCGAGCAGGGCCGGGATGGGCCCGGCACCGGTCTCTCCATCCCCGAGCGGCAGGCCCTCGCCGCCGTCGGACAGCCCCAGCTCATGGCCCACTGGCGCCGTCTCTTCGACGTGCCCTGCGCGCAGGTGCTGCTCACGTACGACGACCTGCAGCGCCGCTCCCGCTTCGTCAATGCCAAGAACACGATTGCGGAGCTCCTGGAGCGCGGGACCCTGCCCGTCGTCAACGAGAACGACACGGTGGCCGTCGAGGAGCTGAAGGTGGGCGACAACGATAACCTCGCCGCCTACGTGGCCGTCCTCGCCGAGGCGGACCTGCTCGTCATCTGCTCCGACGTGAACGGCCTCTACACCGCCGACCCCCACGACGACCCCGAGGCTGAGCGCCTGCCGGTCGTCGACGAGATCACCGACGAGATCTACGACATGGTGAGCGGCTCGCACCGCGCAGTGGCCACGGGCGGAATGCAGACGAAGGTAGAGGCGGCGGAGAAGGCCACCGACCGCGGCATCGACACGGTGCTCGTCAACGGCACGACGGGCGACCACCTCGACGCCCTCGGGCGCGGGGCGATGCCGGGGACCCACTTCCGCCCCGTTGAGAAGCCCCTCTCGGCGCGCCAGCATTGGATGCTGCATGCCCTTCCGACCGCCGGTCGTATTCGTGTCGATCCCGGTGCCGCGGAGGCCCTTCGCGAGCAGGGCGCGTCGCTCCTGCCGGCGGGGATCATTGAGGTAGCGGGCGACTTCGCGCGGGGGGATGCCGTAGAGGTCGTGGCGGGCGGCGAGGAAGAGGACTCGTCTGCGGGCATTGCCAAGGGCATCACCCAGTACAGCGCCGAGGATCTGAAGCGCATTCGGGGGCGGCAGAGCCACGTGATCGCGGAGATCCTCGGCGACGCCCCCGCCGATTACGTCATCCACCGCGACGATCTCGTTCTCGTTGAATAGGTGCGGTTTGATGTCTCGTCCCGGCAGACAGATGTGGCTTCATGCCGCTCGGGAACGGAAATGCCGAGATTGTCGATTGAGGCTTGTTGCCTGTTCGGACAGGTCCGCTCCCTAGCGAGCGCTCTGCCACAGGCCAACGTTCAACGTGCCAATCTTCAACATGGAACGGTCGAGGATGGCAGGGGCGCTCGACGGCAGCAGATCAGTTCCGAAGCGACTGTGTCCAGTCGAAGGTTAGAGCCGGCGAATGAGCCCCAAGAGACGGCCGATGACGTAGCAGCCGGGATGGTCGGTCGGGAACGTTTCTTCCGTGTAGTGGCGGTCGGCGGGCCGGAGGTGAATGCGGCCGTTGGCAAAATAGAACTCGCGGGGCAGCAGGGTCTCCTCCACGATCGCGGCCATCAGCGTGCCGTTCTCCAGGTCGGACCAGTCCGTCTCCTCGATCAGGAGCAGGTCGCCCTTGTGAATGCCGGCCCCGTTCATGCCGTCGTCCCCGGCGGGCGCGAGGAGGCAGGCCTCCGGGTCGTCGGCCTCACGCAGGAGGCGGTCGTCCACCGACAACGTGCCCCGCGGCCGGTCGCGAAGCCGCTCCGGCTGGTCGCTGGGCGTGCGGCTCACGATGGGCAGGCTCGGAAGCCCCCCACCCACTCCCAGTGGGTCCCGTTCCTCCTCCGGGAGTTGGATGCCTCGAGCCGCGTGCTTTTCGCGCTCAATCCAGCCCTTCTTTTCAAGCGCCTGAAGCAGCTTGTATACGCCGTTGGTCGAGGCAATGCCGAGGGCATCCCCAATTTCCTCCATCGTGGGCGGCTTGCGGTGCTGGTCTACGTAGCCGCGGATGAACTCGTAGGCCTCGTTCTGGCGCTGCGTGAGACGGTCCTTCTTCATCGCGGACAGGCGGAGAAATTGTAATAAGGGAGGTGGAAATGACTCAGGGGCGGTGGACGCGGGCGACGAGAAGACCGCGCCTGGTGGCCTTTCGCTCCATAACATATGTGTGCACCGAAGGTAGGGGCAAGGGAAGTCATGGTGAAAATGTTTTTACCCACCGATTTCGGATGGTGAAAATGTTTTCACCTAGCGGTGGAGAACAGTCAATTCAGCCCGTCGAAAACATGTGCACATTGTTCAGACATGACAGGTTTGGCCCGGAAAACCGTCATCAAACGCCGCTCAGCTTGACATTGAGCGCAAAAGCCGTACTTTGTGGAGGCGCGTGGGGAATTGTGGGGAATCGTCCCAGACTTTTCGCGTGACACGTTCGCCGACTCGCTCATCGCCGCGCCGTCTGCACATGGTGCCGCCGCCGTTATGGTCTTCAAGGGGCAGGCTGAATATTCCGTAGACAGCAAGGGCCGGGTGGCCATCCCGGCGAAGATGCGGAATGCGATGGCTCCGGAGGCACAAGGGACCTTCACAATTACGCGCGGCTTCGAGGAGTGTATTTTCCTCTACCCGATGGATCGCTGGTCCTCGATCGAGGAAGAAATCGGCGAACTGAACATGTACAACCGCGAGGCGCGAGACTTCATCCGCATCATCATGATGTGGGCCGACGAGGTCTCCCTCGACGGCCAGGGGCGCATCAGCATTCCCAAGCCGCTTCTCGAGTTTGCCGGACTGGGGGACTCGGCGCTCATCCTTGGTGCCTTCGATCACATCGAGATCTGGGATCCGGAGCAGTTCGATGAGTACCTCAACGAGCAGCCGTCCGATTATGAAACGCTTGCCGAGCGCGTAATGGGCATGTAGGCGCAAGCAACCTGTTGCGCCCTGGAATTTGAGAACCTGGACAAGCGGTTTCTTGCGACAAGGATGACGGTGGATACAGACGCAACAGCTTGTTAGAAGCGAGCGGTTATGCCTGAGCACGATTCCGACAATGCCTCCGGTCGCGATAACCCGCTGCGGTACGCGACCGACTACCACGCACCTGTTCTTTCACACGACGTACGAACGCGACTCGTTACCGACCCGGGCGGGCGCTACGTGGACGCCACCCTCGGTGGAGGGGGCCACGCTCGTGCCCTGCTTGACGCGTTGGAGCCGGAGGGGAGGGTTCTGGGCATCGATCAAGACGCCGACGCCCTTGCCACGGCCCGCGACCGCCTCGCCGATGAGCGCGAGGCCGACCGCTTCCGCGCCGTTCGGGGCAACTTTGGCGAACTCCACTCGCTTTTAGAAGCCGAGAACTTCGTCCCGGTCGACGGACTTCTGCTCGACCTCGGCGTCTCGTCGCACCAGATCGACGACCCCGAGCGCGGCTTCAGCTTTCAGGAGGAGGGGCCGCTCGACATGCGGATGGATCCGCACCAAGGCCTCACCGCGCGCCAGATCGTAAACGACTGGTCGGAGCGCGACCTGCGGGCGGTGCTCCGCGACTACGGCGAGGAGCGGCGCGCCGGCACGGTGGCCCACGCCATCGTCGCGGCCCGACCGCTCGACACGACCCGCGACCTGGCCGACGTGGTTCGCTCGGTGGTGCCGCCGCCCGACGAGGTGAAGACGCTCGCCCGCGTCTTCCAGGGGCTGCGTATTGTGGTGAATGCGGAGCTGGAGATGCTGGAGCGGGCCCTCGAACAGAGCACTGAGGTCGTCCGCCCCGGCGGGCGCATCGCCGTCATCAGCTACCATTCGCTGGAGGATCGGCGGGCGAAGCGCTTTCTCCGCTACGGCAACTTCGAGGGCGAGCCGCGCCGCGACCTTTACGGCAACCTCGTGGCCCCTTACGAAGAAGTGCCCCGAGGCCCGATCGAGGCTAAGGAGGAAGAGGTGGAGGCCAATCCGCGCGCACGGAGCGCTCGTCTCCGCACGGCCGAACGGCAGGACGACGACGAGGTCGGTCCCGCGATGCCATAACCGTCGCATTCAGTACGTCGAGTACTCACCCTTTTGCACGATCCCTCAGGACTGACCATGGATGACCATTCCAGCATTTTCCCCGACGTATTGTGGAACCGCATTCGGGAGGCCGAGCGCGATGCGCCGCCCGATCGTCCGGTAGTGCTCGTCATCGAAGACGACCCGGACGCGCAGATGCTCATGCGCTACGCCCTCCGGGACTTGGTGCGCACCGACGCGGCGAGCACCGTCACCGACGCCGTCCACATGACCGAAAGCGTGCCGTACGACGGCCTGTTGATCGATCTCAATCTGCCAGATGGGTTGGGGACGGAGGTCGTCGACGAGCTTCGCGAGCGGACGCCCTACTGGGGAGTGCCCATGATCGCCGTGTCGGGCCACAGCCTGCCAGAAGGCAGCGGGTCGTTCCTGGAAGCCGGGTTTGACGCGTACCTGGCCAAGCCCTTTGGACAAGAGGAAATCCGCACCCTCGTCCGTCACCTCGTGGTGGAGGGGGACGATGCGGTGGACAAGGGCCGGAAGCTGATTCGAAAAGAGGCGGCCCAGCAGTCGGCCGGCAAGAAGAAGTCAGCCGGTGACGAGTCGCGCGAGGAGCCGCCGGCCACCCGCCGGCTCGACTCGCTCCCCGATATGTCCGACAGTTAATCGCATGCCCACAACGTTTGAATCGAGAACAGAGAGACGATGAGTCGACGAAATTCTCCGTCCGGCAACGGCCCGGCCTCCAAAGAGCGCCCGTCGAGCACGAAGCATCGGCTGCGTCAGGGGGGCGGAACGGCCCGGCGCTCGTCGGGCGACGGTGCGGCCTCGAACTGGTCGCGGCACGGCACCGCCCTGCCGGACTGGACCGATCTCGAAACGCCGGATAATCAGCGCCAATCCCGGCGGCCGAGCGACGAGTCGTTTCTGGAGGGCATCTCCACGATCCGGTTCGCCCTGGCCGTGCTCGTGCTGGCGGGGACCTTCACGCTTTACGTAGGACACGTGCACGCCACGCGGGACCTTCTGAATGAGGTGCAGGAGCTCCGGACAGAGAACAAGCGCCTCCACCTGAAGCGGAATCGGCTGAAGGGGAAATTCGCCCGGAAGACCAGCCCGTCCGTCATTCATGATCGAGCGCGCGAGTTGGGCCTGCGGGCGAGCGTTACCTACGGCCCCCCCGTCGCGGTTGAGGACTGAAGAGTTTGGAATTCAGAATTCGCCCGGGAGCGCTCGGGCCCGCTAATTCACCACTGCCATGAAGCCGAAGGATCAGATTTTGACCCGGATGTACATGGTGCTGACCCTGCTCAGCATCGTGCCCGTGGTCGTGGCCGCCCAGATCGGGTGG
>CAYULG010000113.1:0-8291 GCA_964445365.1 uncultured Salinivenus sp. | reverse complement strand
CTCGACCGCACCGACGAGCTCTTCCGCTACGAACGGGTGGCCCCGCCGCTGAACGAGATCTTCGTGGAGGTGGTGGGCGAGGCCGAGGCCCGGCGCCTGCAGGAAGAGGCCGCCGAGATGGCATAAGGTCCCCGCCCTCCCGGCTTTTTTCTCCCAAACAGATCCCGTCTTCCGAAATGTCTTTCCAAAAGATTTGGCTTATTCTCCGCAGCGAGTTCTGGCGCCGTGTGCGATCGAAGGCGTTTCTGCTGGCGACGCTGTTGGTGCCGGTGGGATTTGTGATTCTGGCCGCCGCGCCCGCCGTGTTTGGCTACCTGGCCGAGCAGACCGATGAGCGTACCGTCGCCGTGGTGGACGAGACGGGCCGGCTCGCCGACTCGCTCGTGGCGGCCGGGGGCGACCGCCTCACCTTTCGCCCCACCGACGCCTCCGTCGACTCGGTGCGGGGCGCCGTGCGGGGCGGCCGGTACGACGGCTACCTGCTGCTGCCGGCGTCGCTGATGGAGGGAGAGGGCGAGGCGACCTACTACGCGATGGAGGGCGGTGGTCTCTCCCTCCGTGCCCAGCTCGACAATCAGGTGAATCGGGTCGTGCGTCGACAACGGTTGGGGACGGCTGGAGCGTCGGAGAGTGTGCTTGAAATCGTGGATGCGGACGTGGACCTCTCCACGCGGAAGCTCAGCGAAGACGAAGGCACGACCTCCGACTCCTCCCTTGCCCTTACCTTCGTCGGGTACGCGATGGCCCTGGCGATCTATTTTGCGGTCTTCATCTACGGCCAGTATGTGATGCAGGGCGTGATCGAGGAAAAGAGCAATCGTGTCGTGGAAGTGGTCGTGTCGTCGGTGCGTCCGTTTGAGCTGCTGATGGGAAAGGTGCTGGGCATTGGGGCCATGGGGCTGTCGCAGATGATCGTGTGGGGCGTCCTCGTGATGGGCGGGCTCACTGCCACGGGGCCGATCGTGGCGCTCTTCTTTAGTCCGTCCGACCTTGGAGTGGCCCCGGACGCCTCCCAGCAAGCGATGGCGGAAGCGGCCGGCGTGTCCGTTCCCACCATTCCGGTCGACCTCGTCGTCTGGTTCATTCTCTTCTTCCTCGGGGGCTTCCTGCTCTACGCTGCCCTCTTCGCCGCCGTCGGCTCGGCCGTTGAGCAGCAGCAGGACGCTCAGAACCTGCTCCTCCCGGTCATGTCGCCCCTCATCTTGCCCCTCCTCTTCCTCATCTTCATCATTGAGAGCCCAAACGCGACCTTGTCGGTCGTGACGTCGATGATTCCGCTGTTCTCGCCGATTCTGATGGTGCTGCGGGCCGCCATCACGAGTGTGCCCCTGTGGGAGATCGTCACGGCCTTTGTCCTCCTGGTCGCCTCCTTCGTCGGCACCATCTGGCTCGCGGGGCGCATCTACCGCGTCGGCATCCTCTCCTACGGCAAAACGCCCGGCTTCCGCGAACTCGCCAAGTGGGTGACGTACGAGTAGCGAACTGTCGCTCTGCTGGTATTGGAGGCGGAGGCTCCGTGTCCTATTCAGTCGTCGTGCTTGAAGGCGAGAATGGGGGAAAGGGAGAATGGCGGCAGAGGCGAAGACGCCTTTGCGACGTTGCCTGCTGAGACCTCAGCATTGATGCCCCCTCTCGCCCACGCTTCCTTTCTCCCGCTCTCCCATTCGCCCACTCGCCCCACCCATGAACAGTGGCACCGCCGCCGGGAATGGTTATTCACGATGTGCTCACAGTTTAGTCTTGACACCCCGGGGGGCGATTTTTATATACTGATAAGTGTAGTACAGGCTAAAAATTGTGAGCCTGCCTCGCTCCGGGGCGGGCTTTTTCATTTCTGTCGCCGTCCGTGGTCGTGCGTTGTCCAACGAAGGCCCCCGAAAAACTTGGCCGCTCTCTTATGCAACGTGCGGAAACGGCACGAGCGGCCACTCTCCCAGTGCTGTTGAGGCACGTCCCTGTTTTGGCTCGCTCACATCCAAGATAATTTGCGGCCCACAACCGCGCCCCTCCCCCACACTCCCTCTTTCCCCCCCGCCCTTTCCCCACCCTGGTATCCCACAAGACCGTGCGGCACCAGGGCTACACGCGTCCAGGGAGGGGCCCAGTGGACGGTGGCCCCCAATTTCACGCGGGATTTGAGGCAGGATGCCCCGGCACGTCCCACTTCACGAGAAAATGGCCGATCTTCTCCCGCCCGCGTGCATTCGATGTAAGTCGATGAGAAGTCCAAGGGCCCATCAACGGTCGATGTCTCCCCCAGTCGCACCGAGCATGAGAGCGGTCGAGTTGGGGACTCATGCGAGTTGGGGACTCATGACTCGTAATCGTGACGACACGGGCCCTCGCCTCGCCGGCCGAACCTGGCACAAGAATCCACGCCCCTACCGTTATGGATACGACAATCACAGAAACCTCTCCCGTCGAGTACGAGATCGACATTCACGCCACGGCGGAGGACCTGGAGCCGAAGCTCAACGATGCCCTCAAGGAGCAGCGCAAGCACATGGATGTGGAGGGCTTCCGCAAGGGCAAGGTGCCGCTCGGCATGATCAAAAAGATGCATGGGGAGGCCATTGGCTACAAGGTGGCCGAGGACTACGTGCAGGAGGCCTTTGAGGAGGAGGTCGAGGAGAGCGACGAGATTGAGCCCCTCGGCCAGCCGGAGATCACAGCGCTCGACTACGAGCTTGACGGGGACCTGCACGCCACCATCCGGTTCGGCGTCCGGCCGGAGGTCGACCTCCAGGATGTCTCGTCCGAGCAGATCTCAATGCTCGAGCACGAGATCACCGAGGAGGACGTGGAGGAGGAAATCGAACGCCTCCGGACAAAGGAGGCGGACCTGCTCCCAATGGAGGACGAGCCCGCCGGCGAGGAAGACTTCGTCAACGTCGACCTCCAGCGGATCGACCCGCAGACCGACACGCCCATCATTGGCGATAAGGATGAGGACCTCTCCTTCTTCCTCGACGACGATCGGCTGAAGGAGGAGCTGCGCGAGGCCCTCATGGGAAAGAAGGCCGGCGACACGTTCCGCGTGGAGCTGCCGCAGGATCTGCATAATCATGATCATGGTCCCGGGCCTGCGGGTCACGATCACGACCACGACGACGAGGAGCGCCTCTACGAGGTCCGGGTCAACGACATCAAGGAGCGTGACCTGCCCCCGGTCGACGAGGCCTTTGTGCGCCGCGTCACCGAAAACGAGTTCGAAGATCCCGAGACCTTCCGCGAGGAGATCCGGCACCAACTCCAGGAGTCCTTCGATGACCAGGCCCGCGAAATGGTGCAGGGGGAGATCATCGACAAGATGCTGGAGCTCCACCCCGTACCGGTGCCCGAGTCGGTCATCGAGTCGTACCTCGACTCCTTCGTTAAGCAAGTGGAGGAGGAAAACGACGGCGAGCTCCCCGAGGACTTCGATGAGGAGCACTTTCGCAACCGCAACCGCCGGGACGCGGAGAAACAGGGGCGCTGGATGTTGATCCGCGACAAGATCGTCGAGGAGGAGGACATCGAGGTCTCCGACGAGGAGCTCCAGGAGTTCTTCGCCGAGCAGGCCGCGGGCGACGACTCCGTGAGCGCTCAGCAGATCGAGCAGTTCTACCGGCAGATGCCCCGCATGATGGAGCGCGTGAAGCAGCAGGTCCTGAGCGACAAGGTGTACGACCTGCTCATTGAGCGCTTCGACGTGCAGACGAAGACCCGTGAAGAGTTCCAGGAGGAGATGCAGCAGGAGCACCGTTCCCAGCAGGCTGTCGCCCCGTAAGGGGGGGCCGTGTGGAAGGTGCAAACACGGGGAAACACGAACGTTTCATCTGAACGCGTTCAGCCCCCTTCCGTCCAGGCATCTGTACCCTCCTCAGAGGAACCATCCCCCCCGTCCAAGGGTGTGAAGTCTACTGCCAGCACGCATTGTATTTCGGATTGATACCTGCCGCCATGGCCGACGTCGACGACTTTATTAACTTCAGCAAGAGCCTTACGTCCCTCCCTAGCAGCGTGTACGAGGGGGGCATGGGCGATCAGCCCATGTCGGGGCTCGTCCCCATGGTCGTCGAGCAGACCACGCGGGGCGAGCGCGCCTTCGATATCTTCAGCCGTCTGCTGAAGGAGCGCATCGTCTTCATCGGGACGCCCATCAACGATCAGATCGCGAACCTGACGGTGGCGCAACTCCTGTACCTGGAGAGTGAGAGCTCCGAGCGTGACATCAACCTCTACATCAACTCGCCCGGCGGGGTCATTTACAGCGGCCTCGGCGTATACGATACCATGCAGTACGTGGGGGCGCCAGTGGCCACCATCTGTGTGGGCCTCGCCGCCTCGATGGGGTCGGTGCTGCTTGCGGGTGGGGAAGACGGGCGCCGCGCGGCCCTCCCCAACTCCCGCGTCATGATCCACCAGCCGATGGGCGGGGCCGAGGGGCAGGCGTCCGACATCGAAATTCAGGCCCAAGAGATCATGTGGCTCAAGAAGCGGCTCTACGAGATCCTGGCCCTCCACACCGACAAGGACGTCGACCAGATCGAAGACGACGCCGACCGCAACTACTGGATGAGCGCCGAGGAGTCCCAGGACTACGGCCTCGTGGACAACGTGCTCAATCCGTCCAACCTCGAGGGACTGAAGGCCATGAGCCCCAATGGCGAGCCGGACCTGGACGACGACGAGTAGGTCTCGCCCGCACTACTTTCGATGCTGCGGCGATCCCGACTGCATGTCGGGGTCGCCGCTTTTTCATTTCGACGAGGTCTGTGCCCCGCCCCCCTTGGCGACGAAGAACCGCGCGGCCGCTTCGCCGCGCACAGCGGGGGGCTGACGCTCCATTTGCGATAGCGGGGTGTCTATCTGCGACAAAATCAGATCGAGACATAAAAAAACGAGACGCTGGCCCGGGGGGAGGAAGGAGGGCAAGGCCAGCGCCTCGTTAAAACTCTTGGACGTACCGCGTATGGGATTTGAACCCATGCTACCGGCGTGAGAGGCCGGCGTCCTAGACCAGGCTAGACGAACGCGGCAGACTACCGCAAACGTGGGCAGTCGTACATGAGGCCCCGGGCCAGGTTTCACGTTCATCGAAATTCCACCCCCCATTCCGACCTGACTGCTTTTTGTCCGCTCCCCGGCGGGACGTGCGCGATCATATGGGCTCGCCGTGGAGCCCCGCTGATGAATCTGGATTTCGTCCACTTCACAGAAACACGAACGTAGGGGCGGCGTGCATCCACGGGGTTTGCCGAAATATCCAAGCTCTCTCGTGGGCTTGGGCCCTCATTCTCGGTTTCGCGGCGTCCCCACACCCTCGCCTACCCCCTTTGTGCTTAGAAGCCAAGACATGCGTATGCCTCACTCCTCTCCTCCTCTTCATCGGTTGCTGAGCCTTTCCGGTCTCGCCATCGCCCTTCTGTTAGTAGGCTGCGGAGGGTCGGGCTCGTCGGGGGAGACAGATCTCCCCTATGAGCTCGGAGATTCCCTCTCCGGGTCCGATGTCGCCCTCGTCGTCTCTTCGGAGTACGGCACCGATACCCTGAACACAAACCAGTATCGGCGCCAGGTGCAGATGCGTACCCAGAAGCTCTCGCCCGATCAGCGCTCCACGGACACCCTTCAGTCCATTCACCGCGACCTCGTGAAGCGGTTTGCCGGGAGCCAGGTGATGGCGGGAAAAGCGAAGCAAGAGGACCTTTCGGTGGATGAGGCTCGGGTTGAGAAACGGCTTCAGCAGATTACGCAGCGGTATCAGAGCCAGGAGCAGCTACAGAAGCAGCTCGCCCAAAACAACATGACGATGGACTCGCTGCGCAGCTACATCGCCGATCAGCTTCGGACGCGGGCTATGCAGCAGCAGATGGCTGAGCAGGCGGAGGACCCCACCGACGCTGAGGTAGAGGAGTATAGCGAGCAAAACCGCCGTATCAGTGCACAGCACATCCTCCTCCGGGCCGGCGAAGAAGCCTCGGACACTAAGGTGGATTCGGCCCAGCAGGCCGCCGCTGCCCTCGTCGACAGTGCCAAGGCCGGTGCCGACTTTGCCGAACTGGCCCGCCGCCACAGCGAAGGGCCCTCCGCTGATAAGGGGGGAAGCCTCGGCTTCTTCACGAAAGATCAGATGGTTGAGCCCTTCTCAGAGGCGGCCTTTGCGCTCTCCGACTCGGGCGACGTGGCCTCCGAGCCCGTGCGCACCCGATTCGGGTTCCACGTCATCCGCCTCACCAACGCAGGCGAGCCGATGGACACCAGCAAGGCCCGCAAGCAAATGATGCAGGAGCGCAAAAAAGAGGCCTTCGACCAGGGGCTCGAAGAGCTCCTGGGGGGAGCCACCATTCGGGCCAATCCGAGTGTCGTTGAGGCGGGCTTCTATGAGAACTGAGTGACAGTACCGTCGTCGCCCCAATTCGCCGCCCTTCCCTGTTCGGGAGGGGCGGCGTTTTCTCGTTGGCCCGACGTTTGGGTCTACGTGTCTCCTCGCCGCACCATCTCGACGTGGGGAATGCCCACTTCCTCGAAGGCGCGGCCGGTCGCCTCGAAGCCTAGGTCCGCGTACCAGTCCTCGAGGTGGGCCTGGGCGTGGACGAGAAACCGATCGAAGCCCGCCTGACGAGCGTCCCCCAGGACGGACTGCACGAGCTCCGTGCCGTGGCCCTCGCCGCGATGCCCGGGAAGCACGGCAAACCGTTCGAGCTTCGCCACGATCGCCTCCCCGTGCGGCACGGCGCGCCACCGGGCCGTGGCCACCGGCTCTCCCTCCACCCAGCCCAACACGTGGCGGCTCGTCTCGTCGTGCCCGTCCCACTCGTCCTCCGGCGGGCAGTCCTGTTCGTCGACGAAGACCCGCTCGCGGATCGCGCGCGCCCTCTGCCAGTCGTCGTCGCTCTGAACGGGGGTAATCTCCATGAGGCCGGGCGGTTCTACCTGAAAAGCGTATTCGAGCGGGGAAGGCTCCGGTGCCTCCAACTGCGGAACCAGTGCCGAAAGCGCGGGCAAATGGGAGAATGAGCGCGTGGGCGCCCAGACTTCTTCTCCCCCGGCAACAATACCCTCAACCCGCTCAACCCGCAACTCACGGCGCGGATTATCCAACCTGAACGGGCCCCTCGCGTTCGGCGAGAGTAGCGGTCAAGTCATCGGCCCGGGCGAAGAGGTTGTGGACGTGCGTGTACGTGAAGTCCGCGCTCCGGCCCAGGCGATGGAGGTTGTCGAACCGGTCCAGATACGCCTTCAGCCGGTCGGCCTTGGCCCGGGTCCCCACCTCGAGAATCGGGTAGGCGAAGGGGACGTCGTGGCTGTCGAACGCCACGATCTCCGTCCGCTCCGGGTCGATGAGCTCCTGGGCGACGAGCAGATCCCGGGCCGCCGCCCTCAGGTCCGAGGCGGGCCGCTCCCAGTCCGGATCGTCGCGCTCGCACGGGAGCTCCAGGACGGCCACGGTCTGGTCGTCGGGGGCCATGTGCGCGCTCCGGTTCTTGGGCTCGTAGAGCCGGGTGAACGGAATGTCGCTGTCGGGCAGGTACAGGGACGCGTTGCGGGTGAGGCGCGGGGTGTCGAGTCCGAGGACCGCCAGGCGCAGGTGCCGAAACTGAACCGACGCGGCAAGCTCCTGGATCTCGTCCGGTGGGGGCGGGTCGAGCAGGCGCAGCACGAGCGTCAGGGGCAGCGTGCTCACGACCGTCTCCACGTCCCGCCGGGCCTCCTCGTTGATCGCGACGTGGGTGACGCGGGTCCCGTCGTGCTCCAGCGCCGTGATGCGGGCGTCCGTCTGGATGTGCTCGCGCCCGATGGTGTCGGCGGTCGCCTCCGCAATCATGCCGTAGCCGTGCTTCGGGTAGTAGAAGGAGCCGTCCAGGTGCCGTGCCTTGCGCCGGGCGCTCCGGAAGGCTTCGAGGAAGAACGTCTTCAGGTCGAGCCCCTCCAGCCGGTCGCCGGCCACCTGGGGGGAGAGCTGGTCGGCGGGGCGCCCCCAGAGCTTTTCGGTGTAGTTGAGGAGGAACAGGCGGGCCAGGGTTTCGCCGTAGCTGTCCAGCGCCATCTCCTTGAAATGCGCCGCGTCCTCGGAATAGCGCGGGATGCGGAGCTGCTCCCGGGCAATCTGTACGAGCAAGCGCAGCGGGAGCTTGCGGGTGAGGTCGAAGGGGGCGAGGGGAAAGTCGATGTAGCGGCCGCGCCAGCAGATCTGGCTGGGCGCGTCGACCCGATGGAGGTCGCCGCCCAGGAGGCCCTTCACGTCGGCGGTCACCTCCGGATTTTTGTCGTGGAAGCGGTGCGCGCCGGTGTCGTAGCGGAAGGGGCCG
>CAYULG010000112.1:0-8326 GCA_964445365.1 uncultured Salinivenus sp. | reverse complement strand
CGGCGTCGATCAGAAGCGCAAGACCGCGGAACTCGATCTGAATGCGGCCGCAGCACTCGCACCGGAGGATGCGCCCGTCACGGGTGTCGTAGAGATGCGGGTCGTGGAGACTACAGTCGAGCGTGGATGGCTGGTTCATGGCAGGGGACGTGCAGTGAGAAGAGGATCTTGCGAAGGAACGGTGCGGGTTGTCTACGTCTTTCGGGTCCACCATCCGCCCCAGAGGAGGCACTGGTGGAACCGGGTCGGGGCCCCAAATCCGGCGTCGTCCAGGAGCTGCTTTAGCTTCTCTTCTGAGACAAACGAAATCTGCTGGTCTATTCGGCTGAAGAGGCGCTCGACCTCATCGAGGGAGAGGCCCGTCCGCAGAACAGCACGCCGCCAGGCGGCGGCGAGCCGGTAGAACGCCGGGTCCGACCGGTTTCCGAACAAGTCGGCCAGGATAAGCGGGGCGTCTGGTCGCAGCATGCGGCCGACAGATCGGAAGTACGTGTGCCTCTCGGCCCGGTCCTGGAAAAAGTGCGAGACGAACACGGACGTCGCCCCGTCGAATCGGGCGCCGGCGGACAGGTCCTCGACGCGATCCCGAACGTAGGTGACGCGGTCGTCAAGTTGCTCCGCCGCGACCCGTTCCCGGCACCGGGCCAGCATCTCGGCGGACGGGTCGACGGCGGTGAACCGCCATCCCGGCCGGGCCTGCCCCAGGGTCACGATTCCCGCGCCGGTCCCCGCGCCCACGACCAGCACGTGGGCGTCCGAGGGCAGCAGCGCATCGGTCACGCAGGCAATCGCCTCGTGGAGCACGTCGTACCCGGGGGCCAGCCGCCGAATTCTGTCGTCGTACGCGGCGGCGCGCTCCTCGTCGAACGCGGCGGGGGAAGACGATTCGCTCATGTCGAGAAAGAACCGGTTGGGGCACGTGCGCGGAAGGCGGGCGGACTCATTCCCGCTGTGCCGACACGGCGTCCCGGCGCTCGGGGTGGGGGGCAGACTGCAGGCGGTCGATGCCCGTCTCAATCTGCTCGCGCATCCAGGTTGCGAACTCGGGGTGCGGCGCAAAGCCCTTGCCATAGCGGTAGTCGAGGCCCTCCAGGTACTCGGAAGCACGGCCCTGAGCGGTGGTCCGGGCCGGCACGACGAGCGCCGTGCCCTCCGACGAGGCCTCGCGCACCATCTTCTGGATCGCGGGAATGGTCTGCTTCCGCTTCTCGGGCCAGTCCTCGCGCCAGGTGTGCACCTTGATGTCGCGGAAGGCGTCGCCGCCGTGGGACCGCATCGTGTCGGCGATGGTGCGCAGGTTCTCCATCCAGCGGGCATTCTTTTCGTCCGAGCCCGTGCCGTGGGCCAGCAGGAGGACCGTCTCCTCGGACGGATTCTCACTGATGGCCTGCGCGCGGTCGAGGAGGCCCCTGGCGAAGTGCGGGCTTGCCTCCAGGCCGCCGAGCGTCGTCATCTGCAGGTGGGTGCGGATGCGCTCGGGGAAGCGCTCGCCCATGATGCTCCGGCCGAAGGTCCGCTGGAGGCCGAGCACGTAGTGCGCCTTCTCCCTGAAGTTGCTCTCCAGCGAGAAGATGCGGACCATCACGGCGGCCGTCTTGCCCTTCGCCTCCAGGTCGCGCACCGCCCGCTTGATGACGAGGGGATCGACCATGCTGAAGGCCTCGGCGATCGTGTAGTTGTCCGTAAGCGGGGCCAGGCCCTCGCGCATCGTCTCGTTCCAGTTGTACTCCGACCCGTGCGGCACGGCAATCACGCCCACGTCGTCGGGCGAGAGGGAGCGGTGCGTCGTGGCCGTGCGGCGCACCCAGCGCTCCACGTTCGGATGCGGAAGCACGCCCTCGCCGCCGGCCACCACCCCGTCGATGGACTGGAGCGGCCGCTGCATCCACGACCAGCTCGACATCATCGACGTGTACTGCAGGCCGAGATTGAAGGGCACCACCAGCACGCGGTCGTGCTCGCCGGCGGCCGCCTTCACCGTTTTGGTCGCCTTCCCGATGGCCGCCCGGGAGGCCTTCTCCGGCGCCGTGTGGGTGTATTGCACCACCACGGCGCTCGTGTCCAGCCCGTGCTTGGCGGCGGCCCGATCGGCGGCGGGCTGGAGCGTGGACCGAATCGAATCCGCGGTGGTCGCGTCCGTCGCGCCGTAGCCGACCACGACGAGCGTTTCGTCGTCGGGCCGTTCCGAGAGGCCCGCCACGCGGTCGAAGAGGATTTCCTCGCTCAGGTAGCTCGCCCCGAACGGCTCGGCCCACGTCACGCCGCCGTCGACCACCGGCATCGCGTCCCGGGCAGCCTGGTAGAGCGCGTGGTGGGTCGACAGGAAGAGCGGCAGCACCACGACGCCGTCGCCCGTGTCGATTTCGGAGAGGCTCTCGCTCAGGTTGGCCTCGGTCTCCTCGTACGTCGCGAAGGCGAGGCCGACATTCGACGCATGCTCGCGGAAGGCATCCACGGCGTCGCGGGTCTTCTCGTTGCCGAGGAAGCCGCGGTCGGGGGCCAAAACCAGCACGCCCGGATCGCCGTCGTTGGTCGGAGCCGGGGACTGGGCGTGGGCGAGCGGGGCGAGCCCAAGGAGGAGGATGCCGAGGATGGGGAGGAGGCGTCGGAGCATGGGTAGCTGTTGCGTATTTCGTATGAGCTGAGGCGTGAAACGTCAAACGTGAAGCGTCACACGTGAGACCGTTGCCTTTCAGGGCTCGACATCACGTCTCACGCATCACGTTCCAGTCTTTACTCGAACGAGGTGCCGTTTTTCTGAAGCACGTACTCGAAGGTGTAGTAGCGCGACTCGTCTTCGCCAGGTGTCGGGTTGTCGGGTGCGCCCTTGTAGTAGCTGACAAATCGGACCTTGGCGTAGGCCTCGCCGTCGGCCGTTCGCACGACGACGGTGCGGCCCGGGAGTGGCGAGACGACGTTCGTTTCCCGATTGTAGTTGTACCAGCCGTTGCCGGAGCCCTGCGGGATGGCAAAGGTGCCCTCGTTGGCGTTGTCGGTCTCAAACGCGTCGGTCTTTACCGTCGTCACGTCCTGGAACGGCTGCTCGGCGACGTACGCCGCGGCCTCCCCCGGCCCGCTCGTGCCCCCGTTCACGAGGACGTTGGTGCTCTGAAAGGCGAGGTCCCACGTTGTCGAGGCCGAGTCGGCCCGGTTCGATTCGTCGTAGCGGAGCACGATCGAGCTGTCGCGCAGGCTGAAGAAGGTGTATTTGCCGGTACCGGTGGGCCGCCCCCCACCGGAGCTCGTCGGGGGATCGGCGGCTAGGTTTTCGACCCGAGTGAGACTCAGATCGTCGTCCCCTCCGTCGTTCGCGCCGGTACTGTCACAGCCGGTGAGGACAAGTGCCAAACCGAGGAACAGTGCAGTAAGAATCGCTGGAATGCGTCGCATGGTGTCGTCTTTTTGGTTGTGAAAATGAACGTTCGAGGTCGTTCTGCAGGACGTTCGGTGTGAAGCAGGCGTCAGAAGCGGGCCTGGACCTCGGCGAACCAGCGGCGGCCGGAGAGGGAAGGCACCCGGGATGGATTCGTGTAGTTGAGGAGATTTTCGCCACCGGCGCGCAGGGTGTAGTTGCTCCACACTGTTTTCGAGACGGTGGCGTCCCAGAGCGTGCGGGCCTCCACGTATTCGCGATCCGCGTCGATAATGCCGTTGCCGTTGCGGTCGGCATAGCCGGCGCGGCCCCGGAGCGTCCCCCGTACGCTGGCGGTGAGGTCGAGCGGCGACACGGTGTAGCGCAGCTGCACCGTCCCGGAGTGCGTCGACCGTTCGGGAAGGCCGCCGTACTCGCTTGGCTCAACCCGCACGTCGCGTCCATCGACCCGACGGTAGACGTTTCCCGCCTCCAGCTCCTCCAGCACCTGCCGGTCCTTGGCTTCCAAGTAATCGTAGCCAAGCTGTACCCGGAGGCCGGAGAGGGGCCGCACGGTGAGGCGTGCCTCCAGGCCGCGCGTGAAGACCTCATTGCGGTTGAAGTAGGTGAAGACGCGTTGGTCGTTCGTCTTCGTGGCCACCGCCTCGGTCGTGATGAGGTTGTCGATTTCGTTGTGGTAGACGTTGAGGCGGGCCGTCGCGCCCGGCCAGGGCGTGGCCGTGAGGCCCACGTTGAAGGCCCACGAGGTTTCGGGCTGGAGCGGGTTGCCGAGCGTGCCCGGCTCCCGGAGCAGGGCTTGGATGCGACCCTGATCGCGGAGACGCCCGATGCCCGCCTGCACCTCCGTGGCCCCGAGCACCGTGTACCCGGCCTGCGGATTGGTGAAGTCGAGGTAGAGCTGGCGAAAGGCCGGGGCCTTGTAGCCGCTGCCCACGGACGCCCGCAGGGACAAGCGGTCGGAGGGCTCGTAGCGCGCGGCGAGCTTCGGGCTCAGGCGGGAAGCATAGTCGCTGTTTGCGTCGAATCGAACGCTGCCAGTCACGCGGAGGGCGTTGGCCGGGTGCCACTCGTCCTGCACGAAGCCAAATCCCCCGGTCCGCGTCCCGCTCTTGCGGTCCGCGTCGACCGTTTCGCGAATGGCCCCGCCCCCGACCGTCAACAGGTGACGACCACCGACGGCGCCACGCAGGACAACCTCGGCCTCGCCGCGGTGCTGATCGAGGGCGGAGGAGCTGCGCACGGTCCCGTCGTCGGTGTGGCGGAGCGTCTGATCGGTGTGGTAGCCCGCCCCATGGAGCGTGCCGGTGAGCTCCCACCCCGATCCCAGCCGGTGCTCAACCTTGGGGGTGACGTTCCAGTCCAGGCGCTCGGCCTCCTGGGTGTGCGGGGTCTCGCTGGCGGCCCCGGACGGCCGTACCCCCACCGTGTAGTCCTGTGCCTGCGAGGCCAAGCGGCCTTGAAGAGAGAACGTCGTCCGGGGACCGGCCTCGTACTGGCCGCGAGCCTGGGCCGTGTAGTCGACATAGCCGGGCTGGGTAGGAGTGAGGGTGCCAGGGGCGAGGTCGTAGCCGCCGGTCCGGTACCGATCGACGAAGACCGATCCCTGCCAGGGCCCGCGCCGCCCCTCCACACGAGCGCTGAGGTCGACGGTGGAATGGGTGCCGTAGCGCGAGCGCACCTCAGTCGACAGCGGCTCGTCTGGGCGTTCGGTAATCAGGTTGACGACCCCTGCCAGCGCCTCGCTGCCGTACAGCGAGGAGGTCGGTCCACGCACGATCTCGACGCGCTCGACGTTCGCCGTGGTGAGTCGGTCGAGGTCGAGGGTGCCCGCCGTCCGCCCGATCATCCGTTCCCCGTTGACAAGGATCAGCGTGTACTCGGGCCCCAGTCCACGCACCTGGAGCCCCGAGCCGTGGTCGTTGGAGACCGTGAGGCCCGGTTCCTCTTCCAGCAGGTCGGTGAGGCGCGACGCCCCTCGCGACGCAACTTCCTCGCTCTCGATCACCGACACCGGCACGCCGACCTTCCCGGCCGACCGCTCCGAGCGCGTGGCCGTTACCACAACTGGATCCAACGCCATCGTCCAGAGCGAGTCGGCCCGCACCGTCGTGTCGACGGAGGCTCGGGGCGTCGGCTTCTGGGCAGAGGTGCCCCCTGTTGCCAGTAGTAGAAGCGTAGCGTACAGGATGAGACGACGCGCCATTTTGTTCTATGCTTAATTAGACTAGTTATAAACAACGTCGGCCCGTGGAGTAGGGGGGCGGGTCTGAGGGATCAAGGCGGGAGCAGTGTGGGAGGGCTCCTCTGACGAAGGCCTCCGTGCGAGACCCCGCTCCCGTCAAGCACGATCGGGGCTCGCTAGCGCACCGTCATGCCACCGCACGGTCACGCTATCGCGTGGCGGCGGCCACGCCGGACAGGTCCAGCTCGTCGTACGTGAAGGTCTGTGCCTCGAAGAGCGGCGTGCCGTGGGCCTCGCGCCAGCTTTCGTGGAAGGCCATCTCCGTCTCGCCAGGGGGCCGCACGTCGACTGTCACCGCGTAGGTGTCGTCGGGATCGCCGGGCAGGGAGATGTTGCGGGCGTAGTGCATGGCGTCGCCCAGCGTGACGTGGGGAATGAGGTCCACGGTCTTTTGCCGGCCGGTCTGTTCGTTCGTGACCGTAGCGAAGAACGTCAGGTACCCGACGAACCCCCCACGCGTGACGCCGTCCGGCACGTCAACGCTCGGGTCCTCGCTCCAGCCCACCAGCACCTCCAGGTGCACGTCGGTCGCCTCCTCCGAGAGGTTTTGGTCGTACGGCGTGACATCATCCTGCGGCGCGGCCTCAAAAGTCATCTGGATGCCCGGCGGCACGGTCTCCTTGCCCAGGACCTGCTCCTGTGCAGCGACGGGCGTCGCGCCGAGACTGACGGCGGTGAGAATGAGTGTGAGCGCGACGCCGAACAAGCGTGTCGTCATGACGAGGGAAGAAGGAGTGGGAAAGAGCGTCGAAGGAATCGGGGGCGACCCGCCGCTCAATACGGCCTGTCTGGATCCGATTCCGTGAGTTCGCCGGCGGGGGGACCGCCGGCGCGGAGTGTTGGGGGCGACGCAACGCCCAGGTCGTTTTGCTGTCCTTATTTACAATCGGTCTAAATAATCAGAGTGGGGAGGGGAAAAGTCAAGATTGCTCGCCGGACCTTCGGCGCGAGTTCATACGATCCACCACGGTTCCGGTCGAGGAGAGAGGGCTTCCTTCCGAGCGTGCCGACGACGGAATGTTCTCGGAGGGGCCTCAACCCTCTCCCCGGAAACGGAGATCTTGGGTGCTGACCGCTCACTAATTTTTCACCTCCGTCCTTTCGTTTTTCTCCGTGCCCGACGACAAGCAGACGAAGCTTCTTCTCGCCGAGACGGGTTGCCCACCCATTGGCACAACTCAACACCGACCCGGAAACGCTGGGCGTGGAGCTGGCCCCGGTGCTGAACCCGAACACCCGCGCCCCTGCCCCGCATCGTGGCGGTGGAGCCGACGGCCACGCCCACCCTCACGAAGGGCTCGTACCAGTACGACGTGGGCGACACGGTCCGCATGACGCCGATGGTGAAGATGCACACGCTGGGCCACGACTTCGAGTTGCCGGACGAGCAGATCGACGAGAGCCTCGCGGCGGTGCCGGCGGTAGAGTGAGGAGATGGGTTGGGGATTACGCCGTCGGCTGCGGGGTGTCGAGGGGCGAGAGGTTGGTTTCGATCTCCTCGCGCTGCCCTTCCATCGACGGCGGCAACACGAGCGACGTGCCCAGGTCGTCCCGGTCTTCGTCCACCGTAAAGCCGGGCCCGTCGGTGGCCAGCTCGAACAGGACGCCGCCCGGTTCTTGGAAGTAGACCGACGTGAACCAGTGGCGGTCGATCTGGGGCGAGGGCTGCAGGCCGACCCGCGCCACGACATCGCGTAGATCGTCTTGTTCATCGGCGTCGCGCAGGCGCCAGGCGGCGTGGTGCACCGCCCCGGTCCCGCCGACCCGATGGCTCGACCGGGGATTCTGCTCCACCACTTTCACCTCCGCGAGGGTGCCGGAGCCGCCCCCCTCCACGCCGTAGCGGTGCCAGCCGTCGTCCTCCCCGATCTTCTCGAAGCCCAGGACCTCGGTGAGCAGCGCCTCGGTCGGGTCGAGCTCGTGCTCCCATAGCCGCACCGAATGCATGCCCCGCACCTCGTGCTCCGCCGGGACCGGGCTGTTCGGCCACGGCTCGAACGGGCGGTCGTCGTCGGTCTCGACGAGGGCCAGCCGCAGGCCGTGCGGGTCCTCGAACGGCAGGGTCCGCCCACCGAACCGCGTCTCCTCGTCCCGCACCGTCACGTCGTTCTCGTCGAGCCGTGTCCGCCAGTAGGACAGGCTGCCCGTCGGCACGGCGAAGGGGACCTCCACGATCTGGCCGACGCGGGGACGCGCCTTGGGCAGATCCGGCCATGGGAAAAACGTGAGGTCCGTCCCCGGCGAGCCCACGTCGTCGGCGTAGAAGAGGTGATAGGTGTCCGGGGCGTCCTGGTTGACGCTCTTCTTGACGAGGCGCATGCCGAGGACTCCGGTGTAAAAATCGACGTTCTCCTGCGGGTCGCCGGCAATGGCCGTGACGTGGTGCAGGCCGTGGACGGTCGGTCGCGATGGGTCGGTGGTCATAATCGATTGCTGAGTTTGGTGAGGGCGGCAGTGTAAGGTTGTTCCTCGGATGCACTTTTGTCGTTGACTTCGGCCCCTACGTCCGCTCATCGATCCCTGGCCCTTCAGAACATGGCCGCCCGGAGGAAGGAAATCTGAGATTCCCACGTTCGCGGAACGACCGAAATTTATCGTGTCTGTGCCCGACGCGTGGAGGACGAGGTGGGGCAGGGATTACGTCGAGTCGGACAGGCGCTTCCGCAGCCGCTGGGCGTCGTGGGGCGCGTGGCCCTCGCCGGCGGTGTTGT
>CAYULG010000111.1:0-8329 GCA_964445365.1 uncultured Salinivenus sp. | reverse complement strand
TCGAAAACAGCGTTGCCGACAGTGAGATCGAAGTCTTTAACCTGGCCGACCTCTGGGACGAGGCTCCCGTCACGGAGATCGACATCGCCGACTTCCTGGTCGAAGGCCTCATGCTGAAGGAGAAAGAGTTTCGCCAGGAGGTGAAAGAGCACGACTGGTCGGAATACGAGGACGAGCACGTGGCCCTCTACTGCTCCACCGACGCCATCGTGCCCACCTGGGGCTACATGCTCATCGCCTCCAAGCTCAAAGACACGGCCCGCTCCACCACCCTCGGCCGCGCCGACGACCTGCGCCGCGAGTACTACGTGCAGGCGCTCGACGACGTGGACTGGTCCCGGTACGAGGACAAGCCGGTCGTCATCAAGGGCTGCGGCAGCGACGTGGTGCCGGAGATGGCGTACGTCCGCGCCACGCAGGCGCTGCAGGACGTGGCCCGCAAGCTGATGTACGGCGAGCCCTGCTCGTCCGTCCCCCTCTGGCGCCGCCCGAAAGAGGAGAAAGAAAAGCCCGACGCGAAGGCCGTGGGCGTCAAGAAGCCGGATCTGCCGACGCCCAATTCATGACGTGTGACGCGTGATGCGTGACTCTATCTTTGCGAAGAGAGGTCTTGCGAAGAGAGGAGATCCTCACGCTTCACTCATCACGCATCCCAACTGCCGCCCCATCGGCCGTATCCGCTTCGACGTCGTTCCGGCCGACACAACACGAGCGGGACATCATCACGCGCCGCTATCGGTAGCGAGGGGCTCTGAGGCGAGAAGCGGCCGGCCGCGTCGTCGGTGTGATTGACGATCGTTGCCCGAATGAGGGGATCTCCCGTAGGGACGATGCCCACCCGTGTAACATTCGGTAGGGGCGCGTTCGTGTTGGGACATCCCGGTCAGCCAAGGGGCATTCCCGCGATCACAGTCCATTCTCCTCACAATCGAGCCCTCGTCATGTCCCGATTCACGTTTGCCCTTCTGTTCGCCAGTCTTCTCTTGCTGACGAGCGTGACCCTGACGCCCGCTCAGGATCGCGTCCGCGAAGCCCGGGAGGTCGAGGCCTTCACCGAGGTGGCCCTCAGTGTGCCCGGCACCCTTCGCGTGCGGCAGGGCGAGCCCCGCTCCGTAGAGGTCGAGGCCTCGTCGGACGTGCTCGAGCACGTCGAGACCACGGTGGAGGGCGGCACGCTCAAGATTCGCGACGAGCGCGACCGCGACGGCTTCCTCAAATTCTTGTTCGGCGACGGGAACGCCGAGATTGAGAACGAGATAGGGGCGCGCGTGACCGTCCCGACGATCGAGGGCGTATCCCTCGCCGGGGCGGGCACCGTCATCGGGGAGACCCCCATCGAGGCCGCCTCGCTCGACCTCAGCAGCGCAGGCAGCGGGGACATGCGACTGGCGGTTCAGGTGCAGGCGCTCGAAGTTGAGAGCGCCGGGGCGGGTACGTTCGCCCTGGAGGGAACGGCCGACCGGGTGGAGGTGCAAAGCGCCGGGGCGGGCACGGTGGAGGCCCTCGACCTGACGACGGAGACGGCGACCATCGAGATCGCCGGGTCCGGGGACATCCGCCTGCACGTGACGGACAATCTCTCCGCCGACATCATCGGGGCGGGAGACGTGGAGCATCGCGGCTCGCCGACGATCGAGACGAGCATGATCGGCAGCGGGGAGGTGCGGTCGGCGGAATGAGTGAGCCCCGCGTGCGGCCGGTGAGTCTCTACCTCCAGGCGGCCGCCACCGTTCTCGTTGGTTCACTGCGGTCGCCCACACAGGCGAAGTCCCCCACGCAGGTGGGCGGGAGCGGTGCGTCGGCCTACGGCGTCGAGAAGTCTGGATAGCAGCGAGACCGGGCGAGGCATATCGCCGCGGGGCACGAACCGCCAAAAGCCGATGTCGGGACGCAATCCGGACGCTCGCATGAGGCGGCCCGCGCGATCGGGATCGAAGCGTCGGTCCGTTGTTAGGTGGCGGGTGGGAAGCTGGAGGCGACGAGCGAGACGGTACCACCACCAGCGTGCGTTTAGGGTAAGGGCGACGAAACGGCCTGTGGGTTTCAGGACGCGAGCCATCTGGCGGAGAGCAAGGGCCGGACGCAGCACATGCTCCAGTACCCCCACGCACATCACCTTGTCGATGGCGTCGGACGGGATGGTCGCCAGCCGCTCGGCGTTGTCGGCGCGAAAGTGGAGGGCGGGGTCCGTCGTATATTGCCGGGCAGAGGCAATCATTCGGGGAGCGAGGTCAATCCCGATGCCCCGGTCGATGCGATCGGCGAGGGCCCGCAGGTGGGTGCCGTCGCCACACCCCACGTCGAGCACCACGTCGGTATCGGAAAACTGGGCGTGGCGGTCGAGGAGCGCGAGGCGACGCGTAAGCAGCGCCTCGGCCGGGCCGTGCCGTTCGGTGTTGTGGGCCGCCAGGTCGTCAAAAAACGCCCGGAGATCCGCCGTCGTGGCGGCGGGGGTGGGGGAAGGAAAGGCGGACATGGTTCTAAAGGAAGCGATTAGGGCTGATTGGGCAGGAGCGCCGATCGCGTCACGCCCTGTGGCTGGTACGCCGGAAGGGGCGCCGTCGACGACCCCCCTCGGGCCCGATCGTGGGCCGTGAGGGTTCGCACGAGCATCGAATACAGGCCTGCGTGGTGCAGGGTGTCGGCCGATGGGGAGGGACGAAGGCCGGGGACGAGCCCGTATTCGTCGAAGCGGCGAACGAGCCGCTCGTCTCGGCTCAGCACGTGGAGGGGGGTGGCGAGGCTGCTGCTCTCAGCGACGTACGGCTGGTGATCGCCGAGCACGACGACGAGGCTGTTTGCAGGGGCCTTCGTGCGCAGGTATCGCGTCAGGACCTGCCAGTCGTAGCGGACGTGCCGGAAGAGGCGCTCGTTCTTCGAAAGCGCACTCTCGTCGGGTGAGGGGGGCGCTGGACCGGTCCTCGACGGTGCTCGCTGCGCCGACGCAGGGGGCGGGGAGCGGTTGAGCGCGGCCGCGTCGTCGACGAGTGGGGGTGGGGGCCGATCCCAGGGGGCGTGCGAGGTCACGGTTTCGAAGAAGAGAAAGAACGGGCGCCGGGCCGACTCCACAACCTCCCGGTGGGCGACAGACAGGCTGTACTGGTCCGGGACAATGCCCCAGCCATGCGTGGGCCCACGGTAGTCGAGGTCCTCAAAGTACAGCGTGTAGTCGAAGGCGTATGGGTTTCTGACGGAGAGGCCTGCGCGGTCGCGGACGGGCGGCTGCAGGGTTGCCGTCGTGTATCCCTGGCGGCGGAGCAGGCCGACGAGGTGGGGATACCTGGAGAGCCGGCGGCGGAGTCGCTCGAACACGGGCTGATAATCGACCGGGCGGCCCAGCAGGACCGTCGCGGCACTGAGCCACGACAGCCCCCCGAACACCGGGGCCCGGCTCTGGGCGGTGGCCGCGTGCCAGCCGGCAGCCCGGAGGGAATCGCCCAGGTTCCCCATGAGGTGGTCGTATGGGGCACGCGTGTCCGTCGACGTGGCGAGCGTGCGACCGTACGACTCGATCATCACCACGTAGATCGAGGGCGGGTCCGTCCACTCCAGCGACTCGTACTCGACGTAGCTTGAGTCGACCATTGCCGTCGTCCGGGGGACGGTTCGTTCCTGGAGACGGACGGACGCCCGCACGTTATGTACGATGCACTCCGTCGTGGAGAGGCAAACGGCCTGGTACGTCTGGCGCTCGATGCCCCGATCCGTGCCCGCCGCAAACCCGACGAGCGGCCACACGAGGAGATTGAGAGCGAAGAGCTTCCGGCGAACGGCGGGCTCACGCAGCACGCGGTGCAGGTGCTCGACCGTCGGAGGAAGCGTTCGCGCGAGCAGATCCACCGTTCCGACGATGCCGAGCAGCCCGGCGCCGTATAGGACGGGCGAGACGGCATTCCACGACAGGTGGAGGGCCCCGACGACGTGGGAGACATCCGCGTAGGCGATGGGGCTTCGATGGAGGAAGAAGGTGATGAGGGCATCGTAGGTCTCGTAGGCCAACAGAACGAAGAGACTCCCGACGGCAAAGTGGCGGGTGTACCGTCCGGCCGCGGCGGACACCGGGATCAGGGCCAGGAGCGACGCGAGCGCAAAGAGGTCGAGACTGAAGAGGCGAAGGGGGCCCTCCCAGTAGTACCACAGGGTCTCGGCGGTGGGGGCCGAGGGGAGGGTGCCGAGGAGAAGACCCGGAGCCCGCAGAAGCACGTGACCGCCCACCCCCGCGCCGACCAGCAGGAGCCACTGCGGAACCTGGTTCGGCCGTGGCGCAGTGGGCGGCCCGTCGTTGTTCATCCCACCGGGAGTGTTGGTTTCGGGAACGGGAAATTGCTTCGCGGCGTGCATCGGCACCCGGAGAGCAGGGCGAAAGCGGGGGGTCGACGACGGAGGAAAACGGACGTGGGGCGGTCAGTTGTCGTCGCGGGACGAAACCGGCTTGGTCTCGGTCACGGGGGTCCGATCTAGAAGGAGTCGCAGATCGGCCCGCGTCTTCCAGGAAAGGGGAAACGACGCCGGTCCAGCGGAGACCGACGCCGTGAGGGCGTTCGCCAGCGTCTCGTAGCCCGAGCGAGAGAACTGCATCTCCAGGATTTCCACAATCGTGCCGTCGTCAAGCTCACGGGTGGAGCCCGTCGTGCGGCGCGGCTCCATCGACTGCCCGTCGGCCCGCAGGGCAACCTCCTGCGCCTCGGCGAGGCCGGTGGGCTGCTCCGCGAAGCCATAGAGCGAAACGATCCATTCCCGCCGCTCCTCGGCCCGCCGTACCGCGGTGTGGAGGCCGGCGCGGCTCCCCGCATACTGGGACGAGGAGAGAGAGCGGAGATCGGTGCTCTCGACGCGCCGCGTGCCGGTGACCTCATTCCGCGTGGTGTCGAGGCGATTCGTGGCGACGGGACGGGCCTGGCGCTCGCCCGCGATCCGCGCATCAATGCGAATGGTGTCGTCCACCGGGGCGACGCCCCAAACGAGGCCGGGCCGTTCCACCCCGAACCGGGTCAGGGAGACCGGAAACTGGGTGCGGGCCCGTACGCTGTCGGTCGTAACCCGCACGTTCACCGAGGCCTCGACCTGATGCGTCTGGCCGTGAAACGTCAGGTCGCCGGTAACTTCCCACCGACCGGAGCGGCCGTCACTGGAGCGTCCCCAGATCGTGGGGCGGATGTCCGTCGTCCGAAACGACACGAACGGGAACTGGTCCGCCTCGGTGACCTCGCGCATGTTTTCGTCGCGGGCCTCGATGCCGCTGTCGAAGCTGGCCACGGGCGCCCGGAGGTGGACCCGGCTGTTGCCGGGGGCGTCGACGTCGATGACGAGGGTTCCGGAGACCCTCCGACTTGTGCCGGTCCAGTCGTGCAGCGTGGCTGAGCCGGTGTAGTCGATGACGCTCACGGTGGAATCAACCGAGGCGGCGACCCGCTGGGCGTGGGCCACAGAGGTCCATCCGAGACGCACACTGCTCGCAAGGAGGAGAAGCAACAAGAGAGAACGAAATCGGGCGACGGGAGGCATGGGACAAGCAAGGAGATAAGAACTACACGACGCGTACATGGCCGTAACTGACTTCATCAAGGACATCGTTTCCGACAGGGACGGCCACACCGGTTCCCAAATTCGACATGTGGGTAATGTCCCCCCCAGCCCCGAGTTCGGGGAATCACTACACGTGAGGGGACAGCGTCTGTCGGGCGTCCAGTTGCGAGCCATGGAGTGCGGAGGGGCGATCCTTCCCCGTCCAGACGTTGATGAGGGAGGGAAGATTGTTACGCTACGAGGGAGTTCGGCCCGGGAGCATCGAACAATCCTGCAGGGGTCATGACTCGGACCGACGATCTGCCCGAACGAAAAATGGGCGGCCCGGCCCTTTTCGGGGCCGAACCGCCGCTGGAGGCTCGCCGGAATGGAGACACGGGCCTACCGGACCACCGTCAGGCGCTCGGTGGCCGCGAAGGTCTCGCCCTCAACTCGAACGAAGTACGTGCCCCTCGACAGGCCGAGCTCGTTGGGGCGGAGCTGCTGCAGGGGCGTCTCCAGGGCGTCGGGTGCAAACTTGACGAGAATCACGCCCTCGATTGGGCGGACGGGGTCGGGCGGGCCGGGCTGGGCCGCTGTCATGGCGGTGAGCAGGAACGCGAAGAGGAGGGTCGTCAGTACGGTTCGAATGGCAAACCTCGTTCGATAATGAGAAGAGAGCGAGAGAACGAGGGGTGCCGGCTGCCTTTCCCTCGCGGGTCGGGCCTGCCGGTCCCCCGATGCTGCTTGATCTTGGCGGATCCAGGTCGGCTGGAGACGGGCGTCGGGCCCGTGAGGGATTCTTAGGGGGAGGGCACGTTGTCCTCCGGTCCGTCGGGGACCATCAGTTCAGGGGATTACGAGAAGGAAAAGTGATCTGGCGCAGATCGGAGCCGTCGCGGCGGATGGTCCAGAGGGCGGTGTAGGGGCTTTCGGCGGCCTTTCGGCCGAAAACAAGTTGCCGCGAGTTTGGACTCCATCCTATCGGATCCACTCCACACTCCGTCACGGTCTCCATGTCTGATCCATCCGGCTGCATGATTCGGAGTTGACAGTAGGGATCGTCTTCAGGTCCGTCAGCAGCCACCCATGCCACCCAATCTCCGTTCGGACTCCACTCCGGATGGCGGTTGACGACAAATGAGTTGTCGGTAAGCTGCTTTTCGCTCATTCCAGTTGTGTCAGAAGTCCAAATTTGATTTTCAGAGTCGGTCTCACCCGGAGGCCCCCGATATGTGATTTGTCCTCCTGAGGACGACCAATCTGCCTCTCGACCGAGCCCCAAATTCTTGCGATTACTTCCATCCGGGTCTACCAGCCAGATGCCTTTCTTTGGGAGCGAGGTGGCGTCGTAAGCCAGGCGCTCCCCGTCGGGGGCCCACGAGGGGAAAAACGCACTTCCGTGGTCTGTTATCTGGCGCAGATCGGACCCATCGGGTCGAACGCTGAAGATGTCCCCAGCGGCGAAGGCGATCCGCTTCCCGTCGGGCCGCCAGTCGGGACTCGTGATCCGGCCTTCCGTGACCAGCCACGTCGAGTCGGCCTCCAGGTCCAGGACGTAGAGGCCGCTTACGTCGGTGGTATCCTCGGTGGGCCCGGCGCGATGCACGTAGGCAATGCGGTCGCCTGAGGGGCTCCAGGCCGGAGACTGATCCACCCGCCGCACGTCTGGCTGGTCGGGATTCATTCCCGAATCGCAGCCCCCTAGCAGCACGAGAGCAGGAATCGCGAACAGTAGCGAGAGGGGGCGTCGAGGAAAACAGGGCATCGGGATCCATTGTCAGTTGAGGGGAGTGCGAGAGGAATCGGGGATCCGGCGAACGTCGGGCCGTAAGCCGGTCAAAACATGGCAAACCTCGTTCGGGTTCGTGAAAAGAAAGAGAGAACGAGGGATGCCGGCAGCCCATTCCCTCGCGGGTCGGGCCTGCCGGTCCCCCAGTCGTAGATGATCTTGGCGGGTCGTCTCGAAGGGTGACGGGCGCCGGGCCCGTCGAGGGAGTTTTTTATGGGGAAGACACAGTGTCCTCCGGTCCGAAAGGGACCGTTAGTTCAGAGGGTTGCGAGAAGGATCGGTGAGCTGGCGCAGGTTGGAGCCGTCCCGGCGGATCGTCCAGAGGGCCGTGTGGCCAGTTTCCGGGTCCGGATTGATGAACACGAGGCGCTCCGAATCCGGCGCCCAGGACGGTTCGGCGGCCGGCGGGTCGACGAGCCGCCGCTTGTCGCTGCCGTCGGCCCGCATGACCGAGACGGCAAGTCCGTCGTCGGTACTGGGCGACCAGGCGATCCACTCACCGTCCGGGCTCCAAGCAGGGTCGCGATTGTTTGTAAATTCATTGCTGGTAAGCTGAGTCGAGTCGATACGACTCGTATCGGCCGTCCAGAGCTGATCTTGAAAGTTGTAGACGATTCGTTCACCGCTCGGTGACCAGTCGGCGGGAGTCGCTCCAAATCCGAATTTAGAGAAAGTTGAGTCAGCAAGATGAGCAAACCAAATCCCGACTTCCTCCGTCGAGCCGGAGCGACCGAAGGAGATGGTTTGGCCATCCGGCGACCAGCGCGGGCGAAACGAGCTTCCAAATTCAGTTACGCGCTGCAAATCAGATCCGTCTAGCCGGACGGTGTAGACGTTTCCGGTCGAGAAGGCGATCCGCTCCCCGTCGGGGTGCCAGTCGGGGCTTCGGGCCGAGCTTTCCACCACGAGCCAGGTCGAGTCCGCCTGAAGGTCCCGGACGTAGAGGCCGCTCACGTCGGTGGAATCCTCGGTTCGCCCGGCATTGTGGTGATATGCAATATATCGCCCATCGGGGCTCCAGGCCGGGGTTTG
>CAYULG010000110.1:0-8415 GCA_964445365.1 uncultured Salinivenus sp. | reverse complement strand
CCCCCAGATGACGACGGGCATATCTCCATGACGCCGTCGGGATTGCTGCCCGTGCTTGCCACCCCCACCACGGAAGAACGACCGGCCCACGAAGTACACCAGAATCAGGATCGTGAAGAGGAGTGCCATCGGCGTCCCGTCGTCCGACGACGCCGAGCGCGGCTCCCGGGACGCGTCGTACTCTCCCTTCGTGGCCTGGATGATGGCGTCCGTCCCCCGGTTGATGCCCGCATAAAACCGGCCGTCCCGAAAGGCGGGCGTCACGATCCGTTCGACGATGCGGTTGGCGACGGCGTCCGGCAGCGCCCCCTCCACCCCGTACCCGGTGGCGATGAACATTTTGCGGTCGCCCTTCGAGACGAGAAAGACGACGCCGTTGTCCTTGTCCCCCTGCCCCACTCCCCACTCGCGCCCCAACTCAATGGCGTAGTCCGACACCGGCGCGCCATTCAGACTCTGGAGCGTCACCACGACGACGGCGGTAGAGGTCGTGTCCTCGAACGTCGTCAGCTTGCGGGCCAGGCGCCGCTCCTCCGCGGGGGAGAGGAGGTCGCCCTGGTCGAGCACGGGCTGCGACGGCCGGGGCGGGAAGTCGTACCGCTGGGCGTGAGCGGACTCAACGCCGACAGACGCAAGCAGCCCGACGCTGATGATAAGCAGCAGAGCAACGTGAGAAAAGCGGGTTGACACGATCACGTGTCGATGTGCTGTAGATAGAGAAGCGCGAAAAGAATCCCTCGAGTACGGCAGCGGTCAACGCGAAGGGACGCTCTCTCAGAGGGAGATTAGCGGCCCCGTCCCCACGTTTCCCGCATCACTTAGTCGAAGCTCACGTCTGGCGCCTGGTCGGCCCCTGTCTCCGCCTCGAACGCCGTTTTTGGCGGGAAGCCCATTATGCTCGCAAACAGGACGGTCGGGAAGGAGCGCACCTGCGTGTTGTACTGGCGCACAGCGTTGTTGTAGTCACGCCGCGCCACGGTGATGCGGTTTTCGGTGCCTTCGAGCTGGGCCTGGAGGTCGCTAAACGCCTGGGTGGCCTGGAGTTTTGGGTAGTTTTCGGAAACCGCGAGGAGCCGGCCGAGCGACTTCCCGAGCGCCGACTGCGTCTGCTGAAACTGCTGAATCTTCTGCGGATTGTCCAGGTCCTCGGGGCTCACCTGAACCGAGGTGGCCTTCGCCCGGGCCTCGGTGACGGATTGCAGCGTCTCTTTCTCAAAGTCGGCCGCGCCCTGGACCGTCTCCACGAGGTTTGGGATGAGGTCGGCCCGGCGCTGGTACTGCGCCTGCAGGTCGGACCACGCCTGCTTCACCTGCTCGTCGGACCCGACGAGGCTGTTGTATGAGCTCGCGGCCCCGCAGCCCACGAAGCCCAGCAGGACCACGAGGACGACGAGGGTGATTGTGCCTTTGCTGCGCATGGACGGTCAATTGGTGTGTGGGCAATGCGTGTCAGGGGCCTTCCGGTCCGTCCCGCCGAAAATGCAGAGGGGGGAATGTACAGGATTGCGGAGCGGTGGCTCGCGGTGCAACCAGCTCACACGACGCAGCGGTCGTGTTCGTCGTCGACCACCGAACCGGGGACAGGCGGGGCCGAACGGATGACCCGTTTGGATGGACACGCTCTACGACTGAAGGGGCAGAGAGTTGCACGAGGGCGGCACGGCGCGTGTCCGGGTCCGCAGAGGCCCCAGTGACTACTCGAACTGGACGACGAGGTCGACCTTGTCCGCCGCCCGTTCGACGTGGCGCCGGCGGTGTAGCCCGAGGACGACGATCCCCGCGTACGCCTCCACGCGATCGAAGAAGTACTCCGTTGTCGTCGGTGCGGGGCTGCGATCCGGGTCGGCCGGTGTATCGGCGTGATCGTGCGTGAATAGGAAATCGACCTTGTCGAAGTAGAGCAGGGCGGTTTCCTCGGCTGCGTGGTCGAAGGCCTTGCGCAGGCTGTTCTGCGTCTGCATCCGGTATTCGTTGAGGAGCGACGGCACGCGGAACTGGTGCACGCTGCCCGTGGCGTGGCGGGTGAGGGTCCCCAGGGCCTCCTGGCGCTCCTCGTGCGTCCCCCCGTAGAAGAGCACGCGCGTCCCGTCTTCCGGGTCCTCCTCGGCTGTCAGGTCCGTGAGGTGCTGCCGGAAGGCCTCCGTGTCGTACCCGACCGACGGCCCGACGGTCGCCCCAGAACGTGCGTCGCCAAGCGAAGACGTGGAGATGGGTATGGACGGTCCATCGTGGAAAGGAACGATGAAGGACTGGATTGAAGGCCCTTTGCGGTTTGGTGTTCCTCTCTGGGGCCGTCTAGCAGGCGGCAACCGCTCAGTATTCGTAGCCCGCGACCTCTTCCGGCGTGGCCTCAACCCCGAGGCCGGTGGCGATGCGGTTGACGAAGTTGAAGTACGCGGTGATGAGGACGATGTCGAGGATGGAGCGGTCCGACCACCCGGCCTCACGCAGGCGGGTGACGTCCGCCTCCGCCATCGCATCCGGCGTGCGGGTGAGTGTGGCCGCCAGGTCGCAGGCCGCGCGGAGCTTATCGTCGAGGTTGGGGAGCGTGGTGTAGTCGGTGCTCAGTTGCTCGACGCGGTCCTCGTCCCAGTAGGCGGCGAGGGCCTCGCCGTGGTGCTGCACACAGTACGTGCAGTCGTTTGCGGCGGAGACGACCACGGCGATCGCCTCCCGCTCGGCCCGTCGCAGGTCCGAGCGCCCGAAGAGGAGCGTGTCGTAGAGCTGAAGGTGGTCGGCCATCGCCGCCGGGTTCAGGCTGTGGACCTTCAGGATGTTGGAGACCTTGCCCCGCGTGTCGATGATCTCGTCGTAGAGGGTGCGGAGTTCGTCGTCGGCGTCCTCGAGGTCGATGGTGTCGATCCAGGCCATATTTCTTGAGGGTGTGGGCGTGTGGAAGAATGGAGGAATGGAAGGAGGATCGTACGGTGTGCAGGTCGTCGCACCGTTACGCCTTCCTACAGACAGCCGTCGGCGGTCGGCCGTCGGGCGCCACGGCGGAGATTGGACGCCCACGTGCTACGTCATCTCCTCCCGTTCGATCTCCGCAGCCGAAATCTGGAGCGCGTCCAGCCGGTCGGCGAGGTAGTTTTCCACGACGAGCGAGCCGATGTTGAGGGCCGAGGTGGCGGCGGGGGAGGCGGCGTTGATGACGTTGACGACGCGGTCGGTCTCCATGATGAGGAAGTCGTCTTCCAGGCTGCCGTCCGGGTGAAGCGCCTGGGCCCGAACGCCGGCCCGGGTCTTCACGACGTCGTCCATCTCGAGCCCCGGAATGAGGTGACGGGCTGCCCGCAGGTACACGCGCTTGCTCATCGACTGCAGCATCTCGCGGAGGCCCTTTTGCCAGTGCTTTGTGGAGAGCCGCTGAAAGCCCGGATACGTCAGAATCTCCCACAGCTCCCCCCAATCCACGTCCGTCAGGTGATAGCCCTCCCGCGCAAACGACAGGACCGCACTCGGCCCGCATTCCACGCGCCCGTCCACCATCCGCGTGAAGTGGACGCCAAGGAACGGAAAGTTGGGGTCCGGCACTGGGTAGATGAGGTGGCGGCAGAGGTCCCGGCGCTCCGGGACCAGTTCGTAGTACTCGCCCCGAAACGGCACGATCTGCACGTCCAGCCCCTCCTGCCCGCTCATCTCGGCGATGCGGTCGGCGTAAAGGCCTGCGCAGTTCACGACGTGACGGGCCTGCACGTCGCCCGCCGTGCTCACGACGCGCACCTGATCCGGCTCCATGTGTAGGTCGACGACCTCCGCGCCGGTGCGCACGGGATGGCCGCGGTCGGTGAGGTGGTCGGCCAGGGCCTGCGCCACGCCCGGGTAGTCCACGATGCCGGCCCCGGGCACGTGCAGCGCGTCGACCCCTCGCACGTGCGGCTCGCGCTCGTGGAGTCGGTCGGTCCCAATCCGCGTGCACTCCACCCCGTTTGCGTGTCCCTTTTCCTCAATCCGGTTTAATTCGGGGACGTCGCTCTCCTCGGCCGCCACCACGACCTTGCCGCACATTTCGTAGTCCACGCCCTCGCGCTCACAAAACTCGATGAGCGCTCGCTTGCCCTCGATGCAGTTTTTTGCCTTGAGCGAGCCCGGTGTGTAGAAGACGCCGGAGTGGATGACGCCGGAGTTGTGACCGGTCTGATGGGCGGCCACGTCGTCTTCCTTCTCCAGGACGGTGATCGAGAGATCCGGGTATTGTTCGGTGAGGCGGTACGCCGTGGCGAGGCCCACGATGCCGCCGCCGATGATGGCTATGTCGTAGGTGGACATGAGCGAGAACGGCGTTTGCGGTTCGAGGACGGACGGGACGATCGGGCCTGCCCGGCGGAGCGGGGGCCCGGTATCATTCAGTGGAACCAACACGGCGGCGCCCCGAAAGTTTATCACAAGACCGGGAAAGAGCCCCCGGGACCGATTCGACCGTCTCCATCCTTCGTAATGAGCGCATGCGCCGAAAGAGAACGTCCGACCTCTACTCTTCGTTAAAGCCGCGACATAACGTTGGGTAGAGTCTCCGCATGTGCCCCGACGGCACGTACCCCACGCTCCCCGAGCGTTCTCGATCGGAGTCGTCACCTGCGTGAGTGTGCCGGGCCGTACAGGCGCTTCGCTCTTTTCTCGGATGCGGTGGGTCCCAGCAGTGTTCGGGAGAGCACGAGCGGTCCCCACAGACCGCCTCGCGACTCGGCGATCGGCATTCGTTTGCGATCGTCACGCTCGCACCCTGATCGTGTGAGATCAAACCAGTCTAATATGTTCGGTGTAGCGCTCTCCGTTCCCCATGATCTCTCCAGGCCCCACCGATTTTCCTCAAGAGCACGGTTCGTCCGAGACGAGTGCGTCTCCTGAAGAGGCTCGACTGGAGGCGCTTCACCGCTACGATGCAGTAGACACCGACCAGGAGGAGCCGTTCGACCGCATCGCGCGCCTGGCCGCCGATCTCTTCGACGTTCCCGTTGCGCTGGTCAGCCTCGTCGGGGACGACCGGCAGTGGTTCAAAGCCGCCGTCGGGCTGGAAAAGCAGGAGGTGAGCCTCGACGGCAGCTTCTGCTCCCACGCAATTCAGTCGGAGGGGGCGATGATTGTTGAAGACGCCGTCGCAGACGAGCGCTTCGCCGATAGCTCCCTTGTGACCGGCAACTTGGGGGTCCGCTTCTATGCTGGGGTTCCCCTCGAGACCCCCGACGGGTATCGAATTGGGACGTTCTGTATGTTGGACACGGAACCGAGGACCCTCTCGGCCGAGGAACTCGACCGGCTCGACGACCTTGCCGAGATGGTGATGAATGAACTGGAGCTGCGCCGGGAGGCCGTGGCCCGCGAGGAGGCCGAGCAGGCGCTGCGCGAGAGCAAGCAGCGGTACCAGACACTCGTTGAGCATTTTCCAGACGGAGAGGTCTTTCTATTTAACCACGATCTGGAGATCACGCTCGCCGGTGGCGCCGGCCTAAGCGAGACCGCGCTCTCCGCTGATGGCGCATCAGGGATCCCTCCGCGCGAGCGCTTTCCCCCAGGCGTTGCCTACGAGCTCGAACGTCACCTTCGGGCCACACTCGAAGGGGAGCGCCGGACGTACGAGGAGACGCACGAGGACAGGCATTATCGCATTCGCACAGTTCCGGTGCCCGATGGGGAGGGGGCAATCACGGGAGGAATGGTGGTGGTCCAGGACGTCACGGAACAGAAGGAGCAGAAACGCACGCTGCGAGAAGTGAAAACCTTCAATCAGGAGCTGGTCGAACGCGCCCCTGTCGGGTTGTACCGGCTCGACGAAGACCTCCGCATCGTGTACGAAAATCCTCGGGCGGAAGAGATCGTCGGCGTTCCGGCGGACGTAGACGAGTCGCGTGCAATCGGGACGGACATCCGCGAGGTCCCCTCGATCGTCGAGGCCGGCGTGGCCGAGAAGTTCAACCGACTGTTGGAGGGGGAGCGGATTTCGCTGGACGTCGAATTCCACTCCATTTACGGGCGCGAGGCGCACATCCGAGGCCGGGGGGTTCCCCTCTTCCACGACGGCGACTTTGACGGGGCGGTGATGATCGTCGAGGACGTTTCCGAGCACCGGGAGGCCAAGCAGGCGCTTCGCGAAGAGCGGGACCGGTTGGCCACGCTCCTCGATAGTCTACCCGTTTCCGTCGTTCACGGCGTGCCGAACGAGGACGAGTTCGAGGTGCTCACGGTGAACAGCACGTTCGAAGAGACCTTCGGGGTCCCGGCCTCCGTCATCGAAGGGGACGACCTCCACGAGCACATCGTCCCCCCCGATCGGGTCGACGAGGCGGCGACCATGAATCGTCGGGTTCGGGAAGAATCGTCCCTGCAGGCCGAGGTGCAGCGCCAGTCCGCCGATGGGATTCGAACGTTCCGTACGGAGGCGTCAATGCGGGACCCGGAGGAAGGGCCCCCGGAAGCGTACGCCATCTACACCGACGTGACCGAGCGAAAAGAGAAAGAGCAGGAAATCGAGCGTCTCCGGCGAAAATACCAGGCCCTTCTGGAGAGTGCACCCGACGCCATTTTTGTCGCCGACGCCGCGTCCGGCCGGATCGTCGAAGCGAACGAGGCGGCGGCCTCCCTCCTCGAAACGACAGAAGAAGACATCGTGGGTCGCAACCAGGCCCAACTTCACCCCGAGGACGAGGCAGAACGATACGAGTCGCTCTTCGACGAGCACAGGCGGTCGGCCAGGTCCGGTAGCGAGACGATGGGTCAGTTGGACGATGGGTCTCCCATTTGCGTCGTCACCCAATCGGGAACGCGGGTGCCGGTCGAAATCAACACCGCGACCGTTGACCTTGAGGGCCGCGAACTCATGGTCGGAATCTTTCGGGATGTCGCTGAGCGCAGGGAGCGAGAGCGGGAGCTGGAAGAAGCGAAGGAGGAGGCCGAGCGAATGAACCGGATGAAGTCGACCTTTCTCGCGAACATGAGCCACGAGATTCGCACGCCCCTGACCTCGATCATTGGCTTTGCCGAGTCGATTGGCGAGGAAGTCGAAGAGCTGAGGTCTCGTTTTGAGGAGGTCGATTGGTCTGCTCTCGGGCAGTTTGCGGCCCTTATCGAACAAAGCGGGCACAACCTGCTGGAGACCCTCGACGCCGTGCTCAATCTGTCGAAGCTGGAAGCGGGGGAGATGCGACTGACTCCGGAACCGATCGACCTGGCTGCGGCGGTGAAGGAGGCGTCCGTGCAGTTTGAACCGCAGGCGGTGGAGGCCGGGGTGGACCTTAACGTGGACGTGGAGAGGCCGTCGGTCCGGGCCCGGGCCGACGAAGGCGGGGTGCAGATCGTGTTGCGCAATCTGGTGTCCAACGCCATCAAGTACACCCCGGCGGGCGGACAGGTGCGGATCCGCGTCGGAGAACACCGTGAGAGCGTCACTCTGGAAGTGGAGGACACGGGAATTGGAATGAACCCGAAGAACGTGTCGGGGCTCTTCGAGGCATTTAAGCAGGAGTCGGAGGGCGTTGACCGGGAGTACGGGGGGAGTGGGCTGGGACTGGCCGTGACGAGAAAGGCGGTCAGGCAGATGGAGGGCTCGATTGAGGTAGAGACTGAGAAGGGGGAGGGCAGTCGGTTTATCGTTCGACTGCCCCGGGCAGAAGCCGTGCCTCAAGACGACAGCGGATAGCCCAACGAGTTCCCGCCACTCCGTCTTCCCGAACAGGTCCACGCCGTACGCCCATGTCGTCCCGCGTCGCTCGAACCGTTCTCCTCACCGGCGCCAACCGCGGCCTCGGCCTCGAATGGACGCGCCAGCTTGCCAACCGCGTGGATTGCCTTTTTGCGACCTGCCGACACCCGGCCGAGGCCTCCGCCCTCGCCGATCTGGCCGAGGCGCACCCGGACACGATTACCGTGTTTGCCCTCGACGTGGCCGACCCCGACGCCATTGACCGGGCCGCCGGGCGGGTGGCGGAGGCGACCGGGGCGCTGGACCTGCTCGTCAACAACGCGGGGATCAACGGCGGCGGCACCGGCGACCGCTTCGGCACCGTGGACCAGCAGACGATGATGGACGTGCTCCGCGTGAACACCGCCGGGCCGCACCTCCTGACGCAGGCGGTCGCCGATCTGCTCCGGGCCGGCGGAGAAGGCGATGGCCGCATCGCCGGGGGCGAGAGCATCGTCGTGAACGTGACCTCACAACTCGGCTCCATCGCCAACACCAGCGGCGGGAGCTGGCACAGCTACAAGGCCAGCAAGGCCGCCCTCAACATGTGCACGCGCCTCCAGCACGGGGCCCTGTCGGGCGACGGCGTGATCGTGGTGTCGATGCATCCCGGCTGGGTGCGCACCGACATGGGCGGCTCAAACGCCCGCCTCTCCCCGGAGGCGTCCGTAACCGGCATGCTCGACGTGATCGCGAGCCTGACGCCGGAGGATTCGGGCCGGTTCCTGAGCCACGACGGG
>CAYULG010000109.1:0-8419 GCA_964445365.1 uncultured Salinivenus sp. | reverse complement strand
CTCGAAGATCATGCAGGAGCGGGCGTTCGAGAACGACAAGATCGAGTTCGTCTGGGACACAGAGGTCATCGACGTGCTCGGGGAGAACCAGGTCGAGGGCCTGGAGGTTATCAACAATGAGACCGGGCAGACCTACACGATGGACGACGTGACCGGCTTTTTCCTCGCCATCGGCCACACGCCGAACACGGGGCCGTTCGAGGGGTGGCTGGAGATGGACGAGAACGGGTACATCCTCACCGAGGCGGATTCGACCTACACGAACGTGCCGGGCGTCTTCGCCTCCGGGGACGCGCAGGACCACGAGTATCGGCAGGCGGTGACGGCGGCGGGCACCGGCTGCAAGGCCGCCATCGACGCCGAACGGTGGCTCACGGAGCACGGCACTGTGGACCGGGGCACCGTGGAGGCGTCCGCCGAGGATAAAGAGGTGACCGTCGGCGCGTAAGGAAGCCGTACTATAGAACAGATCCCTCCTCTCCCTTGAATACGCGATTCCTGCAGGGACCAACGGGACTCTTCGCCGCGCTGCTCGTGGGGGGTGGGCTCCTCCTTGCGGCCTGCACATCGGACACCCCACCCGGTGCCGCCGCCGACTCGACTGACGCATCGCCGACGACTTCCGCCTCGCCGTCCGATTCCTCCACGCCGACGAACGTCGAGACCTCGCCGGACGACCGCGCCCTCGCCGAGAAGCTGGGAGACGCAAGCGTAGAGACGAAGGTAAAGCAGGCCCTCTTTCGTGATTCCAATCTTCGCGTTTTTTCCTTTCGCCCTACCGTTCGCGACGGGCACCTCACCCTGCGTGGAGACGTGAACACGCCCGACCAGTACCGCCGCGCCGAGCGCATCGCCCGGCGCGTAGAGGGCGTGACGGATTGTACCAACCGCCTCACCATGGGCGGACGGCCCGTAACAGAGGACCGTCTTGCGAAGAATGAAAGCGACTCGACAGAGACCACCGGAGACGACACGGCCGTGTACCACACCGTGCGCGAGGGCGACACGCTCTGGAAAATCGCCCGCCAGTACCGTGCCTCCGTCGAGCGCATCCGAGGCTTAAACGACCTCCGTACGAGCAGTCTCAGCCCCGGCCAGCGCCTCCGGGTGCGGTGAGTCCCGGTGCCTGGTCGCCACGAAGAGGGAGGTCGACGTCGATCGGCGCCCGGATGTTCGATCTCCCTCGCACAGGCGACTGCCGCCCAGCCGGCACGACGCGAGAGATTCCGCTTTCTGATTTCTCACACAACCCGCGCACTGCAGGATGCACAGTTTCTTTCATCGTCCTTTCTACCCACTGATGCGCACTCTCCGCAGGGGTCTCCTCGTTCCCTTCCTCGCGGCCGTTCTGATCACGCCGGCTCTTGCCCAGTCCGGCGACGGGGGCGGCGATCGGCTCACGGGCGAGCCCTATGCCCGCAGTCCCGTGACGGCGGCCAACGGCATGGCCGCCACGAGCCAGCCGCTCGCGTCCCAGATCGCGGTCGACGTGCTGCAGAAGGGCGGTAGCGCCGTCGACGCGGCCATCGCGGCCAACGCGGCCCTCGGCCTCATGGAGCCGACCGGCAACGGCCTCGGCGGCGACCTCTTTGCCATCGTCTACGACCCGGAGACGGATTCCACCTACGGCCTCAACGCCAGCGGGCGCTCCCCCCGCAATCTCTCCTACGATGAACTACAGGCGGAACTGGGGGAGCGCGACCAGATTCCCCTCCTCGGCCACCTCCCGGTCAGCGTGCCCGGGACCGCCAGCGGATGGGGCAAACTGCACGAGCGCTTCGGCAGCCTCTCGCTGGAGCAGGACCTGGCACCCGCCATCCGGTATGCGCGGGAGGGCTTTCCGCTCTCGCAGGTCATCGCGTATTACTGGCAGGGCAACGTCGACGCCTTCCGCGAGAACGGCGACCTGCTGCCGAAGAGCGAAAACTGGAAGGACACCTACCTGATTGAGGGCGAGGACGGTGAGATGCGCGCGCCGGAGGAGGGGGAGATCTTCCGGAATCCCGACCTGGCGAACACCCTGGAGACGATCGCCGAGAACGGCACCGAGGCCTTCTACGAGGGCGAAATTGCCGAGACCATCGCCGACTACGCCGAGCGCACCGGGGGCTACCTTCGCATGGAGGACTTCCGGCAGCACGAGGCCAACTGGGTCGATCCGGTGTCCGTCAACTACCGGGGCGTGGAGGTCTACGAGTTGCCGCCCAACGGCCAGGGCATCGCTGCGCTCCAGATGCTCCAGCTGCTGGAGGGCTTCGACGTGGAAGACATGGGCCACAACTCGACCGACTACCTCCACGTGCAGGCGGAGGCCAAAAAACTTGCCTTCGAGGACCGCGCCCGCTTCTACGCCGACATGGACTTCGCCGACGTGCCGGTGGAGGAGCTTGTGTCGGACGAGTACGCGGACGAGCGGCGCAAGAACATCCGGATGGATCGGGTCCTCTCGGAGCCGGATCATGGCAATCCTCGGTCCGTGACGACGACCGACCTGGACCCAGAGATGCGCAAGCGCCTCAACAGCGGCGATACCATCTACCTGACCACGGCCGACTCGACGGGCATGATGGTGTCGCTCATCCAGAGCAACTACGCGGGCATGGGCAGCGGCCTCGTGCCCGACGGCCTCGGCTTCATGCTGCAGGACCGCGGCGCCCTCTTCACGATGGAGCAGGGCCACCCCAACGTCTACGAGCCGGGCAAGCGCCCCTTCCACACCATCATCCCGGCCTTTGCGACGAAGAACGGCGAGCCGTTCCTGAGCTTCGGCGTCATGGGGGGCGGCATGCAGCCGCAGGGCCACGTGCAGGTGCTCTCCAACATCGTCGACTTTGGCCTGAACGTGCAGGAAGCCGGCGACGCGGCCCGCTACCGGCACTACGGCAGCAGCTCGCCCACCGGCGAGGCGATGGACGGGCGCGGCACGCTCCGCGTGGAGAGCGGCGTGCCGGACGACGTGGTGCGCGCGCTGAAGGGCCGCGGGCACGCCGTGGACGTGGGCGCTGGGGGGTACGGCGGCTACCAGGCCATCCGGTGGGACCCGGACGAGGAGGTCTACTGGGGCGGCACCGAGATGCGGAAAGACGGGATCGTGGTGGGATATTAGCAGCTCCGGGTGAAGGAGCATGGTTCGGACCAGGGACCCGAGGCCATCTTTGGTGCTGTAACAACCATGGTGTGGACGTTCGTATATTTGTGAGGACGCCCATCCTTGCAGACCTGTGTCTACGCCGCTGGACCACAAACCCCACGGTGGGCTGGACACTGGAAGAGACCGGCCGGATACAGCGTCGGGCACGCACCGATGTGCATTCCGGCATGCATGCCCCGTCGAACCTCATTCACCAATCTTACGTCTTTAGCGATGCTCCAACTGCTCCGTCGATGTCTCCTTCTGTTGGTCATTGGCTTTTTGGCCGTGCCGGCCGCCGCCCAGGAAAGGACAAAGGCGGCGGGTCCCTCGGTCGAGTACAAGGGAGAGCTCCCCCCGCTGATCGACCGGCAGAAGTTCTTCGGTGATCCAGAGATTGCGAGTGCCCAGCTCTCGCCGGACGGCGAGCACGTGGCCTTCCGCAAGCCCTACGAGGGCAAGATGAACGTCTGGGTGAAGGGCATCGACGAACCGTTCGACGCGGCCGAGCCCGTCACCGCCGACACCACCCGGCCCGTTCCCGGGTTCTTCTGGACCCAGGACAGTGAGCGCATCCTTTGGATTCAGGACAAGGGCGGCAACGAGAACTACCACATCTACGCCGCCAACCCCGGCGCGGAGGCGGAAACGGACCTGGGCGTACCGCCCGCCGAGGACCTGACGCCCTACGAGGATGTCCGCGCTCAAATCATTGACGTGCCGGAGAATACGCCCGGGGAGATCATCGTCGGCCTCAACGACCGCGATCCGCAGTATCACGACGTCTACCGGCTCGACCTGGAGACCGGTGAGCGCACCCTTCTTCGCAAAAACGACGAGCAGGTGGGCGGATGGGAGACCGACCTGGAAGGCACCCTGCGCCTCGCGACCCGCCAGACCGACGAGGGCGGGAACGAAATCCTGCGCGTCGAGGCGGATACCCTCGTCTCCGTCTACGAGTGCAGCTTCGAGGAAACCTGCAGCCCCGTCCGCTTTCACAAGGACGGAGAGCGGGTGTACATGCAAACGAACAAGGGCCAGGACCTGACGCAGCTCGTCCTGTTTGATCCCCAAACGCAGGAGACAGAGGTCGTCGCGTCCGATCCAGAGAACGAGGTCGACTTCGGAGGCGCCATCTTCAACGATGGGTCCGATGAACTCGTTGCCACCGTCTACACAGGGGAGCGGCAGCGCATCTACCCGAAGACCGAGTCTTTCGAGCAGACGTATCAGACGCTCAGGGAGAAGATACCGGACGGGGAGATCGGCATCACGTCCTCGACGGAGGACTTTCAGACGCACACCGTCAGCGTGCAGCGGGATGTCAATCCGGGCGCCACGTACCTCTTCGACGAAGAAGAGGGCACCGTGGAGAAACTGTACGAGTCCCGCCCCGAGCTGCCGAGCGAGCACCTCGCAGAGATGCAGCCGATCACGTATGAGGCGCGCGACGGACTCGACATTCCGGCCTACCTGACGCTACCGAAGGACATCGAGGCCGAGACCCTCCCCGTTGTCGTGATGCCCCACGGCGGTCCGTGGTCGCGAGACACCTGGGGATACGACTCGTACGCGCAGTTCTTCGCCAACCGCGGCTACGCGGTGCTTCAGCCCAACTTTCGAGGGTCCACGGGCTACGGGAAAGAGTTCCTCAACGACGGCAACGAAGAGTGGGGCACCGGCGCGATGCAGCACGACATTACCGACGGGGTGCAGTACCTGATTGAGCAGGGCATCGCCGACCCGGATCGAGTGGGCATATTCGGGGGGTCGTACGGCGGCTACGCGACGCTGGCGGGCCTCACGTTCACGCCCGACGTGTACGCGGCGGGCGCCTCCTACGTGGGCCCCTCGAACCTCATCACCCTTATGAACTCGATTCCTCCCTACTGGGCGCCCATCCGCAACCGAATGTTCAAGCGGGTCGGCAATCCGGAAAATGAGGCCGACCGGGAGCGCCTGAAGGCCCAGTCCCCCTTCTTCCACGCCGAGAACATCGACGACCCGCTACTGGTGATTCAGGGCGCCAACGACCCGCGCGTCAAGAAACAGGAGTCCGACCAGATCGTGGTGGCGGCCCGCGAGAATGACGTGCCGACGCAGTACCTCGTGGGTCCGGAGGAGGGCCACGGCTTTCGGAAAGAGAACAACCGCCTCGCGGTGGCGGCGCAATTGGAGCGCTTCTTCGGCGAGCACCTGGGCGGCCGCTACCAGACCGACGCGGCACCGGCGGTTCAGGCCCGCCTCGACGCCCTTCGGCGGGACGTGAGCGAGGTGACGCTACCGGACACAACCGACACGGCGAGGGACGCGGCCGACGGTGTCGCAGCACTTGACGGGTCAACCTTGTCGCCGGCCACCCTCGAGTACAAGACGGAGCTCCAGGCAAGAGGGAAGACCATGGATCGCCCCACCACTCGCGTCCTCAAAACCGCCGCGCACGACGGACAGTCGGTGTGGCAGATTGTCGACGGCGTGCAGGGGCGCGCGCAGTCCGACACCGTGGTGGTGGACCGGTCGACCCTGCACCCCCTCCAGCGCCGGGCCAGTGGGCAGGCCACCCTCGCCCTGACCCACACAGACACGACTGTGTCCGGAACGATGACGATGCGGGGCCGGGAGGTCCCCATCGAGATGTCGTTCGATCAGCCGACGCTCGCGAGCACGGCCAACATGGAAGTCGCGCTCGCCGCCCTGCCGCTCGACGAGGGCTACGCGGCCCGGCTGCCGGTCTTCCAGCTCCAGCAGCAGAAGGTGGCCACCACGACGGTCCGCGTCACGGGCACCGAGACCATAGAGGTGCCCGCCGGGACGTTCGAGACGTACGTGCTGGAGGCGACCTCCGAGGGCCCGGGGCCGTCCGGCACCATTTACGTCCGGAAGGCGGCGCCGCACCACGTGGTGAAGGCCGACCTGGAGGTCTCGATGGGCCCTCAGACGGTGACGGCCGTGAAGCAGCTGGCGTCCATGACGACAGGGGCCACGTCCGGGACAGAGGAATGAGGTCGGTGCCCCGTTTGGCTTCGTCCGCGCTCGGTCTCCGTTCGGGGATCGGGCGTTTTTCTTTAGGGGCCGGTCGCACCTGGCAGGCGTCACCGATTCCGGATCCATTTGATGAGGTCGTCGAGCGGTGCGTCCGCCGTTGTGGTCGTTCCGTCTTCAAGAAAGAAGTGGTCGACGCCGTTGTACGCATTGACGGTTGCGTCATCGGTTCGGGCGATGCGGCGCCATCCGTCTAGGGACCGCTCCAGGGTCTCACCTGGATAGCGCTGGTCGGCCCGGCCCTGCTGGGCCAGAATCGGTGCGTCGAGGGCTGCCGCCACGCTGTCGAGATGCTCGGTGTGGCGAATCCACTGTCGGACGAACGCGACGCCGGCCCGGCTCGCTCCAACCTCGATGAGGCTGTCCGGCGGTGGGGACCCGGCGCGCACGGAATCGAACTGGGCCCGGACCGCCTGCGCGACGGAGTCCGGCGTGTTGGGGCCGGCCTCGAGCTGAGCGACGAGGAGGGAATCGATGGCGAGCGCAGGTCCGGCGAGCGACGCGACGCCCGCCACGGTTCCCAGCCGGGTCGCGGCGGCCGGGGCCACGTTGCCGCCCTGGCTGTGCCCCACGAACACGACGCGATCCCCGTCCACCGCTTCTCGGCGGCGGAGAAGGTCGCCGGCGGCGACGGCGTCGCGGACGAAGTCGAGAAAGGTGAGGGCGCGCGGATCGGCCTGTCTGACCTCCGACTGCGTGGTGCGCTTGTCGTAGCGGAGCACGGCGATGCCCCGATCGGCCATGCGCTCCGCCCAGCGCTGGAAGATGGGCGGGATGCGGCCCTGGGGACCCTGTCCATTCCGGTCGACCGCGCCGGAGCCGTGCACGAGGACGACGCCCGGCACCGCCGCGGTGGTGTCGGGCGCCAAAAGCCGTCCGTCCAGGGTGAGGGTGTCGCTCTCGACGGTGACCGCGACGGACGTAATGGAGGACGTGTCGGCGGGCGGATCCGACTCGTCGCGTGACGAGTTTCCCCCGCTGTCGCATCCGACGACGAGAAGAGACGACAGAAGGACGGCGGCCAGTGCCGTCTGTAACAGGGGCCGAGGGCAATACGGATCATCCGACATATCCATACCGTCCTGCATCGGAGCAGGGGCTGTGGCGGGTGAATTCACCGGCTTCGGTGCGGGCGCGTCCCTCGTCTACATGTCCGCCGACGCCAGGGGCACGGCCTCCCGCTCCGGCGGCTGCGGCGAAGCAGCCAGGTCCCGTTCGTGGGCGTACGTCGTGCAGGCCCGCACAAAGGAGCGGAAGAGCGGATGGGGCGTGCCGACGGTCGACTTGTACTCGGGGTGGAACTGTACGCCGATGAACCACCGCTTCTCGGGCAGCTCCATGATCTCGACGAGGTCGGTGTCGGGGTTGACACCCGTAAAGCGCATCCCCTCCTCCAGCAGCTTGTAGCGGAGGACGTTGTTCACCTCGTAGCGATGCCGGTGGCGCTCCTGCACCATTGTGTCGCCGTAGATGTCGTGGACGCGGGAGCCCTCCTGGATGCGGCAGTCGTACTGCCCGAGGCGCATGGTGCCGCCCTTGTCTGAGATTTCCTTCTGCTCCTCCATGAGGTCAATCACCGGATAGGCCGTCTCCTCGGCGAACTCGGTGGAGTGGGCCCCCTCCCAGCCGCACACGGTGCGCGAAAACTCGATAATCGCGCACTGAAGCCCCAGGCAGATGCCGAAGAAGGGGACGTCGTGCTCCCGGGCGTACTTGGCCGCCAGCACCTTGCCCTCGACGCCGCGATCCCCAAAGCCGGGGGCCACCAGGATGCCCGCCACGTCGCCCAGCATCGACTCGACGGTGCTCTCCGTGAGGTCCTCCGAGAGCACGTACGTCACGTCTACCTGCACCTCGTCGGGCACGCCGGCGAGAATGAAGCTTTCGGAGATGGACTTGTAGGCGTCCTGGTGCTCCACGTACTTCCCCACGAGGGCAATCGGGATCGTCTCCTCCGGGTTCTTCAGCCTCTTCAGAAACCCGATCCAGTCGTCCAGTTCGGGCGTCTCCCGGCACACGTCGCCCTCGCCGTCGGGGTAGAAGCGCTCCACGACGAGTTCGTCCATCCCCTCGTCCCGCAGCAGGAGCGGCACCTCGTAGATCGATTCCGCGTCGAGCATCTGGATGACGGCCTCCTCCTCGACGTTGCAGAAGAGGGAGATCTTGCGCCGCACCTCCGCGGTGATGGACCGCTCCGACCGGCAGACGATGGTGTCCGGCTGGAGGCCGTGGGCGAGCAGTTCCTTG